>CAZKPR010000091.1:0-14629 GCA_964554685.1 uncultured Leptospirales bacterium | reverse complement strand
ACTCCAATATTGTAATTGACCTGCCCGGGGGTCCCCGTTACTCAAGTCGTTCAAACCGGTCCAGGTGCGTGCCGGGGCCGGGAACGACAAACCGGGGAAGACCATGTCAGGTTTAGAGATCGTCGTACAAAAATACGGGGGCACGAGCGTCGGTTCCGCCGAGCGGATCAGGGCCGTGGCGGAGCGAATCAAGGGGTACGTGGAAAGGGGTCGTTCCGTCGTGGTGGTCGTCTCGGCCATGGGCAAGACCACGGATGAGCTGGTTTCCCTCGCGGCCCAGGTGGCGAGCAGGCCCAGCAGCAGGGAGATGGACATGCTTCTCTCAACGGGGGAGCAGGTATCAATCGCCCTCCTGGCCATGGCGCTCCACGACATCGGTGTGGACGCCATATCCTACACGGGCTCCCAGATCCGGATGGTGACGGACGGCAATTTCAGCAGGGCGAAGATCGAAAGCATCTCGACCGAGAGGATCATGAAATCTCTCAACGGGGGCAAGGTCGTGATCGTGGCGGGATTCCAGGGGATCGACGCCGATGACAACATCACCACCCTGGGCAGGGGCGGTTCCGACACATCGGCCGTCGCACTGGCGGCGGTCCTCGGGACGCGCGATTGCGAAATATACACGGACGTTGACGGCGTCTACACGGCGGACCCCCGCATCATAAGCCGTCCTCTCAAGCTCGGCGAAATAAGCTATGACGAGATGCTTGAGCTGGCCAGGCTCGGCGCCGCGGTCCTTCACTCGCGTTCCGTTGAATTCGCGAAGAAGTATGGCATCAGGCTGCATGTCCGGTCGAGTTTCAATTTCGAAGCGGGCACCATTGTAATGCCCAAGGAGGAAATGGTGGAAAAATTTGTGATCAGCGGCGTGACCGCCAAGCGTGACGAGGCGAAAATCACCATCAGGGACATTCCGGACAGGCCCGGAATAGCGGCGCGCGTTTTCGGGCATCTCGGTGAGAACAAAATATACGTCAACATGATCGTCCAGTCCACGGGAAGGGACAACAAGGCGTCCATATCCTTTACCGTGCTGAAGAGCGATCTTGACCGGGCCATGGAGCTCTGTGGAGACCTCAAGCAGGAACTGGGCGCCTCCGAGGTCGACTCAAAGCCGGATATCGCGATCGTTTCCGCAGTGGGTGTGGGTATGCTCTCCTCCTACGGCGTCGCGGGAAAGATCTTTTCCATGCTCTCCGAGCAGAACATAAACATCGAGATGATATCAACGTCGGAAATCGGAATCTCCTGCGTCATAGACGACATGTACGCGGAACTGGCGCAGAAAGTGATACATAAAGCCTTTATCGAGACGGAGGGCTGATGCGAACCGTGGGGGTCCTCTTCGGGGGGAGGTCGGGGGAGCATGACGTATCACTCTGCTCCGCCGCGTCGGTCGTGTCGGCCCTTGATCCCGCGAAGTACCGAGTCGTGGCGATCGGAATCGACCGTGACGGGAAATGGTACGTCCAGGAAAGCCCCGAGATAGTCGAGCATCCTGACTTCGGCCGGATCCTGAAAATGGAAAAGTCCGGCGCCTGGTACGTCAATCATTATGACGAGGGAAACCGCCTCGTCCTCCGCGATGCCATTGACGACGCCCGGGTCGCCGTCGACGTGGTGTTTCCCGCGGTGCATGGGACCTACTGCGAGGACGGCACCCTTCAGGGGCTCCTGGAACTGGCAATGGTGCCGTATGTCGGGGCCGATACGGTCGGTTCTTCCATCGGCATTGACAAGGACGTGGCAAAGCGGCTGCTTCGGGACGGGGGTATTCCCGTGGTCCCCTGGACAACTGTCACGGTCGACGAGTGGAGGGCCAATCCCGCGCCCATTCTCCAGAGAATACGAAGGGACCTTCCTTGCCCCCTTTTTATCAAGCCGGCCAGGACCGGTTCTTCCGTGGGAGTCATCAAGGCGCGTGATTACGATTCGCTTCCCGGTGGGATCGACGAGGCATTCCGCTACGACACGAAGATCCTTGTCGAGAAGGGGATCGACGCCAGGGAGATCGAATGCGCGGTGATCGGGAATGCGGCACCCGAGGCATCTGTTCTCGGCGAGGTGGTGCCGCGCCATGAATTCTATTCATATGAATCGAAGTATATCGATCCCGACGGGGCCGAGCTGCTGATTCCCGCGCCCCTTGATGACGCCGTTGCCGAGGGCATCCGTGACGCCGCGGTAAAAGGGTATCGTCTGCTCTGCTGCAGCGGAATGGCACGGGTCGATTTTTTTCTCGACAGGCAGGACGGAGGATTCTACCTCAACGAGGTGAACACCCTGCCCGGATTCACCGGGATCAGCATGTATCCCCGACTCTGGGAGCATTCCGGTCTTCCCTATCCCGCCCTGATCGATCGTCTCATCGATCTCGCCTTCGAGCGCCATCGTGCACGCGCGGCGGTTCGAACGGACCGGTAACTTGTCGCTTCACTCCATCGCGCTGTCCGTGTTGGCGTGCCCGGTCGCCTTGCACATCAGGCCTGCGTCGCATGAAGGTTTTTTTATTGACACGCCTTCTTTTCCGGTCATGGTGGAGGGGGCTGGGCTTACAACATAATCAACAAGCGGGTGCGGGTATGGGCATGAAGGGATCGGAAAAGCGGATCATGAGGCGCGCGGAAAAGGAGCGGTCTCGCAGGGAGAAGGCAGGGCGCCCCGGGAAGTCGGGAAAGACGCGGCGCGCCATAGGGAGTTTCATCGTCGAGAAGCGGTCGATCGTCCCCAACATGATCACCATGTCGAACATGACCATGGGGTTCTTCGCCATCATACTCGCGAGCAAGGGGGACCTTCGATCCCTTGCAATGGCGGGGATACTGGTCTGCGTGGGTACGTTTTTTGACGCCATCGACGGTGCCGTCGCCCGCGCCATGCACGTGGCCAGTCCCGTGGGGGTGCAGCTTGATTCCCTCGCCGACGGCATCGCCTATGGCATTGCACCGGCGGTAATCGCCTACCAGGCCTACCTGTCCGAGCTCCCGAAGAGCGGCTTTTTCGTGGATACCGGCATGCTGATCGCCCTCATCTATCCGATCTGCGCCATATACCGGCTCGCGCGCTTCAATATCGGCGCCCTTGAAGAGGAGCAGAAGGGCTTCACCGGCCTTCCCTCGCCTGCCGCGGGGATACTGATCGCGGTGATCCCCGCCCTGGAGATTCCGGACTTCATGTTCCTGATCAAGTTCACGGTGAGGTTTCCCCTCTGGGTATTCGTGCCCATCTATGTTGTCGCGGGACTTCTCATGGTTTCGCGGATAGACTACGGCAAGACCTTCGCCACCATTTTCCGAAAGGGACGGGTCGTCCTGGTCCTGACCATGATAACGATGATTCTTCTGCTCAGTCTTTTCAGCATGTGGTGTATTTTCGGTGTGATCGCGGGGTATATCCTGACAGGGATCATCCAGTATATAATCAAGCTATTCAAAAGGCGTTCGGCGTCACCTGCAACGCAGTAAAGGCCGCAGTGAAATCACGTGATATACTCATTATCGGGGCGTCCGCCGCCGGGGTTTCAGCGGCCAGGGAGATCAGGGCTGTTGATTCAACCGTTCCCGTGAGGCTTTTTTCGGAGGAGCCGGAATTTCCCTATTACCGTCCCTTCCTGACCGAGGCGATCGGCGACGAGGGAGTGGAGAAACGATCGGGGTTCTACCTCAACGCGGAAGGGTGGTATGAGAAGAACGGCATCGAAGTAAGGCGCGGCGAGAAGGTGGTGCGCATCGATACCGGGGCACGGGAAATCGTAACGGCCCGGGGCGACCGGCATTCATACGGCAGGTGCATCATCGCCACGGGGAGCCATCCCATCGTGCCGTTCCCGAACGCGTGCGAGCGTGAAAACGTCTTCGCGGTGAGAACGCTGCGGGACGCATCAAGCGTGAGGGAGTGCGCGAAGCGATCGTCCAGTGCAATCGTTGTCGGTGGAGGCCTCCTGGGACTGGAGGCGGCACACTTTCTATCGGCGCGGGGCCTTGCGGTGAGCGTCATCGAGGCGAGCGCACGAATTCTCCCGCGGCAGCTCGACGAGGAATGCGCGGAGATCGCCTGCCGTATTATCGAAAAAAACAGCGTCGAACTTGTCCTTGGCGTAACGGCCGATGCCATCCTCGGGGAGGGCAGGGCGACGGGCCTGAAACTCTCATCGGGGGCTGAGCTATCGGCCGACATGATCGTATTTTCGATCGGGGTGAGGCCCGCCGTTGAGCTCGCACGGGACTGCGGTATCCGCGTTGACCGCGCCATCGTTGTCAATGAAAGGATGGAAACCTCGGAACCGGGAATATACGCCTGTGGTGATGCCGCGGAATTCATGGGCAAGACCACGGCCCTCTGGATGCCGGCGGTGCGGCAGGGAAAGATCGCGGGATCCAATGCCGCGGGACGCGCCGCCAGGTTCGAGGACGAAGTGTACCCCGCGGTCCTGAACCTATTCGGCACGAGGCTTTTCTCCGCCGGCTCCCTCTGCCAGGACATGCCCGATGGGGGATACCGACCCTGCATGGAAGTGGACGAAGAGAAGGGTCATTACCGGAAGACCTTCTACATTGACGACAGGCTGGCGGGTTTCATCCTGATCGGGAACGTGAGCGATTCGAAAAAGCTACTTGATGAGTTCAAGAATGGCACTCCGCAGGGGTCCGGGTGAGGCTGGTATGGCAGATTTTTCACACTATACGGATGAGGGCGCCCCGGTAATGGTTGACATATCGACCAAAAAGACCACCATGCGATCGGCCAGGGCGAGGGGTTTTGTGCGGGTAGACGCACCGACCCTGGAGTTGATCGAAAAACGCCTTCTGCCGAAAGGGGACCTCTTCCAGATAGCCAAAGTCGCCGGCATCATGGCGGCGAAACGGAACGCGGAACTTATCCCGATGTGTCATCCCCTTTCCCTGAGCTTTGTCGATGTCACGATCGAACTTGATCATGAGGATACGGGCGTGCGCATCATGTCAGAGGTACGGCTTGAGGGGAAAACCGGCGCTGAAATGGAGGCATTGATGGCGGTTTCCGTTGCAGCCCTCACGGTGTATGACATGTGCAAGGCCGTGGATAAAACCATGGTTATCGGTGATATTACACTGATAGAAAAAAGGGGCGGAAAAACAGACATGACGGATGGCACAATTTCAGGGAAATAACCGGCGAAATTTGCGTGAAGGTAAAAAATCATAAAAACAAGCCGTATTTTTTTATAATTCCTTATAATTAGCTGTAAATATTGAAAATTAGACTTGCTAAAAAAGGGATATGTTTATATTAATGAATTGTTAGCACTCATTAAATTGAGTGCTAACAATTCATTAATTTTCTTATGTAAAAAATATATATTTCTATATATATTTATTTTAATAAAAACCCTAGAAATTTCTTCTACAAATAGAGGAAAACAATTCATTTTTATTGAAGGAGGATGGAAGTGGCTCTAAAACCTATAGGCGATCGTGTCGTCGTTGAGTTGCTTGATCAGGAAGAGGAGAAAGTCGGATCGATCTACGTGCCTGATACCGCGAAAGAAAAACCCCAGCAGGGAAAGGTTGTGGCGGTGGGCCAGGGCAAACGTGACGGCAAGGACCTTGTGCCGATGACGGTCAAGGCGGGAGATACGGTAATTTTCAGCAAGTACGGCGGGATGGAAGTCAAGCATGGCGGAAAAGATTTCCTCATTCTTTCCGAGGGAGACATACTGGCGATTATCGAGTAGATGCGGGAAGGGCCATGGCAGCCGGTCACGCCGCTATCCGGCATGCCGGTTCGGGCCGCGGGGAAAACGCGGAACACCGGCACGGCGTTGCCTTCCCGTGACCTGAACTGCTGATGATCAATTTTCAAAGTGACAACCAAATATTCTGATGAGAGGATGTAACAATGGCTAAGATATTGCAGTATAACGAGGAAGCGAGGCGCTCGATTCTGGAGGGAGTCAAAAAGCTCGCCAGCGCCGTGCAGGTTACGCTCGGGCCCCGTGGGCGTAACGTGGTGATCGATAAAAAATTCGGCGCCCCGACGGTTACGAAGGACGGGGTCACCGTGGCCAAGGAGATCGAGCTCGAGGACCAGTTCGAGAACATGGGAGCGCAGATGGTAAAAGAAGTCGCCACCAAGACCAATGATGTGGCCGGTGACGGAACCACGACGGCGACCATACTCGCTTCGGCGATCTACCGCGAGAGCCTGAAAAACGTGACGGCCGGCGCGAACCCCATGGATCTGAAGCGCGGCATCGACAAGGCGGTCGAGGGGGCCGTTAACTATATCGCCTCCGCTTCGAGGGAGATCGTCGACAAGAAGGAGATAGCCCAGGTGGCCTCCATTTCGGCGAACAACGACCAGGAAATCGGGGACCTCATCGCCGATGCCATGGACAAGGTGGGCCGCGACGGCGTGATCACCGTGGAGGAGGCGAAGTCCATCGACACGCACCTCGAGGTCGTCGAGGGGATGCAGTTCGACCGCGGGTACCTTTCGCCCTACATGGCAACGGATCCCGAGACGATGGATGCGACCATCGAGGACGCCTACATACTGATCCATGACAAGAAGATATCGACGATGAAGGACCTTCTGCCGGTTCTCGAAAAGGTCGCCCAGGCGGGAAAACCCCTCCTCATCATCTCCGAGGACGTTGAGGGCGAGGCCCTCGCCACCATCGTCGTCAATACCCTGAGAAAGACCATCAGCTGCGTCGCCGTCAAGGCCCCCGGCTTCGGTGATCGCCGCAAGGCGATGCTCGAGGACATCGCGATCCTCACGGGTGGACAGGTCATCTCGGAAGACCTTGGCATGAAGCTGGAGAACACGACGCTCCAGATGCTTGGCCGTGCCAAGAAGGTCATCGTTGACAAGGAAAACACCACCATGATCGAGGGAGCGGGGTCGCAGAAGGACGTCAAGGGAAGGATCGCCCAGATCCAGAAGCAGATCGAGGATTCCACGTCCGATTACGACATCGAGAAGCTCCAGGAGCGGAAGGCCAAGCTCGCGGGCGGCGTTGCCGTCATCAATGTCGGCGCCGCAACGGAGATCGAGCTGAAGGAGAAGAAGGCCAGGGTGGAAGACGCCCTGTCGGCGACCAGGTCGGCCGTCGAGGAGGGCATCGTCGCCGGCGGAGGGAAAACCCTCATCAACGCCCAGAAAGCGGTTACCGCCGTGGCGGAAAAGCTCTCCGGAGACGAAAAGATCGGAGCCCAGATCATCGTGAAGGCCATCGAGGAACCGATGAAGATGATCGCCTTCAACGCGGGCCTCGAGGGATCGGTAATCGTGGAAAAGGCGAAGACCGAGAAGGAGAATATCGGGTTCGACGCCGCCAAGCTCGAGTGGGTCGACATGACCAAGGTCGGCATCATCGACCCGGCCAAGGTCGTGCGCTCGGCGCTCCAGAACGCCGCTTCCGTCGCGGGCATGCTCTGCACCACGGAGGTGCTCATATCCGAAAAGCCGGAGGAAAAACCGGCAATGCCGGCGGCACCCGGAATGGGCGGAATGGGCGGAATGTACTGACGCGCGAAAGATCAACAATACAGCAAAAGGAAAGGGTCGGGGTAGTATCCCGGCCCTTTTTTATTTCCCTTGGTGCCGGGGATGGCAAAAAAAGAATATATTCAGCTTGCCGTCCCGTTGTCCGATGATTGAACGGGGGAGGCGTCGCGTGGAACATCGGATCCTGCGCCCGTTTCCCCGGTGATACCGATGGAATATGCGGTGGGAAATGGACAACAGCGCTACAGTGACATTGCCGAACAGGTTCCGGGATCCCTACGATTTCGAATATGTCCTTGAGCTCCGCGAGGCGATCATGGGCGGCGCGCGCAACCTGGACCTGTCCCGGATCTCCTTCATCGAGCCCTATTCAATGCTCTCGCTCCTCCTGATGGGGAGGGAGTACCTGAGAAAAACGGGCACCAAGCTTCACCTCACGGGGATTCCCCTCGCAATACACCAGTATCTTCACCGCATGGATTTTTTCAAGGCGGGTATTTTTGACGTGGCCGACAGGCTGGACGACAAGCTCCTCCTCAAGCGCAGCTCATTCAGCCGCCGGGTCATCGAGATCACCGAGATACCCAACAAGGAGCGGGAAAGCGTCCGCGTCATATCCTCCATCGTCGGGGTCTTCAGGAAGCGCGCTGCGCACATCCTCAAGCACTGGCTCACGGACAGGGTGGTTGACTACTTCGTCACCGTTATTTCGGAAATTTGCCAGAACGTATTTGAACACAGCCTCGACTCCGGGTATCTCGCCATGCAGACCTACACGGCTGGCAAAGAGCAGGTCGTGAGGCTCTGCATAAGCGATTCGGGGATAGGAATAGAAAAAAGCTTCGAGAACAGCGGCGTGCGGTATGATTCACCGGCAAACCTGATAGAGCTTGCGCTCACGACTCCCATTTCGAGCAAGAGGGAGTTCGGGTACGGACTGAGCCAGGTCCATGCGATCGTGGAAAGGCTGAAGGGAAGCATCTACTTCCGTTCCGGCGCCGCGTCGGTGTCGACACTGTACCACAGGAAGAACCCGGGTTCGTCGTACCTGTTCCTCAAGAACGACCTGAGCGCGTTCTGCGGGACCCAGATATCGATTTCACTGATGGGATAGAACGAAGGGATATGGTCATCAAGGTAAAGAAGAAAGCGGAGGAGCTGAAGCTGAGGTCTCCGGACCTGATCACGCGGCACATGGGGCGGGCGCTCTACGGGTCCGTGATGTCCCTCGTGGAAGCCATGGGGGATGACGAGACACTGGTACTGGACTTCGAGGGGGTCAAGGTCATCGATTCGTCCTTCGTGGACGAGTTCATCGTGAGGCTGATTCTCGACTCCGTGCGTTCCGAACGGCCGTTTTACGTGAAGCTGAAGAATCTTTCGGAAATCTCCGAGATGAACATCGACATGGTGCTTCGCTTTCATTCGAAGTATAAAAACAAAAAAATTGTTGTAATAACCGAAAATATCTGCCAGAATAATGCCTTCTTCATCGGTCCCCTCTCGGACCGTGAGCGGGACTTCATCGAGTTTATCCGCGTCAACAGATCGGTCATGACGGGCGATATCGCCAGGTTCACGGGCGGACAGGGGGAGGATGTGGAAAAGATGATGGATGAATGCCATTCCATGAGGATCGTGAAGAAGGACGGGAAGGGCGTGTACAGCGCGGTTTGAAGACCGGGAGGACACGCCGGGGTCGCATAACGGATCGGACGGTTATGAAAGCCGTATCAAAAAAAATCAAAAAAGAGAGGGATGACAGCCTTTACGGGCTCCTCTCGTCATACAAGTCCAGTACCACGTACCTCCGCATCCTCGAATCCGAGGAGGACGATTCGGTGGTGGTTCAGCTGACGGACAACCCGGGTAATTTCCAGTCGATCCCCCAGGAGCAATTCAGGGGCTACAGGGCCCTTCGCAGGCTCGAGATGGGTGTGCCGCGCATGTCCCTCAAGTACGTGCTCCCGGAGTATCTCATCGACGTGCTCGGGCCCATGCTCGAGTTCAACATCCCCTTCGATAAAGCGGTGATAATCGACGGTATCCAGAAGGACGGGATATACAGCATAATGACCAAGTTGAAGTACAGGATGAAGGTAATCCAGGGAGCGAGGAAGATTCTTAACCTGAGCCCCCAGAAACGGTACGAGATCCTGGAAAAATATTTTTCCGCGAACGGGGAATGAACGCGATGCAGGAATACAATTCATTGCAGGAAAAGGCGAAAATGGTGGACATCGCCCTGAAGTACACGAGGGGTGACATCATAAAGGCGAAGGAGATGGCCTCCGGGCAGTACATGGACATCATGGCGGTGAAGGGCAAATTTTACGTCGAGAAGAAGAATGTCGCCGGGGTGTTCATCGCTTTTTTCAATTTCATACAGGAATACATCGCCAACGTGGCCTGCCTCCTTTCATCGGAACCGGGTCTATTCGAAAAAACGCGCGTTTTTGACGACTGGAAATCGCTCTACCGTGACATCGGTGCCGGCAGGAAGGGACCCGGGGTCATCGATTCCCAGAATTTCACCTATTATCTCCTCGACTCCTTCGTGAGTTACGACGTCTTTCCCGACGTACAGGAAAAAAACCTCGTTGAACTGACCGAGGCGGTAAAGGATATCCTCGCCAGGTCATTCGGTACCGCCTCCGTGCGGTGCCAGATCGAGCTTGAACCCACGTCCTCTGTCGCCCTCGATATCGCGGGGGTGGCTATCGACGTCCCCTCCGGCACTTCAAAGGAAGTCGAGGATGTCGCCGATGAGGACGAGCGCATCACGAAGCTTGAAAGCGAGGCGCGCTACATCGTCGAGGGGAGCGCGGTCCTCGCGCCGGTGAAGGGAAAGAACATAAGCGATCTGAATCCAGGGGATAAGATACGCGTGATGCTCACAGGGAAGGATGTCGTGTCCGAAAAGATACTCAGGCTGGTAAATGCCTACGGCCCCGACGGCAGCCGGTCGTCGGTGACGGGAAGGGTCAAGGCGAAGATCCCCTTCGAAAAGGGCGGGATCATGCTCTATGCCTTTGTCGCCAAGGGAGTCCTGGCGAAGATGTTCGAGGAGGAGAACGTCAAGATCATGCTTGACGTGCCCTCCCAGGAGGCCCCGCAGGAGAACCATATCATGGAGAACCGCGCGACCTACCTCATCGCGCTGGTCCTGGGCCTCGTCATCCTCGCGGGGCTCATCCTGCTCCAGCTGTTATAACCATGCGGTCAACACCGACCCGCATTTTCTTTATCCTTGCCGCGGTACTTCTTTCCGGACAGATGCCTGACTGGAAGCACTTCAGGGACAGGGAGGGCAATTCCTATTTCATCGACGGTGCGGGGAGGATCCGCATCACCGCGTCCGACGCTCCCGCCTATCGGCCGGTTTCCTCCCGCGCCATCGACTACCACCTCCATTACGGCGAAACCCTCATCAAGGAGCACCGCTATGAAGAGGCGCTCACGGTGCTCAAGTCAATCTGCGCCCTCCCCGCCGGGAATAACAGGGTCTACGAGGCCCAGGTGCGGGCGAGGGAGGCCCTGGAAGATCTGCGAAGGCGGAACGGCGCGCGTTTCGATCGGATGAACGAATCCGCCTCACTCCTGCTCTATTCGGACGGATCGGACACGGTCGTCATCGATGATTTCATGCGCTACTCCTTTCGGGGTCCCGCGGGCTTGCGGGTCATCAGGAGGAGGGAGCGGTCAGGCAGGGATTATCGTTATTCGGGAACGCTTTTCGGGGTAACCCTGGGCGCGGAAGGTGAGGATTCCTATGCCTACCTCATGGCCGTCGACAGCGAGATAATCGGGACCCCCTTCAGGGATGTCGAGCAGGCCCGGGAAAAATGGCGTGGATATCTCGGTTTCGACACGCTCGCGCGCGAACTCGTGCTGCGCGGGGAAGACCGGATTATCCATCGGTTCAGGAGCGGATCCCCGCCCGTGTACGCGGGCTATGAGGCTGTTTTTCTGAACGAAAAAATCACGCACTGTGTCCGCGTCATCGCCTCGGAGGCCGGTTACACGGCCGACGCCGCGGCCATGAAACGGATCGTGGAGGGATTTTCCCTCGTGCGATGAACGGGCAGGGGGGGACCTATCCCGTGTAGAGGAGGGCGGTCTCGGTGCAGTTCAGCCGGTTGGGGCAGCCCGCGCAATCCTTCCAGATTTTTTCCGGGAGATCGTTCCTGTCGATTTCCGTGAACCCGTTCTTCTCGAAAAAAAGAGGTGCGTAGGTGAGCACAAAAATCCTGGGGTGCCCGTTCCCCCGTGAGAGGTCGCTGATAAGGTTCCTCAGGAGCGCCGTGCCGATACCCCTCCGGAGATGCTCCTTGTGAACCGCCAGGGAGCGCACTTCCTTGAGGTGTTCGCCGTAATCGTAGTACGTGACAACCCCGGTAATGGCGTCATTCTCCTCAGTCACGAAGAACTTGTTGATGTCGGCGCCGATGTCATCGGGGCTCCGCGAAAGGAGTATCCCCTCCGATGCGTAGGATGATATGATGGCGTGGATTTCGCCGATCTCATCTGTCCTGGCTTTTCGTACGATCGCGTCGGTTTTCACCATGTGCCCCATCCATTCACATAAGTGTAAGGGCACGCGTTCTCCTCGTGAAGAATTGCGAAGTGACGTACCCGCAGCGCTTCCCATGGCGGAGTGCGATCCATTCGGGAAGACCTGTCGCCGCAGGCTTACCTTTTGATAATGCGCGTGTTTTCGGCAAGCGAATATTTTGGATGGGCGGAAATTTTTTTCAGGGCGTCAAGGGCGTCGGCGTGTTTCCGGTAAGGCCCGACGAATATCCGGAATCGATCGTTATGCTTTGACAGTATGACGGTGTGACCGAGCCCGCTGATGTACGAGGCCATATTCTGCGACGTGGCGTGGTCATAGTCACCCTTTACCGAGAGCACGTAGGGATAACTCTCACGGGGAAACGCGTTTTTTGCTGGTACGGCCGGCTTTGTTTCGTTGCCGGCCATGAATGGTATTCTTTTCCCGAAATCCGCCATGGCGTTGAAGGTCCTGGCGTCGACGATCTCCTTGTCGGTTCCGCCTGAGAACTTTATCCCCACGACGATTCCCACCGTGAAGGAGATAATGCAGAGCGCGGTAATGGTGAAGAATATCCTGCTCGCCCTCTTCCTGACGCGCTCGATTTCCCGCGGTGTGGACTGGGTCACGCGGGGATAATACTCCGGGTCGAAGTCGGTGAACTGCGGATGCACCATGCGGGGGCTTCTTTTTTCGTAAAAATCGATATTTTGCATGCCTGGTTCCCTGGCTCCGTCATCCTTCCGGGAGATGAACACGCCACATGCCGCGCATCTCGTTTCCGGGACTCACTATATGGATTCGACATTGTTCGAACGTCGCATAAGAAATTAATTTCGCGCCGGAATTGGCGGGTTGAATAAAAAAATGGGCCTCCGGCGCGGAATTATACTTGCCAGCATACATTTACCGGGTACTATTCACAGTATTCCGGTATCCTGCGGTATGCACACGGCCAATCCCTGCCGGTTTCGGGGACGAAGGGGGCGGTACGGATAAAGGAGAAGGGTCACGCCATGTACGGCATCGAGTTCACACAGTACGATTCATATTCAGTGATTACTCTGCCCGTGGAGGAGATGGATTTCATCAAGACCCCGAAAATAGCCGCGGCGATTCAGCGGGAGATTGAGGGCGTGGGGTTCCCGAACATAGTGCTGGAATTGCCCAATCTCTACTACATTGACTCGACCGGCATGAGCAGCATTGTCAACCTGAGCAGGGCAATGAAGGAAAAGGGAAGCGAAATGGTGCTGGTATGCGGAAGCCCGAGAATCATCCAGATCTTCGGCATCGCAAAAATCGGCGCGCATATCAGGATCTTCGGCTCCCTCGAGGACGCCGAGCGTTATTTTATCTCCAGGTCCTCATCGTAAGGCTTTACCCTCATCATCCAGGCCCACCATTCTCCTGAGCTCGCGTATCTCCTTCAGGGTCAGAGGCCGCAAGGAGCCCTTTTTAACGCGCCTGAGGGTCAGTGGACCGTAAGCGGTTCGTTCCAGTCCCCTGACCTTGTAGCCCAGTTTGCCCAGGGTGTAGCGCAATTGCCTCTTTTTTCCCTCGGATAGAACGATCGTTACCCGCTGCCTGTTGTCGGCATCACAGAGCACCCGGGCGGGCCTTGTTTTTTTCCCGAGCTGGGGGAGATACACGCCCTCGCGGATCCTGGACTCGTCCTCGGGCGCGAGGGGACGGTCAATTTCCAGGCGATATTCCTTGGGCACATGAAACCGCGGGCCGGTGAGCCTGTGGGCGAGCTCGCCGTCGTTGGTAAGCAGGAGGAGCCCCTCGGAATCCCGGTCAAGGCGTCCCACGGGACGAACACCCCGGCGGCGGTATTTTTCCGGAACCAGGTCCATGACCGTCGGGCGCTTCAGTTCGTCGCTCATCGTGGTGATATACCCGCGGGGCTTGTTAAGGACCAGGATGTCCGTTTGTTCCGGGGGACGGAGGGGAACGCCGTCCATGGTGACCCTGTCACCGGGGGCGATGACGGTTCCGAGAAGTGTCGTGCGAGCGCCGTTGACGGCAATTCTCCCCGAGGATATCAGCGTTTCCGTTTTGCGGCGGGAACCGAGGCCGCACTGGGCAAGAAATTTATTGAGGCGTATTCCCCCGCGGGGAGGGCGCGGTTTGTTTCGAATTTTTTTTCTCCTTGATTACCGGTTCGGGTCCGGTTTCTATCGATATCTTCTTGAAGCGGAGCTCGAAATCCTTCATTTCCCTTTTTATGATATAGTCCGCCCCCCGTTTTTCCAGGTCAAGGTTGCTCTTGAACGAGGTGCCCGCGGAGAACAGTATTTCGTTCCTGTCGAAATCGATTGTGAAGGTGCCGACAATGGGGTTCTGCTCGCCTCCCTTCTGGAAGGAGCGGTATTTCTGAGACTCGTATAATTCAAGGCAGTGGTCGGTGAAGTCTCCGAACTCGTTGATGGTCCACCATTTCCCCGCGAGATACTGCTTTACCCTCGCCCGTTCCGCCTCCATGAAGCCGGTGACGATCTTTTCCATGGCGCCGGAATCGGAGGAGGAATGGATCGAGATGCCGGTCCCGAAGACCCAGCCGGTGATGCCGTC
>CAZKPR010000090.1:0-14801 GCA_964554685.1 uncultured Leptospirales bacterium | reverse complement strand
GGAGATGGCGCACAGAAAATCCCCATGGTCAACCCCCCGCCCAGGGCTGGGCGATAACCCTTCGACTCCGTTCAGGGTGCGTGTGTGACATGCCCCCCGCCCCGGCAGGGGCACCAACCATATCGTCCGCGCCTCCGCGTGAGGTCCTTTACATGCGTCCCGCAGGGACATCCATGCATCGCGCAGCCCTCCCTTGCGAAGGTGGGCCGCGGCGCGCGTCCGGCCTCAGGCGCGGGAGATCAGGGTGCCCATGACCGCGCCGTAGAGCACGCTCGTGAAGGGATTGGAGGTCAGGGGACAGGTCCCCGTGGCGCACCCGACGAAATAGTAGTAGAGGAAGCCGGCGGTCCCGCCGATGGCTACACCGGCGATCAGCTTCCAGGGAAGGGATTTCATGAGGCCGCCCCGTTTTGTTCCTGTTTGATCCATCATCACTCCCGTATCGCCCCCATGGGGCAGAAGTCGATGCAGGCGCCGCACCCGGTGCACCTGCCTTCGTTGATCACCGGCAGTCCGTTCCCCTTTTGCTCGATGGCGCCCGCGGGGCAGAACCGCACGGCGGGGCAGGGATGGTTTTGCGGGCACCTGTGCGCTTCAACATTCATGATATTCTTTACTCCAGAAGTTTACTGTATTTTAGAATATACTTATATACTCAAGATTCGTCAATCATTTTTCCCGGATCGCGCAAATATACCCGGGGACTGAACGCCTCGTCGGTGGGGTCAGACCTTTCCCTCGAGAAGGTCAGCAAGGGGCGCCGTGGTGTCGATCCTGCCCAGGACGATCTTCACGATCGACGTGATGGGGACCGCGAGGAACATCCCCGGGATTCCCCAGACCAGGCCCCAGAACATGAGGAAAAGAAGGATCGCGATCGGATGAAGGCCCATGCTCCGGCCCATGAGCTTCGGTTCCACGATGTTGCCGATGGTGAACTGGGTCGCCATGAGCAGGGGGAAGATGACCCAGAGCTGCCACCCGGCGCCGAACTGCAGGAGAATGATCGGCACCGGGAGAAACGTGGCGATGATGGAGCCGATGTTGGGGATGAAATTCAGCAGGACGGTGATGACGCCGAACAGAAACGCCAGCTCGACCCCGAAGGCCGCGAGTATGATGAAGACGATCACGCCGGTCGAAAAGGAGGTGATGAATTTCGTGCCGATATACCGGGAAATGTTGTTCCGGATCTCCCCGACGAATCCGGAGGGGATCTTTTGATACGACACCCCCTCTCCCACCAGCATGAACAGCACGAAGACCATGATCAGTAGTGTGTTGGCGAAAAACGAGACCAGGGCGTTGGTGATGTTCTTCGCCATGCTGAACAGGGGAAGGCTCTTCAGGGCGTTCTCGACGGTCAACGCGTCGATCCGTGCGCTGATCAGGTCCTGGGAGTCGATGAACCGCTCCACGCCGGCGATGAATTCGAGGATGCGGCTCCGGTACAGCTGCGCGTCCCTGAAAAAATCCATGAGCGAGGAGGAGATGAAAACGATCAGTACTGTAAAGGTAAGGATGAACACCGTGACCGTGGTGAGTATGGCCAGGACCCGGGGGAACCGGCATGTCACGTGGAGCCAGCGTATGGCGGGCGCCACCACGGCGTAGATGAAAAACGAAATGACGAAGGGAACGAGTATCGCGCGGGTGTAGATCAGCGCCACGGTGACGGCCACGCCGGCCAGTATCACCAGGCAGATGTTGTTGATCCTCGCGTATGTATCTTTTGAATTTTTCATGCCCCGCGGAACCCGCTCCCCCGGGAAGGCTTCCCGTGGAGCATAGTGTCGCCCATGGTTCCGGGTATTGTCAAGCAGATTCACCGTGGGCGGTTCAATTTCCCGCCGCGGCGTGCGCCGCCGGGGCGCCGCGCAGTGCCGTTACTCCCCCGGGGGGAATCCTCAGTTGGTCAGCTCGAAGGTAATGGGAAGCCTGCAGAGCATCCGTACCGCCTTGCCGTCTTTTCGTCCCGGCCTGAACCGCATCCGCTTCACCACCTTCACGGCCGCCTCCTCGAAGCCGAGCCCGCTCGGTTCCGAGAGCACCTCGTATCCCTGGAGAAGCCCGCGCTCGTCTATTTTCACCATGACCATGACCGTCCTGCGCCTGATCAGGGCGGTGCGGGCCTCCCGGGGAAAGTACTGGTTCAGGTCAAAATCGACGATCGGCTCGGGAAGGCGGTCGGCGCCGATGGAAAAGTAGTAGCCGTCGGGGTCGGTGCCCGTCCCCGACACGCGGTCCTCCCCCTCGTCGTCGGGATCCGCGCCCTTTGTCGACGTTCCCTCGAGCCACTCCTTTTTTTCCACCGGGGCCGGGTTCGATTCGCCCCGCTCGAAACGGACCAGCTCGGGGGGAATGTCCAGAAATTCGGCGTCCACCTGCTCGATCTCCACCTCCTGGAAGGAGTCCCCCTCCCAGGGCCGCGTGGCGCAGACGTAGGCCGCGTACCCGGTGCCGTGCAGGAAGAGCGACAGGGCAAGGCAGAGCGTGAAGCGATCACGCGCGGCCAGGTACGATCCGATGCGGCGCGTCATTCCTTTCATCGCGCTGTACCTCCCCGGTTCACGGCGCCCTACCGCTTGACCGAAAGGGCGATCCTGGACACGCCGGCCTTCTTGATTATGCCGATGGTCCTGGCGATGGACCGGTAGGCCAGGGTCTCGTCCGCCGAGAGCGTGACCCGCATGTTGGGGCGGAACTTCACGTCCCGGGAGAGCCGCGCCATGGCGTTCTCTTCCGTGGTCTCCACGCCCTCCAGGTAGATCTTCCCGTCGCGGTCCAGGGCCACCTGGAGGGAGCGCGCCACGTTGGGGTCCACGGCCGCGGCGGCGGGAAGGCTGATGTTGACGGCGTCCTTCTTCAAAAAGTTGGCCGTGACCATGAATATGACCAGGAGCACCAGGAGGATGTCCACCAGGGGCGTGATGTTGATGTTGCCGATGAGGCTCTTGCCATTCTGACCGTCATGCGCCATGCCGCGCTTACCTCCCCTTCTTCCGGTGCGCCGCCGGGGCCAGGGCGCTCATCTCCTTCGAAATGATGAGCAGGTTCTTCATGACCTCCTGTATGCGCGCCGTGAAATAGTTGTTGAACATGACCACCGGCACCGCGATGAACAGGCCGGCCGCCGTGGCCAGGAGCGCCGTGGATATGCCGCGCATCACCACCTCGGCGCCGGTAGTGCCCAGGGTGCCCAGGCCGTGGAAGGCCTTGATGACCCCCAGCACCGTTCCCAGGAGCCCGATGAAGGGCGCGTTGTTGCCCAGGGTGTTCAGCACGGGCAGGCGCTTCTCCATGTGCGCCTCCTCCTCCAGCATGCGCGATGCCATCATCTCCTCGAGGCCCGATTTCCGCTCCTCGATCCTGTTCATGCAGTACCCGGCGAAGCGGGCGTATATGGAATCCTCATCGGAGGAAATGCTTTTCACGCGCTCCAGGTCCGAGGCCCGTATGGCCTCGAGGACCGCCCGGCACACCCCCGCGGACCGCCTGCCGGCGCGGGGCCGCAAATAGAAGTAGCGGTCGAGTATCACCCCCAGGGCGATGACGCTGGCCACGCCCAGGGATATGAAAATCAGGGTTTCACCATATTCAACAATAATCATTATCAGGCCATCTCCTTCCAGGGATATCCCGGACACTAGAGCAACGCGGCGCTATTTGTCAAAAATATTTTGCTACTTCTTGTTTTTTTGTGTTACTGATTGCATAATAATTGACAAAAAGTATGCGCAAAATAACGTGTTACAAATAGATAAATGGTGTTATTTCATGCCATAACGCAAGGAGGATCTCATGAAGGCATTTCTCATTCGCGCCCTCTCCCTGGCGATGCTTGTCGCGATTCCCGCGTCGTATCTTGCCGCCCAGGAGGAAGACCGGCCCGGGGAACGACCGGCCGACCTGCAGGAAGAGACATCTGAAGGCGTTGATAAAGCCAAAGACGTCACCCTGAGGGAAGTCGTCGTGAAAGGAGAGCAGTTCATAAAAAAATCTCCCTTCACCATCAACATCGTGGACTCAAAGGACATTGAAAAGAGGGGCATCTCGAAGACCGCCGACATCATCAAGGAGGTCCCCGGGGTCAAGATGCACGAGTATGACCAGGGGGGAGTGTCGAACGCCGTTTCCATCCGCGGCTTCCAGTCGGGGGTTCACGGCGGCGACATGGGGGTCTACCTTGACGGCATTCCCCTGAACGAATATTACGGCCACGGCGGGGGATACGCGGACCCCAACGTCCTGATCCCCATGGAACTGGACCGCGTTCTCGTGTACAAGGGCCCCTCGTCGGCCCTGTACGGGAATTTCTCCCGCGGCGGCACCATCGTGTACATGACCCGGAAGGGGGGCGATTACGTCAACACCCACGCGAAGTACGGGTCATGGAACACCGTGGACGTCCAGGCCGCCCTGGGAAAATCGGTCATCAGCGACACCCTCTGGAACAACACGGCGGTCCAGTTCTACCGCACCGACGGCTTCCAGGACAACTCCCGGCAGATATTCGGGAACGGGTCCACGCGGTTCACCTACCGGCCCGCGAAGGACCTCGAAATCTCACTGTCCCTCAGGGGGCACGGACACGCCTGGGACGCCCCGGGCTACATGTCCCGCGCCCAGTGGGGCGTGAGGAAGTGGGCGTACAAGCAGCAGATGTTCAACCCCCTGAACCTGCCCCTGGATCCCCTTGACGTCGCCCAGGACGACGGGGGCGACCGCCGGCAGTTCACGGAGCGCCTTGACATCAACTACGTGGTGAACGAGTACGCCAAGATCCTCGCCTGGGGGTTCGGCCTCCAGACGAACTGGACGCGTTTCGCGAAGTTCGGATCGGGCGCCCAGTACGAGCGGGGCTACCGGATCGGGAAGTACGGCGCCGGCGCCAGCCTGAACCTGGACGTGCCGATCTACGAGGAAATCCGGATGAAGGGCATCGTCGGCTACGAATACTGCAGCGACGACACGGTCTTCAGGCAGTTCGGCACCCAGAACCGGACGCGCCTCTCCATCACGGGGAAAAAGTATTCCCGCTTCCAGACGCACGGCCTCTTCCTGGAAAGCGAGTGGACCCTGCACCAGTACTTCTCGCCCGTCGTGGGACTCCGCGCCGACCTTTTCGCCGGTGAATTCAGGAACACAATGTACCTCCAGGAGGCCCTGAACATCACCGATCCCCTCAAGCAATGGATGAAGGTGCAGGAGAGGCACCAGGTCATCGGCCCCGGCGACTACAGCGCGGTGACCCCGAAGTTCGGCTTCATTTCGGACCTCGTAAAGGACGTGCTCCGGTTCAGGGCGAACGTCAGCAACGGTTTCGTGATGCCCCCCGACACGACCCTCTACCAGACATGGCAGCACCTGGAGCCGGCGAAGATCTGGCAGTACGAGGGGGGCCTCACCGCCACCTACGAAAAATACCTGTGGCTCGACGTGACGGGGTACATGATCGACGTGACCGACGAGGCCAGGGAGGAGCCCGCGGGATCAGGGTTCTACACCACTATCGGCACCACGCGGCGCTGGGGCGTCGAGGCCACGGCAAAGATCATGCCCCTGAAATACCTCGAGGTGGACGGCACCTTCACCTGGATGAGGAGCAGGGTGCGCGAGGTCCCCTGGTTCGGCACGAACGCCGCGACCAGTTACGTCAGCATCGGCAACGTCCTGACCAAGGGCTCGCCGCTGCCGAACATCCCCGAGTTCCAGGGGGGCGTCGAGGTAATATGGAGCACGCCCATCAACCTGGGAGGCGGCGTGGGCTGGACCCGCGTGGGCCGTCAATATACTGACGTGTACGGGACCCGGACCTGGTCCCGCGCCTTGGGGCTGTACTATCTCAACAGCACCTACGGTCTGGGACTGGGAGAAGCGGGACCCACCTACGGCGGCTACAACCTCTTCGACCTCTACCTGTCCTATACCCTGACGGCCAGCGAGGCGCCCATCGTGTTCAGGTTTGACGCCAGGAACATCCTCAACGAGCACTACGCGGGATACGCCGGCAACTACACCATCTGGGCGCCCGGCGCGCCCCGGTCGTTCTACGGCTCGGTCAGCATGAAGTTGTAACCGGATTCACGGATTGACCGCCCCGCTGTCCCATGGGCACCGGGGCGGTCAATCCAAACAATCCCCTTCATGCGCGGCCCGCTTGAAGAAACAATACAAAACAAAGGAGACATCATGAAAACAAAACAGGCAGGCATCGCATTCATCACCGCGCTTCTTTTCGCCCTGGCCGTACCGGCCGGCATCAGCGCCCATGACATGTGGCTGGAAATGAAGGATTTCACCGTGAAAAAAAATTCAGCCGCGGTATGCACCTTCGCGTGGGACCATGCGTTCCCCTCATCACACGACGAAACCGTACCCCGGGAGCGGATTGCGCCGAGCTACCTCCTGTCCCCCGGGGGGGCCATGGTCCGGCTCGTTCCCGGGGCAAACGGCGCGTACCGGAGCGCCGCCCCCCTGTCGCAGCCGGGGTCCTACCTGGCCGTATCAGGCAAGCGGTGGACCTGCTGGGTCAAGACCACGAATGGCTATGTCGAGGGGAAGAACAAGGCCCAGGCGGCGGGGGCCCTCAGGGGGATCAACAGCGGGAAATTCTGCAAGGCAGTCATAACCGTGGACGCGCCGGGGGGCGCCGCTTTTTCCCGCGTGGTGGGCCACGAGCTTGAAATCGTGCCGCTCAGGGACCCCGGCACGCTCGGCAGGGGCGACGCGCTTACCGTCAGGGTGCTGTTCAAGGGAAGGCCCGCCGAGGTGGAAGTCAAGGCGACCTATGACGGCTACTCCAGGAAGGAAAACGTCTTCGCCGTTACCGTGAAAACCGACGGGCAGGGCCGCGCGGAGATTCCTATCAGCAAATCCGGCAAATGGCTCATCCGGACCGCCGTCACCGAGAAGCCGGCGGACACCCGGCTCTACGACGAAAAGGCGTACGCCGCAACGCTCACCTTCCAGACACGATAACGTTAAAGCGAAGCATGGGCTCCCGCCGGTCCGTATCGAAAACGATGCGGGCCGGCGGCGCTTTCTTATCCCTGTTTTCTTTCCGCCGATGAAGGGCCCGCCGGCGCCCCGAGACCGAAGCGAAACGTCAATCCCCCCATGACGGTGTAGTCGGGTCCCGGCGATTCCACGCCGGGGAGGGCGATGCTGTACTTGAACCCGAGATCGATATCGAACTCCGGTGTCGGCGATACCACGACGCCGCCGAGGACGAAGGCGTTCTGGACCCGGGAGCACTTGTTGGGGCACCTCTCGAGGCCGCCGTTCACCACGAAGCGAAGGTACTCCTTCACGGCCCGGAATTCGAATGCCAGGGAGGCATGCCAGAGGTCTTCGTGCCTGTCCTGGTTGTTCTCATTGCGAATATAACCGAGGTTCAGGTGCGTAAGAACCCATTCCGTCTCATGGCTCATGATGAAGTAAATGCAGGGGCTTATCCGCCCGGATCCGAATCCCTCGTCCTCGTTCCCGATGGGGAAGGTCGACCCCGGCTTGAGCGCCAGGGAGAGTCCGTTCCGTTCGAAGAACATCCACTTGAACGCGATAGCGAGGTCCCCCGCCCCGGTGGCCGTGGAGGTAGAGCGGTAGGCCAGGCCCTGGAGGGGACCGGGGGCGTAGACGCTGCGCAACTCCTTCGTGCGGACGTGCAGGTAGGGAATGCCCACGGCAACGTCAAGGGAATCGACGATGCCGTAGCATACGCATATCCCGGCCTGGTTGACATCGTCACGATAGCTCACCCTGCCCCATATCCCCTCGATTATGCTTTCAACGGTGCGGTCGAAGGAGCGGTACGCGTCATACTCGTGCTGGACCGCCAGCTCAATCTCCACGTTTCCTCTCCCCCGCGTTCCCGCGTCGTCGGTGATCAGGGGATGGAACGCCGAAACCGGTACCGCCGCGAACAATGCCGCCATGACGGCGGCGCGCGCGGCGATCATGGAAGCCCTTGCGTGAGATGGTGCGTGTTTTCTCATGGTGCTCTCCATTGGATTTTCACTTCCTCCCGCGGCGCCGCCAGCCCCCGGTTGTTCACGGCACGCCCAGGTGAAAGAAGACTTTATATTATTAGTCATTCACAACTAAATTAGTCATAACTAATTTTCGTCAAGCATAATCATGATACAATCCGCACATACCATAATTTTTTTCTGTCAACCGCGCGGGCAGATGGAGCTTCTATTGATAACGGGAAGGGATGCCGGATAGCTGCAATTCCCGGGACAATCGCCGGTCACGGTCATGGGGAAGCGTATGGGGAGAGCTCAGTTTTTCAAGAATATTTTTATTGCAATTATCCTGAGAGATGTTTACAATCAGGTGCTACCCCGGTCGAGGAAACAATCAAGGAGAGAAAAATGGAGAACCACGAATGAAAAAAACCGTATTCCCCGCAACGATCGCACTCATCATCCTCATATCGGCAGCGATGCCGGGAAAGGTCCGCGCCGAAGGCTCGCCATTTAAAATCGGCGTGGGAGGCGGGGCGCTTTTCTACGCCCTCCTGGGACCGCGCTCCATCACGAGCTTCCCGCTGAAAATCGAGTTCGACAAGAAGGCCCTGAAGGTCGGTGGCACAGGGGGCGTCGAGGGGCTCTACTACCCCGCGCCAAGGCACTCGATATCCGTCGGCGCCTTTTACGAACAGCGGCGCATTGACCTGAAAATCGTGAACCTTGCCTTCTTTGGGTTAAGTCCCCTGGCGCTTCTTTCGTCTTTTCTTCCCCTGGAATCCCTGGTGGGGACGACGCGCCTCTCGACCCATTACCTCAACTTCCCCGTGACCTACCGCTTTCATCCCATGGAGTTCTTCTACCTCGGCGCCGGCTTCGACGTGGCGGCCCTCCTGAAGGCCAGGGCGGATTACCGCGTCATCATCCTCGACTTTGGCCTGGACCTGAAAAAATACTTCAGGGCCGCGGACCCCGGGGTGCGGGTACTGGCGGGCTTCACCGTCAAGGGGGTGTATGGCGAACTCGCCGCGGGAGTCGGGCTCCTCGACATCGATACATGGGGAGGGGCCCGGAGGAGCTTCTACGTGAAGGGTACTGTCGGGTACCGGTTCCTCTGAGGAAGACGCCCTTCACGTCCTGAAGGTGATCCCGGCGATGAAGAGGAGGGCCATGGGACGGAAGCCGCCCCCGCTGAAGGGATTCCCCGCCATCTTCGTTTTTACCAGATGGCCCTGGAGCTGGGCCGTCACATCAAGGGTGACGCGACCCGAAAGGGGTACCATGACGCCGATCTCGGTGTAGAGGCCGAAGGCAAGGCCCCGGGGGCCGTCGCGTGGGGGGCCCAGGGGCCCGAAATTGACCGCGGTCCCGTTCACCACGAGACGGGTGCGCCAGGGCCCCGCCGCTACCCCGGCGAAAACGCCCGTTCCGTAGTAAAAGCACCACGCGTACTGGCGCCACCCCAGGAGCATGGACACGAGGCGCAGGTCGCGCGTCTCCGTGACCCGCAGCCCGGGATAGCGGTTCGTCTTCGAAACCGGCCGGGCCATGTACTCGAAGCCGCCGATGACCCCGCCGAACCAGACCAGGGGATAGGCCACCCTGGCCCCGGCCCCGCCGGCGAACCTCACCCTGGTTTCCGGCCTTCCCGTGAAGTTGAGCTGCCCCCAGGGGAAGGATATCCCCGCCGCGCCGTAGGGGCTTACCAGGACATGGTTCAGGACGCCGGGATCGAGGGGAACACCGAGTATGCGCGTTTCCGCGAGCCCTTCCGCGGCGGCGCGGCCCGCCGGGATAAAGGCCGCCAGGGAGAAGAGCACCGCGGCGAAGACGATGGTTCGCATCATTGGAAACCGCCTGAAAAAAGATTATTATTGTTGAAATCCTGGCGCGCCGCCGTTGAATTGCACTGATTGAATACGCACTGCTCATGGAGGAACGCCATGTTCAAAGTCCCGCCGATGAAGGCATCCGACTTCACCTGTCTCCTCTGCGGATCCAGGCTCGAGCTCAAGCTTGAATCCCTGATCGTGGGCGACAACCGGGGCGCCTGTCCCATGTGCGGCGAAGCCTTCCTGGTAAACCTCACGGAAGGCGAGATGGAGGAGCTGAAGGCGGCGGAACGGGCGACCCGATAAGCCGCGCCCCTATTTCCCCTCGAAGCGTTTTCGCAGCCTGTCCCGCGCGTCCGCGGGGTCCACCACCACGAGGCGCGTCCCGGCGAGGACGTCAAGGAACCCCACCTCGTTCCCGTAACGGGGAACCACGTGGAGATGAAGATGTGACACGCTCGCCCCGCTGAAACGTCCGAGGTTGTACCCCACGTTGAAGCCGTCGGGCATGAATTCCGCCTCCAGGAGCGACAGCGTCTCGCTGAGGATACGGTGCAGCGCCAGGGCCTCGGCGTCGGAAAGCTCCCGCGGGCTCTCCACGTGCTGCTCGGGGAAGATCATCAGGTGCCCGGGATTGAAGGGGTAGAGGTTCACGGAGACGATGAAACCCTCCCGGCGGGCCACCTCAAGGCTCCTCACCGCCGGGTCGCCGTCCCTGACGGCGCAGAGTATGCAGTCAACATGGGGCGAATCGCCGCTCACGTATTTAAGCTTCTCGGTGTTGAAGAGATGGTCTCGCTTCACGTCGGCATCCCCCCGGGCGCGGAGCCCTACAGTTTCTTTCTCCTGCTGTACATCACCAGGGTGTAGATCGAAACCCCGGCGATAATGGCGAGACCGACGACAAGCATGGTGATGTAAAGGGCGTCAAGGCGCCTGATGGAGGAAACCTTCGACCTGACGTCGGCCCCGAGACCCGTCATCTCGAGGTCGAGCACCCGGCGGCTCGTTTCCAGCTCGGCTCGGGAAAAAACGTGGACGAGCTGGTGGTAGATGCGGCGGACGCTGTCAAGGCGCTCCCGCAGGACCCGCACATCGGCGTGCTTTTCTTCCATGAAGGTGATGTTCTCGTCGATCTCCGCGATCCCGCGGTCGATCTCGGCGATCATCCCGATGTTTTCCCTGATCGTCCCGGCTGCATGGCAGGTTGCGCACGTCTCCTCGTCGATGATGCCCACGGAACTCTTTCGGATCGCGTGGAACCCGTGGCACGTGCCGCAGTGCGGCACGCCCCTGGTCTGGACCGAGCGGTAGTGGGGGCTTCGCCGGAACTGTTCCAGCGCCAGGGAGTGGCACCCTTCCCTTCCGCAGAAATCAGGCACGTCTTTGTTGTCCGGCTTGCCGATAAACCCGTCCTTCCTCGCGTGGGCCGCCATCTTGTCTGCGGCATCGGGATTCCCCCTGTGGCAGAAAAAGCATTTCTTCCCCCCCGCATGCACGCTGGCGCGCCATTCCCCGACGGGTTTCGCCGCGTCACCGTCGAGGCCGCCATGGCACTCCAGGCACCGGTCCTTCTCTCCCGCGTCTGCGGGAGCGGTCTCCTCGGCCGCACTGAGGGCCGAACCGGAAAAAATCAACCAGACCAGCATAAGGGGTAACCATGTCCGTGCCGTCATCACGCTTCCGCATCTCCTTTCAATGTGTACCGGAACGGTGCTCCGTGGAAAATCGACCCGGGACCCTGTCGCCTCCCGGCCCGCATCCCCTCTATATATCGACAGAAAAAAACTTGAGGAGGAGCACCGTGACGAGCAGTACCAGGTTGGTATACACTCCTGCGACGCAATCGTCAATCATAATTCCGAAACCGCCGCGGAGCCGCTCCAGGCGGCTGATTGGCCACGGCTTCAGTATATCCATGACGCGAAAGACCACGAATGCGGCGAGGGCGATTTTAATGTTGAAGGGATAAAAGAGGACGCTGACCCAGTAGCCCATCACCTCGTCGAGAGTCACCTGGGGCGGATCCTTCACCCCGAAAAAGCGCTCCCCGTCGGCGACGAGCCTCACGGAGGGGACGAAGAGAATGACCACCATGGCAAGGTTGACCGCCCAGCTCGCATCGCCGAACACAAGATATCCCAGGATATACACGGCCATTCCCACCAGGGTCCCCGCGGAACCGGGAGCCACCGGGCAGTACCCGGCATAGCACGCGGTGAAGAGAAATTCCCGGACCCTCATGTGGAATCGTGCAGTCCCTCGTTCTTCTTCTCGGGGAGAAAGAGGCGCCAGTTCGTGAACAGGTAGCGAAGGCCGGAAAGCGCGGTCAGCAACGTCACTCCGAGTAGGATCCAGTAGGGTACTGATTGATGGGTGACATAGATGCCCCACTTGCGCACCAGGTAGATCATGATGATGATGACGATCGAGACCATCTGGAAGGCCGTCTTCACCTTTCCGAACCTGCTCGTGTGGAGGCGGCGCCCCCGCCGGTAGGCAAGGAAACGCATGAAGGTGATGAGCACGTCGCGTCCCACGATGACGGCGATCATCCAGAAATCGAAGATCTCCAGGTAGGGGTCAAGCACCATCAGGGCGGCGAGGACCGAAATTACCAGGAACTTGTCGGCCAGTGGATCGATGAACACGCCGAACTCCGACTCCTGGTTGAGCTTGCGGGCGCTCCACCCGTCGAGAAGATCGGTGAGGGACGCCGCGCCGAAGAGTATCACCGCGTAAAGCCAGAGCTTCATGTAGAGGAGATAGATGACGAGGGGGATCATCACGATCCTCGATATCGAGATGAGATTGGGTACGTTCCATGTGAATTTCGGAATGCTCACGATACTACCCCCGTCAGGTCATATTCGAACGCCCCGGTGACCCTAGCCGTCACGATCGAGTTAACCCGAAGGTCCTCTCCGGTCAAGAAAAAAACACCGTCAACCTCGGGGGCGTCATACTCGCTCCTTCCCGCCCATGTTCCCTCCTCCAGGCGCTCCTCCACCAGGACCCGCACCCTGTTCCCGATCATCGCCTCCAGCGATGCCGCCGATATGTCCCTCTGCAGTGACATGAGACGGTGGTACCGTCGTTTTTTGACGCGGAACGGCACGGGATCGCCCGATGTCCACGCCGGGGTGCCCTCCTCGGGGGAGTAGATGAAGGCTCCCACCCGGTCAATGCGGGCTTTTTGCAGGAAGTCAAGCAGCTCTTCAAAGTCGCCGTCACCCTCGGTTGGATATCCCACCATGAATGTTGAACGCACGCGGATTCCCTTCACGCGGTCCCTGAGGCGCCCCAGGAGGTCAAGATACGCCGGGGCGGATCCCCTTCTTCCCATTGAGGCGAGCACGGAGGCGCTGGCGTGCTGGAAGGGAAGATCGATGTAGGGCACCACCCTGCCCCCCTCCTCCAGCAGGGCAATGATCCCCTCGTCGACATGATCGGGATGGCAGTACATCAGGCGGATCCAGTCGATACCGTCAATCGTGGCGAGCCTTCGCACGAGGCCAGGGAGATCGATGTCGCCGTGCCGGTAGGCCGCCGCATCCTGCGCCACGATCACGAGTTCCCGGGCTCCCCGGGCGGCCGCGGCCATGGCATCGGCATGTATGAGGTCGGGATGGTAATCCCGCCGGGGGCCCCTTATGAGGGGTATGGCGCAGTAGGAGCAGTTATTCGAGCACCCCTCCGATATCTTGATGTAGTCATAGGCGAGACCCTGCACAAGGGGAGCGCGGACATTCCGGGGCGGTTCCGCGGCGATGCCGAAGTGACGGCTCATCCGTTCGACGAAGCCGTCGTCGGGTATACCTTCCAGGTAATCGATTTCCGGGATCTCTGCCAGCAGGGCGTCGCGGTAGCGCTGGGAGAGACAGCCGATGACCACGGCTTTGCGTCCGAACTCCCCCGCGGGCCGGCCGTCGCGTTCACCAAGGGCGTCGAAAATCAGGGCGATCGACTCCTCCTTCGCGTCTTCGATGAAACCGCACGTATTGATGATGATGATATCGGCCTCTTCGCCGGAGGGTGCGGGGAGGAATCCCGAAGAGAGCATGGCGCCGTTGACACGCTCGGAATCGACCTGGTTTTTCGCGCAACCGTGGGAAATGATGTGGAAGCGTATATCGCGGGATGAGACCATACCGTCACGACGTGGGGCGCCGGCGGGACCGGACGAGGTTACCAATCCTTCACGTCGATATGATAAAGGTTCGGATTCCTGGCGTCCTTTTTCCAGGTAATGACCTTGTTTGCCACCTGGCCGGGGCTGCCGAAGGAATAATCCCTTCCGTTTATCCTTGCGCGAATACCGCCGGCATTCCCGATCTTGATCTGTATGTACTCCGTTGCCTCCCAGCGCTCGAACTGGCCCTCGGGTATGAAGCCGCGCACCTTTCGCACACCGTCAAGATAGAGCTCGATAAAGGATTTCTGGACGAACTGGGCCTCGAAGACGATCTTGAGGCTCTGGCGGCTCTGTGTCTCGACGCTGGTACTGTCCGCGGCGGAGAACGTCTCCTCCGGTTGTTCGGCCTTTTCATCCGGGGTTTTCTTGTCACCCAGGGCCACCATGATCTTGGCCCTGTTCTCCGTGAGTCCCTTGAGGGTTATCGTGACATCTCGTGGAGACCCTTCAATCGCGATGGTACGGGGCTCGTCCATCTTGAAGGTTTCAAGGGTCCTGCCGGGAAGCACCTCCAGCGAAACGCTGTCCCTGGCAATGTCCTTCATGAGGAGGATAACCTCCTTGCTGTCCACGAGAAACTGGATCGCTTCGTTCCTGGAAACGAGGATGAAGCCCCGGTTGTTGGAAAGCTGAAGATTCCGGAGATTGTCTATCTCGTTATCCTTGTTCTTGGCATATTCTTCCTTAATTACGTCGGTTGAATCTCCTTCAGATATATCCACCCCGGAGTTGACGATGGCCCTGATGCCCACAATCACAAGGATTGAAGCGAGGACCGCACCGGCGATAACTATCGCGGTG
>CAZKPR010000089.1:0-15007 GCA_964554685.1 uncultured Leptospirales bacterium | reverse complement strand
TTATCTCGAGGGTCATCGTGATCTCAATCGGGGGGTTCGAACTTGTCATCACGTTTTTAATCGTATCCGCCATACTGACCAACATGGGTATTTTCAAGAGCCTTGAAGACCTGAATGGCGCCATACAGGTTCAAAACAACATCGTGGGTTCCTTCGTCGAGTTCGCCCGTCTGGTGGAGGATTCCAATCTCGTCCTGGCGGCGAACAAGATCATGGCCGACCATGAACGAAGCATCGGGGTGATACGGTATTATCTCGAAGTGCTCAGGAAGGCGGCCCTTCGGAACCTCCTGTTTCTTATATTTATCATCTTCGTCATGATAGTCCAGGGGGTGTGGTATTATCTCTTTCTCCTGCGAAGGACACACCGGATATCAGGGCCCGTGTTTGTAATGAACAGACATATCGACACTGTGATGCAGGGAAAGGACCCCGGGGCCCGCGCGTTGCGGGACAGGGATGAGTTCAAAGGACTTCATGAAAACGTGGTGCGCCTCGGGTCGGCATACCTGAAAGAAAGGGAGAAGAACAAAAAACTGAGATCGAAGATGCGTGAAAAAGGAAAGAGGTGACGGTCCGTTTACGGAGCCGGGATATTTCCCACAAACACGCATCCGATGTACGAAGGGAAGGAGATCGCGTCGGCATAGACCGCTCCGCCCCCCTCCTCGGATGAGATGTTTTCCTGAAAAAGGATGTTCCGAATCATTGGTTCGCCGCCATTCATAATGCATATGCCGCCGCCGTACCCCGACGTCGCGTCCGCGAGGTTGCCGAGGAATGTACCCTCTTCCACGACGCACCATGAGCCGTCCATGAAGACGCCCCCTCCGTTGAAGGCCGTGTTGGAACTGAAGTCGGAACCCGTTATGGTCGATGCGCTCGATATGAGCATCGCCCCGCCGCGTTGCCGTTGAACTCGCATTGCTGGATGCCTGACGCGTTGATCCTGTCGCAAATCGCCCCGCCGTCAAGGGTCGCGGCGTTGTTCGTAAATTGGCACCGCGCGATGGTCGATGCGCCGTAATCGCACAGCGCCCCGCCGTAATCCGCGGCATTGTTGCCGGTAAAGGTCGAATCGGAGATGTCGAGGAAAGCGTCGAGATAGACGTAGATCGCGCCGCCGTCATAGCCCGCGTCGTTGTCGCTGAAGACGCATTGCGTTATGACCGGGTGAGACCCCGCCCTGTTGTGGATCGCTCCGCCGTCCTTGAGCGCGACGTTCCCGATGAAGGTGGTATGTGAAATAACCGGGCTCGCGTTGTCGTTATGGATGGCGCCGCCCGAATCGGCCGCCCGGTTCATGACGAAACGGCAGTTCGTTATCACGGGGCCGCAGTCGATGTTGATAATCCCTCCGCCGTCCCGGTGCCCCTCGGGGCCGTCGGCATTGCCGCCGCGTACGGTCAGGCCGTCGATCAGGACTCCGGGGGCGCCCCGTATCACATGCCGGGCGGCGTTTTCGCCGTCAAGGACGGTCTCATGCGACGACGGGTCGCGGTCCTCCTCGCGATACTCGGACCCCGCGAATCCCCCCAGAAGCGTCACCCCTGGCGTCAATTCGGCGAGAACGATTTCTTCGGAGGACGCGCGCGTATACACTCCCCCGGCGATCCATAGTCGGCATGACGGTCCCGCGGCATCGATGGCGTCCTGGACACGATTGAATGCCGTGTCCCACCATGCGCCGTCGCCCCCGTCAGGGGCATCGGACCTGACGAAAATGATCTGTTCCGGTATGACCGCCACGGTTACGGTTGCCGTGTCGCTCCGGGAAGAGGAGGAGTCTTCAACAAAAAAAGTGAAAGAATCGGGGCCGAGATACCCAGCGGGGGGCGTGTAACGCCAGAGGGGTCCGTCTGCCTGCACCAGTGAGCCGTGGACGGGCCATTCATCGATATGGAAGGAAAGATCGTCGCCGTCCGGATCTGATGCCATGAGGTTAATCTCGGTCTCGGTATCGAGGATGACGACATGCCTGGCGCTCATTGCCACGGGCCCGTCGTTTACCGGCCGCACGGTGACCGTAACTGTGGCGGGGGGGCTGTCGTCGAGTCCGTCGTTGACATAAAAGGTGAAGGAATCCGTTCCGTGATAGTCGCCGTCGGGGGTGTAGACGCAATTCGGCCCATCGTGAATCAGTGAGCCGTGAGACGGGGGTGCACTGATATGATAGGCGAGTTCGTCGCCGTCGGGATCGAAGGCCTCAAGGACCACCTCGACGGGGACGTCTTCGTCGGTCGCGACCGATTGATCGTAGGCAACGGGCGGATCGTTGACGGGGCCGACCATGATCGATACGGTCGCGATATCGCTCGAATAGACGCCGTCGTGGGCGTAAAATGTGAACCGGTCCTCGCCGTGGTAATCGCCCTCGGGGGTATACCGCCATTCCGCCGTGCCGCCGGGAATCAGCTCCAGGGTGCCGTGGAGGGGGTAATCGACGATATAAAAAGTGAGGAAGTCATCCTCGGGATCCGTGGCGTAAAGAACGATGTCTTTCGGCGTGTCTTCCGGTGTTGATATGGATTGATCAAAGGCCGTGGGCACAAGGAAGGCGTTCCCCACGGACACGGTTACGGTGGCGCCGTTGCTTGCCGTCGAGCCGTACTCGGCGTGGAACTCGAAGCTGTCGATTCCGTTGAAGTCGACACCCGGTGAGTAGGTCCAGAGGTTGCGTCCCAGGGGGTCCCTCGCAAGGGTCCCCTTTGAGGGCTGCGCGTCGATGAATAAATCCGGATCACCGACGTATGAAGTGCGGAACTGGAGGGAGAACTCCACGGGACGGTTCATCGGCGTGGCGACCGTGCTTGAAAGGGCCACGAGCTCCCGGTGCGAACCGGTTACAAAGAAGGGATTATCTGAGCCGCCACAGTGAATTGAACTGACCGACGCGACCAGGAGTGCGAAGGCGCCGAGGAAAGACCTCAACCGTTCCACGGCTGTCCTCACGGCCGAAGGACGGATGTTGGATTTCAGGAACACCATGGGCCGAAGACCGCCCATAGAGTGACAAATCTCGTCCCCTGCGGTTTGAGCTATCGTTGTATGTGCCAATAATGTCATGTTGTCGAAGTATAGTATGGGCACATCGATAAATTAGATTATTCATTGATGAAACCAACTGAAAAATCTAATTTTTATCTTGAAAGTGCCACAAGAGAACATCAAAAACCTGATTATTAGAGGTTCCCTTGTATAAGAAGTTTTTATATATATATGGATGATGGAACTGACGGAATCAACATCGCTACTGGCACAAAAAAAATCAATTACATTTTATTGGACAACGATCAAAAATTGTGCTTGATTTTTCTTGAACCCTGATGTCCTTCCCCTGAATAAATTGCGGCGGCTTTCCCTTCTGTGCCGCCTGGCAACCACGGCACTTCATGATGAGATATTCAGTAAGAAACCATGGCGCACTCCTTGCCTGCGCGACGGCGCTTTTCTGCCTCGCCTGTTCCGGTATGCTGGAGGAACATCCCGGCAGGGACCCACGCGATTACCTGATCGCGACACCCGGCGATTCCTTCCTCATCAACGGCGGCGATTTCCTTACTTACCGTATTGTCGTGACCCTTCACTGCAGGGTCGCGGGCGCATCGATGATGCGTTTCCGCAACGACGACGGTACGTGGAGCGACTGGTCCGTTTACGCGGAAAGGCCGGAGTGGCGCATCGAGAACCGCCATGGTTCGAGGCGTGTGGAGGCCGAGTTTGAACTTCGGAGCGGCGACATTGTTACGATGGAGGACGACATCCGATACGAGGATCGTATCACCGTCCCCGGTGGCGTCGAGGCGCGTAACTTCGGCTGGAGCGTGTCGATATCCTCGGACGGCGCCACCGTTGCAGCGGGAGCCCCGGACCGTGGCGCCGGCGCGGCCTTCGTGTGTGATTGGACCGGCGAGGCATGGGCGGCAAGGCGCCTCTATCCGGTCGATGCCGTCGACGGCGACCGGTTCGGCTGGAGTGTGTCCCTCTCCGGGGACGGATCGACGGTTGTCGTGGGTTCCCCGGATCATGTAAACGGCCGCGGCGCCGCATACCTCTTTCGCCGCGACCATGGAGGCCCTGGACACTGGGGGCAAATGAAAAAAATCATTGTCCCTGGTGGAGCGGACCACGACCGGTTCGGCTGGAGCGTGTCGCTTTCCCGTGACGGTGCGACTCTCATTGCGGGGGCACCGGGGCGGGACGACGAAAGGGGGGCGGCCTGCGTATTCGAGCGTTCATTGGGCGGCCCGGACGCCTGGGGATTACGAAAGACGCTTACCCATCCGGGCGGGGAGATACAGGACCAGTTCGGAGTGAGCGTATCCGTCGCGCCGGGAACCAGGGCGGTCGTGGGGGCCTTCTGGAAGCGTGTCGGCGGCAATACGCGACAGGGAACCGCGTATGTCTATGACCGCGACTACGAAGGCGCGGCGAACTGGGGGTTAAGGGCCGCTCTTGCCTCCGAGGAGGGGGAAAAGGACGATTATTTCGGCAACAGCGTCGCCCTGTCCGGAGACGGAAACGTCGTCGTCGCGGGAGCGTGGGGGGACGATGTGGATTCCTACGGGGACGACCGGGGGTCCCTCCACGTCTTCGAGCGCAACCGCGGAGGACCCGACAACTGGGGACGCCGTGAGCGTCTTCTCGCCGTTGAGAGGGGTGACGGCGATCGCACGGGTAATTCCGTGGCCGTTTCCGACGATGGACGTTTCGTGGCGGCCGGGGCCTTCCAGGCGGACATCGACGGCAGGTACGACCAGGGCGCGGCGTACCTCTTTGAGCTACGCGAAGGCGTCTACGTGCAGACGGAGCGGTTCTCGGTCTTTGAGGGCGAGATCATAGACCGCCTGGGCGTGTGCGTTGCCCTTTCAGCAGATGGAGACGCTCTCGCCGCGGGGGCGTATCTTGACGATATCGAAGGCCGCAGTGACGAGGGATCAGTCTTCATTTTCCGATGATTACTGCGATTGCTTTCGACCGCCAATATCCGCCTTGAAGGTGACTCCCGCCATGCATTGCCAGATGTTCGGTATGAGCCTGTCCATGTGGGTAAAGGCTGGGACGAATCCGACGAGGAACCGCATGCCGAGATCTACCTGGAGATACGGCGTGACGGGTATCATGCCCCCCGCTCCGAGGATAAGTCCGACGGCATCATGTCGCCGTCCCCGTGGCACGGTGGTGACGATCGTATAATGATAATCCGTGAACCGTGTCCTTTCTTTCCATGAAGCGATATTCGCGCCGTAGAAAAGCCCAAGGTCGGCATAGGCGTATCGAAAGAGTATGAACCGGTATCCGAGAAGGACGTTGAAAAACGAACAATCGAGACGGTTCGTCATCCGGTAGTAACCATAGGTGCGGCGTATCCCGTAGCGCTGGGCCATGTATTCCCCCCCCGCGAAGGGCCCTCCCCAATCAAAGATGAGGTAACTGATCGAAATGCCGATGGAATAGCCGAATTCGGCCAGTCGCCTCTGGTCGCCGCTTCCCGCGATTTCCCCCGTGGGGTAGGTGACGCCGGGACCGCCGTGGAAGGTGAAAAGCATGGTTCCCGCCGCAGGCGGATGCGCGCGGGTGGGAGGTGTCGAAGCGAGCGGTTCGTCATGTTCCTGGCCAAGCGATGCGCAGGGGAGGGCGAGCAGGAACAATATGGCGAGGGTGGCGAGTGCGCTCGAGTAGTTTCCGATTTTCATACTATACACCTGCCATGGATGAATATACACGACCCCCGGAATGGCGTACCGATCCAGTGTGATTTATCGAGAGGTCATGGTGCGATGGATGTTTGCGCCATGCCGCCGGTTAAGGCAACAAAAATTTGATCGGTGATAAAAAAATTGGACAGAACTAAAAAATAGTTGACAGATATGTCAGATTTTTGATTTCTTCTGACAACCCATGAAAACGTGTGTGGATGCAACGAGTGGTGCCGATGGCGCCGGCGCTCTCTCCTGCTTGTTTTCATGAAGCGAATGGGCGGAACCGGGCAGGGTCGCGGGCCCCTCGATAAATACAGATGTTCCGCTTTTTTTAAAAACAGAAAAAAAGAAATAAACAGACTCGAGGGTTTACTTTCCAGTCATGTCGCGCGTGATACGTTCAGTGCGTGATACGATTCCGCGGTTATGGTTGCATGGTCTGATCATGATCGCGGCAATCGCGGTATGTTCATGCAAGGATACCACGGTCCCTTCGGTGATCACGGGAGAGGTGACCCTGGGGAACGGACCCATGCCCGGTGTAACGCTCACGCTCACGAGCCCGCGGTTCGGGTTACTCACCGCCACCACGAACGACGAAGGCGTGTTCACCTTTCCCGGTATCTGGGGAGGAACGCATCTCCTCCGCCCCTCCCTTCCCGGGTACACCTTCCACCCTGATACAGTTTTCATCGACAGCGCATATCCCGATATCGCGAGTATTCGTTTCGCCACGGTCGTCACCTGGGCCCGGACATTTGGCTGGGGGAGCGACGAGGGGGCCCATGACGCGGTGGAAACCGCCGACGGGGGGTTCATTGTTGCGGGGTACACGAACTCCACCGGTTCCGGGAGTTACGACGCCCTTGTAGTCAAACTCGACATTTACGGCGACGTCGAGTGGTACCGCGTCTACGGGGGCGCGCACTACGATATCGCGTGGTCGATCCGCCAGACCGCCGACGGGGGCTACATTCTGGCGGGGGGACGGGAAACCGAATTCGATTCGAGCCAGTTCTGGATCGTAAAGATCGATGCCGGCGGAGATGTTGAGTGGGAGCGGCGCTACGGCGATCTTGAGTGGGACGTGGCGCGATCGGTCCGCCAGACCGCTGACGGGGGCTATGTTGCCGCGGGCTATTCGGACGGCTCGGTCCTGAGCGACTACCTGGTGATGCGGCTGGATCCGAACGGCGATCTGATCTGGGAACGGAAATACGGCACCGGCGATTTCGACCGGGCCTACACGGTGGAGGAGGCCCCCGATGGCGGCTTCATCGCGGCGGGTTCCACGGAATTTTTCTTCAGCGGACCGAGCGAAATGTGGCTCCTGAAGCTCGATTACGCGGGCAACGAGGAGTGGACGAAACGCTACGCCGCGGGGGACCTGAACGAAGCCCACGCCGTGATGCGGGGCGATGTTTCGGGTTACGTGGCCGCGGGCTTTACCGGATGGCGCGACGCGGGCACGAGCGACATCTGGGTATGGGGCTCCGACGATGAAGGGACCGTGCTCTGGTCGGGCTCTCCATCTATTGAAGAGCAGCGGCGGGCCTTTTCCCTCGACCGGGCCGTCGACGGAGGCTACGTGATCGCGGGACATGCCTGGACAGATGCGGGGGAAGACCGGGACATCTGCCTTGTGAAGACGGACGGCGAGGGCCGGGAGCTCTGGATGAAGCGGTTCCAGGGCGTCGGCAGCGGTCCCGATGAAGCCCGCGCCGCGGGGACCACTTTCGACGGCGGCGTGATTATCGCCGGAAAGACAAGCGTTACCGGCTCGAACGACGACATGGTCATCATAAAGACCGACCGTTACGGCGAGATCAGCGGGACCAGGCAGGGGATACGCTGATGGCGGGGAATCATTCCATCACGCGGCGCAGCGGCGGGGGCCCGGGAGGCATCGGGCGATTTCTCTACGGTGGAATTCTCCGCCTTGCCCTGGGGGCCGTCATCGCCCTCGCCGCCGTAGGATGCTACGACGGCGCGAAAAAAGGTATCGAGTCCCTCCTCATTGCACGCGCGACCGGGACGGACTCACCGGGTCTCCTGGTAAAGGCCGAGCCCCGCTCTCTCGCTTTCATCGATAATACCGGCGGGGTGATAGAGACAACACCCGATATAATCGATGAGGCGTGGAGGGTCTTTGAGGGCGGGGCCGAAAAAGGTTTCGTATCCGAGGCCGTGGTGAGAATGCGGTGCGATCTCATGAGCGGTTTCAACATCCGGCGCGTCAAGGTCCGCGGTACTGCGACCTCCGGCATGGCGGCATGGGCGATCTCCCGGGGCTCACGTACCCGGATACCCTGGTTCGGCGGCGATGATTTCGTTCCTGGCGGGGAATGGCGGGCCTACGAGGGGGAAGCGGGGACCCGCGCCGAGGCCGTCGAGTTCGAGATTCCTCCCGGGGAGGAGGGCGAGGCCCTTCGCGGTATCGAGATCTGGGGGACATGGGAGGACGATCCGGAATCCCGCGGCGCCCATGAAAGCCTGAAGGGGATCGCATCCCCTGATGAACTGGAACGGGCCCTCGCGTTGATGCCCGTCCGGGCGCGGGAGGCCCGGGCCCTTCCCGCCGAGGCGTCCTTTTCACGCAATGATGGCGAGGGGGAATCCCCCGCCCGGTTCACGGTAACCCTCGAGAGACGCCCGCAGTTCGTGAAGCGGGCCTATCTCCGCTACGAGGGAATGAATAGTTTCCGCCCCATGTCAGTGGAGCGGCGTATTAACGGCGGCGAGTGGATAGGCGGGCACGACCTTTCCGGCGATATCGAGGGGGAGGGGGAATGGCGTGATCATGTCGAGGAGATCAACCCCCGGCTCCTTTTAGCGGGAGAGAACGTCGTCGAGTTCCGCACAAGCCGGGACGACGTAGGGATCCGGGGCCTCAGGCTTATCACGGAAGGGGACGGCGGCTGGGACCATGTCGCGTCGTGCGCTCCCGCGGCGGCCTGCGAAGACGGCCCCGGAACGCCCCCTGGCCCGGCGCCGCAATGGATCGAGATCGAGTTGGAGCGGACGGCGGAACCGGACGCCCTCCTCTGTTTTGCCTCGGGGACCGCAGTAGGCGGGATCGTCGTCGAGACCCTGCGCGAGGGGACGTGGCGTTCGTATCCGGGCGGAGAGGATTTCGGGAAACTCGTCCCGGGATGGAACCTCCTGCGTCTTCCCGGCGCGGGCCCCGCCGACGGGATCAGGATCGGCACATCCGCACCGGGTGGAGGCGGTGAAATTTCCCTTTCCCGGGTACGCGTGAGCGCAAGTCCCCTGGCCTCCGGTCCCAACGAAACCCGCGTCGTGGTGACCTACCCCCGCAACGGCGAATATTTCGGCAGGAAGGCCTGCGTCGAGGGCTTCGTGGCCCCCGCGCGGAACGCCGCGGGACTTATATCCCTTTCACTCGGTACGCGGGCAACGGACGCCCTGACATCGGACCTTACCTTCAGCCTCTCCTTCACCAAGGAGGAGGCGGGCTTCGGGGACCAGGGGGACGACGAGGAATGGGCCCCCGTGTTGATCGCGAGGGACCATCTCACCTACGGCGCCGCGGCGGTGCCCCTCTCGCTGAACCTTCTCGCGCCCGGTGACGACGGATCGGCGTCCGGCGGCGGAGCGGGAGGGGGAGACCCGGGTGATGACGGCGGGGATGGTGAAGACGCCGGCGGGTATTCCTTCACGGTGGGCCCCGACGCGTCGAAGACCGTTGACTTCGGCCCGATCCGGATCGAGATCCCCGCCGGGGCCGTGGACGAAAACACGGTCATCACCGTCATCCCCCTGACCGGGCCCGAGGTGGCGCCCCTCAACGAGGGCATGGTCAACGTCACCGCCCCTGCGGCGGGATACCGGTTCCTTGTAAATGGCAAGCCCCACGGCAGTTTCAAAAAACCGATACGGATATCCTTCACCTACGGCGTCGACCGTCTTCCCCCGGGGCACGGCGACGCAGACGTGTCGATGTTCTTCTACGACGAGGTGGGAAAGAGATGGTCGCGCCTCCGGCGCGTGGATTCCGCCGCGTCTGAAGGGGGATCGGCGCCGTCGCAGTCAGTAATCAGTCCCGACGGGGACGCGGCGGCCTCAACGGACCGCGTTCCGGTAACCTCCGAGACGGATCACTTCACCGACATCATCAATGCCACCCTGACGGCGCCGGAGCACCCTGACCCCCTGGCCTACAACCCGAACTCGATCAAGGACATCAAGGCGGGGGACCCCGCCGCGGGGGTCAACCTGATCGAGACGCCCCAGGCGAACCCCAACGGGGACGCGTTCCTCTCCTATCCGATCGAGGTGCCCCGGGGACGGAACGGGATGCAGCCCCGCCTGGAAATACGCTACAGCTCCTCCGGGGGGAACGGCTGGCTCGGCCAGGGGTGGGACCTGCCGGTGCCCTCGGTCACCATCGACACGAAATTCGGCGTGCCGCGCTATGACCGCAATGACACCTACCTCCTGGAGGGGGCGGAACTCGTGGAGGAAGCATCCGGGCTTTATCGCCAGCGTACCGAGGGGCCATTCAAGCGGATACGCCGCCATGGCACCCGGTGGGATAATTACTGGTGGGAGGTCACTGACAAGAGCGGCACGGTCTATGTTTACGGCATGAGCGCCGGGGCGCGCCTGAGTGGAGAAAGACATCTCTTTAAACCGGGGGCGATTTTCCAGTGGTGCCTGGAGAAGGTGATCGACCCGAACGGGAACGCCATGACCTACGCCTATGATTTCGAACGCTCCGCCCAGAACATCCCGATCCAGATATACCTTCGTGAGATCGCCTACACGGGGAAGGCCCCGGGCGCCTCCCCCGGGGCCGCCATCCAGGAGGGGCCTTACAGGGTCACGTTCAACCGTTCCCGCGGCACGCGGAACGACGTGATCACGAGCGGACGAAGCGGCTTCAAAACAGTCAATTCCTGCCGCCTTGATTCGATTGAAGTGAAATACAATGACCGCCTGGTGCGACGGTATGATCTTACGTATAAAACAGGACCGTTTCACAAGACCCTTCTTGAGAGCATTAGGCAGTACGGCGCGGACGGCACGACGATCTTTAACGAACATACGATGGAGTATTATGACGACCTGGGGGCGGCGCACGGTTTCGCGCCTGCGAGGTGGGGGAACGCCTATCAGTCACTGGTACAAATAATACTCTTCCCATGGTTAACCAGCACCCTGGGTGGAGGGATCGGCAACAGCGGAAGCGGGTATCTCGAGCTGGGGATTTCACCCCTCTACTTCAATCAGAAGTTCATCTCCGTGGGCGGAAAGGGAGGAATGAATTTCGATATGAACGACACCCTGGGCACCCTGGCGGACGTAAACGGCGATGGATTGGCCGACCAGGTATTCCTGAGCGGCGGAGGATTTGTGGGCGGTGCGGCGCGGTATAAGCCGAATCTCGGGAACGGCTTGTTCGGCCCCTCGATACCAGTGCCCGGACTCGGCGGAAGCCTGGGAAATGATATGAATTTTTCGTTCAACATCGGCCCGGTTGTAAACCTGGCTGCTCTCATCGGCTTTTACGACTGGAGTTTCGGCTACACCACGAGCATGAGCTACCTGAGCGACGTGAACGGCGACGGCCTCACCGATTACGTGAACATGGGAATGGTGCGGTACAACAATCTCGTGTGTAACGGGGATGAAACCCACTGTACCCCGGCATATTCGATGATGCCGCCCAATTATGGTTCGGTGATACAGTTCAGCGGGGAGGGAACCGCCGATCTGTCGGAGGTTGACCTGGGCGAGATGCCCGCCGCAGGGTCGCAGGTTGGTATGTTCAACAGGGACGATCCCATCCGGATGTGGAAGGCACCCTACCGCGGACTGGTGCGAATCAGCGGAGAGGTGCGCCTCGGTGACTACAAGCCCGCTCCGGGAACGAGGGAAACTGTTTTTGAACTCATCGATTATGAGGATGAGGGTTCGTCGGGAGTTCCGGGGGAAATCAAGACAGAAAGGGACGTCCCGGAGTACCTCACCGATGACGGGGTGCGGGCCTCCATCTACCACGGGAGCAGGCTCCTCTGGTCTGAGGACATTCCACGAGGACACTTTGAGCCCGTGCGGCCCTGGGGCGTGGACGACATCTGGGTGGAGCAGGGGGACGAGCTCTACTTCAGGGTCAACTCGATCAACGACGGCGCCTATGACATCGTCCACTGGGACCCGGAGATCGAGTACCTGGGCGTTGATGCGGATATGGCCGATGAAAATGGTCTTCCCTATTATAGGTATCGCGCATCGGAGGATTTCAATCTTGCGGGTGAGACGTCAAGGCCTTTCGCCGTTCCCTTCAGCGGGAGAGTGGGCATGACGGGGACGCTGTTGAAAAGCGGCACCACCTCGGACGATATCACCGTGACCATAGAAAAAGTCGAAGCCGGAGGGACCCGGATACCGCTGCATGAAGAGACTATCCCCGGCGACTATGTCGGGGAGGTGCCCCTTGGCATGCCCCTCATTTTCGATGTGTCCAAGGAAAACGGCGAGCCTGATTTTATTGTCTGCTCGATCGATTCCGACACGCCGGTGGACTTGAACCGCCTGCGCTGGAGCCCCTCGATCAAGTACCAGGATATGGAGATCACCTATACCCAACCCGACGGCTCTGAACATACTGTCGATCCTGACCAATATCCCTTCGAGTATGCACTGCCGGTAACCTCCCGGATCTATCCCCACACCGATCCGTACGCAGCCGCTCCCTATACCGTACCTGACGATAAATCGGGTTCGGTACGGATTATGTATTCCCTGGCACGTCTGAGCGGCGTGCCCGCGGAGTACGATGCCCGCATTTCAATCGCGGTTAAACGGGACGGGGCCCTTCTCGCCAAGGAGACCGCGCGCATCACCGAGGCGGGGGGGGATGATCTTTTGATCGATATCGAGACGAGCGTATCCCCCGGTGACCGGCTTTATTTCGTATGCGCCTCGGACCGCTTCGACGTGCTCGGGTATGTCCAGCCCGGGGTGCCGATGCTGTTCTATGAGTCTGAAAACTCCCGGGTTGCGGGGATCATCCAGCCGATAATCGGGCACGAGGCACCAGACGCCCTTTACCGTGCGTCCGAAAAGCCATCGGCCTTCGGCGGGGGCTACCGATCTTGGTTCTACGGGAGGTGGAACGGCGAGATAGACGGCCTTGATCCGGCCAGGATGAGGCCCTACGACGAGATGGTGCCCGATCAATCGGAACTTCCATCGGCGGATGACGACATGGACGAACTCGCCAGGAAAACCGGAGCCCTGAACGAACTGGTAAAAACCTTTTCGCCCATGGCGCCGGATACGAATCCGAAGAGAAATAACCGTAACGAATTCGTCGAGCCCCCCACCATTGAGATCCCTGACGGGGAACGGGGGATGTGGTTCGGCAAAGACCCTGACTGCTGGATCTCTCCCGGCAAGATGAGCGCCACGCGGATCATGCGCAAATATCTTGAGGACGGGCCGCCGGGGGAAGAGCCGGGGACCGTGAAGATCACCCTTGCCTCGAGTGGCCTTGCCGGGCTTTTCGCCCGCGCCGTTCCGAAATACACGATCGCACAGCACCAGGGCGGTGGAATCCAGGTGAGCCCTGGCTTCGTCGGAGGGGGCGGCAACAAAACCGAGGGTGAGACGAAGACCTATATTGACTACTTCGACGTGAACGGCGACGGGTATCCCGATATCGTCACGAACGGACGGATGCAGGTCACCAACAAGAACGGAATAATGGACGCCATGCTTCCCGTCGCGGTGCTGGGAGGGACCGTGCGCGATAACCGGAGCGAGAACTACAACCTCACGGTCTCGGCCTCGGTGGAAGCGGTATTGAACGAATCAAAGACGGACGGGGGCGGCGACGTCAAGGGGATGCGGGACAACGGAGGGACCGTGGGGTTCTCTGCCTCGGGATCGGCGGGAGAGGGGGCGACGGATACCATGGCCGACTACATGGACGTGAATGGCGACGGTCTTCCGGACAGGGTGTTTATGCCCACTAAATTCGGCCCCGCTCTGGTACAGCTTAATTACGGCTACTATTTCGGACTTCCTGAAGTGTATCCCGGCTATAATAAAATACGGACAAACGAAACCTCCTCGGTGAGCATGGGGGGAAGCGTCGCCTTTGACAAGTCGGCCTACGGGGGCGGTGTGTCGGTCAACTTCACCAGGTCAGCCGTGGACCAGGCTTACATCGACATGAATGGCGACGGTCTGCCTGACAAGGTGTATCGATATATTAAAGACACGGGAAGCGCCATCGGCATTCCCTACGCCCTGGGACCCATGTATGTGGAGTATAATACCGGCATCGGTTTTGGTCCCCCCGTGGCACTTCACAACTCCCTCTACGCCCCGCCGTCGTACACGGAAACGATCTCGCAATCGCCAAACGGATACGCGAAGATTGGAATCCAGATATGGGTGTTATTCATCGAGATCTGTGAAATTGAGATCAATCCCGGGGGGGGCGGAGGGAGGTCCCTCACCATGGAGAAATCGGCCCTGAGGGACATCAATGGCGACGGGCTACCCGACCACCTGATGGCGGCAGGCGGCGGCATCGACGTCGCTCTCAACCGGACCGGCCGCACCAACCTCCTGAAATCGGTGACCCGCCCCCTGGGCGGGAGGATCGCCGTCGAATACGAGCGGCGGGGCAACACCGTGAAAATGCCCCAGTCGCGGTGGGTCATGAGCCGGGTGGAGACCACAGACGGCATGGAGACCCTGGACGCGGGGTCCGGGAGCGTCCACCGCTACGCATCCTCCTTCGAGTACGAAGACGGAAGGTATCATCGGGGGGAGCGGGAGTTCCTCGGCTTCGGCCGCGTCACGGAGACCCGGGCCGACGGGAGCGTGGTCGAGCGGGAGTTCCACAACGAGAGTCTCTACCTGAAGGGCCTGGAGAAGAAGAGCTCTCTCAGGGACGCAGACGGGGATCTCTGGACCGTGAAGCGGTCGACCCATGAAACGCGGCCGGTCCTCCCCGAGGGGCACCCGATGCGGGGCCACGCCGCGTTCCCGGCCCTGACCCGCGTCGAGACCCTCTACTACGAGGGGGAGACGCAGGACGACGGCTCGCCGGGGAAATCGTCCCTCCTCACCTACGACTACGACGCATACGGGAATGTGACGCGCTTCGTCGATTACGGCGACGCCTCGAGCCTGGACGACGTGCAGGCGGTGATGGCATACGCCTACAGGGCGGAGCCCTACATCATGGACCGCCCGAGCTTGATCCGCGTCACCGACTCCTCGGGGAACGTCCTCAGGCGGCGCGTGGGGGCCTGGGACGCACG
>CAZKPR010000088.1:0-15008 GCA_964554685.1 uncultured Leptospirales bacterium | reverse complement strand
CCATCCGGATGCGATGCCGGGGAGCGTATACCGTGTCGTCCATTTCGTTTCCCTTCATTGTGGTGTTTTCCCGAGGCACGGTGCCGTCACCGCCGTGCCTTTCCCGTCGCGCCGTAAAGACCGAGAACAAACTCGGTCTGGATACGCACGTAGTCGTCTATGCCGTATTTCCTTCCGAAGAACCAGCGCCTGAACGTCCACATATGCCCGAGGACCGTGATGGTGTGCGCCGTTACCTCGACGGCGTCATCGCCGAGTGACGGGAGGTCCCCCGAGGATATCAGCATCTTGATCAACGTGATGAATATCCCCGTGATGCGGACCTCGTTCTCAAGGACTTTCTTGCGCCACTGGCGGGGCAGGGATTTGCTCTCCTGGTAAATGAGGAGAATGTGGTCGCTCATACGGTCGCAGACCGCGAAGTACTCGCGCAGCGCACCGGCCAGGATGTTCTTTCCCCTGCTCGCCCTGGCCATGGCCTCGATAACGCCCTTCTCCACCTCGGCGTGGATCGCCTCGCATACCAGGTAGAGGATCTCCTCCTTGCTCGCCACGTACTCGTACATGGAACCGATCGGCATCCGCGCCTTCGCGGCGATCTGCCTCGTCGTGGTCTTGTGAAAGCCCTTTTCGATGAAGAGGCGAACGGCAGCGTCCACGATCTGCCTGACGCGCCGATCCGCGAGCTCCTGGTTCCTGCCCCTCGCGCTGACCTTCGACTGTGGACTCTTTTTCGTCATTCCTGCGTTTCCCCGCCGCGCCCCACCCTCGCGGTCCGGCTCTCTTCTCACTCCGGGAATATTCTGCCCGTGGAGAAATTGCCCGAACGAGCGCTCGGTCATTATCTCCCCGGGGCCGGATCTGTCAAGAGAATATTCCCGCCGACGACGGAAACCACGGCTTTTTTACCTTTCAAAATAACCCGCGAGACGGTCCCGAATTTTCCGGGAGACTTCACGGTCGATTTTCTTAATATGATACACTGAAATACCCCGCTCCCGGGACAGAGAAATTGTTTTGCGATCATGAAAGTTGTTTTCAATGAACAGCGTCTTCTTGTCATCCGGAAAGGAATCTATGACGTCACGCATGGTGGAGATCACCTCGCCCCTTATGAAGCTATTCTCGACGTTTTCATAAAAACGCCTGTCCATCATCACCTCGTCGAGGTTCATGCTTCGTATTTTCGTCCGTTCCAGCTTTTTCCTCCGAAGATGGTCAATCGCCGCGTTCTTCGCCACGGTAAAGAGAAACGCGAGGGTCGCCGGGGCATCAGGATCGAGGATGAGACCCCGCTCCCAGATCCTGATAAACACGTCCTGGCGCAGCTCCTCAGCCAATTCCGGATCGCACACAAGGCGCTTGATGAATCGCGCGATCTTAACCGAATGCCTGCGGTAAACCTCGCCCGCGTTGACGCGCAGGGCGGCGATGTCGATTGCGTTCCTGTCCATAATTTCCTCCTTCCCCCTCGTCGGGTATGACATGCGGGCTCTCCCGCCCGGTGTTTCCTCCCTGTTCCGGGCGGGGCCGCCTCCCCCATGCATACCATTGCTCCCGCGTCCCGCGCAACCGAAGGGAAACAAACGATAGCAATCATGCAACAAGTGATACAGGAAAAGTAATGAACGTCACGGGCGCCCCGAATGAAAGAACCGGCCCCGACCCGGCGCACGCGGAAAATACAGGAAAAAACCTTGCATTATTGTCATGGCCGGAGGATGGTGTGCGCCATGAAGACCCGGATTATCCTGTGCCAGAAACCCCTGGGGGAGCCGATCACCCGCAGCGACGTGGAGGCGATGAAGCGGTTCAGGCCCCATTTCATCTGCTATCCCGAGTATTTCTTCGTGAAGAAAAGCCTGGGGACCCAGGTGCAGACGGCGCATAACCAGGCCCGCCAGCTGCAGCGGCTCGCCGTACTCTCTCGGGAGCTCGCCACCGTGGTCGTCGGCGGCACCATGCCGGAGCTGGCCGACGGCACCGTGTATAATACCTCCTTCGTCTTTCACGGCGGAAGGATGCTGGGACGCTACCGCAAAAAACGCCTCTTTTTCGCCGAGGTGGGTAAAATAACACCCGGGGATGCGTACCGGGTATTCGAAGCCCACGGAATAACCTTCGGCATCCTCATCTGCGCCGACGTGTTTGACGAAGACGGATTTCACTTCATGAAGGAACAGGGCGCCCGCCTCATTTTCTCACCCACCTTTTCACCCAAAAAAGAGGAATCAGCGGATGAAAAATTTGCCCGCGACCGTGACATCTACGTCCGGGGCGCCGCGCTTTCCGGGTCGGTGATCGTGAAGGTGTGCGGGGTAAAATCGGATTTCAGAAACTTTCTCCAGGCCCGGAGTCTCATCGCCGACGGGCGCGACGTCATCTTCCGCGTGATGCCCGACGAGGAGGACCGCGAGATGCTCATCATGCGGGAAATCGAGGTGTGAGGCCCGCCATCACCCCAGTGACAAGCCTTTCGAGAAGCCCGTAAGAGAAGTGCTCCCGGGCGATGGCGTAATTCTTTTCGGTCATCCGGCGGCGCCTCTCCCCGTCCTCGAGAACAACCCGCACCTCTTCCACGGTCCCTTCCGTAATGAAGCCGTCGAAGAGGCAGAGATCGAAACCCAGGGGCTCGATATCGGCAATGAATACCGGGTAGCGGTTCATCACGATCGGCTTCTTGAAGTACAGGGTTTCGAGAAAGGCGTTGCCGAAACCCTCGCAGGCCGACGGGTAGGTCACCAGGTCCGCGGCGCGATAGACATCGGCGATGGTGAAGGGACGCGCTCCCGATGAGCGTCCCGTCGACACGACATGGTCGATGTAGACGAGGCGCACATCCCTCATCCTCGCGTATTCCTCCAGCCGGAACCGATACTCCTCCCCCTCGTCCCCCGAGGGGTGTGATATGACGAGTTTCCTCCCCGCCCCGGGGAGGCGGTCCACGAGATCGACCGAGCGCTCGATGCTCTTGCGGGGCACCACGCGCGTGGGCTGGAGCACCAGGTAGTCACCCGGTTCAATGCCCGCCGCCTTCCTGATCGAGGCGATCAGTTCCGGGTCCGGCGGTCCCGGCGGGTTGTCGAAATCGAACGTGTTGGGGATCACCGTGCTCGATACCCCCCTGCGGTGCGCCAGGGACACCTCCGCGAGGGAGTTGATAACCACGTGGCGGATGGAAGGCAGCGCCGGCGGAAAGGCCATCTGTATGTAGTCGGCGACCCCGTTCACCAGGAACCTCTCCCGCTCCCAGGCGAAATCATGATGGTGGGCCACCGTGGGCATTCCCGTCTCGGCGATAAGCTCGGTAAGGGCGATGCCAAGGGGTATGTTCATCGGTATGGTCAGGGAGTTCTCCGCCACGATGCAGTCAATGCGGTGCGTGTCGATGAACCGATCGAGGGCCTCCCGGATGCGGGAAACCGTGTCATGGATCAGGCGTGTCATCTCCCTTGTCCGGGTTACCCTCCCGAAAACCCCGCCGTGTATCGCCGCGATATCGGGATGCCCGAAATGGGCCGCGTCGATGATAAAGCTCACGTCCCGTGGCCTGTCGCTCTCGCCGGCGCAGTAGAAACACGCATGCCCGCTGCGCTCAAGGATCGCGGCCCATTTTTCAATTTCATGACTCACGCCGTCGGTCCCGGCTATGCGGGTTGATATGAAACCGACCGCGCTCATGCTCGCGCCCGCGGAGGCGCCTCACTCCGACCTGACTTCACCATCATTACATCTCCGGGACCGAATTTTCATCCAGGCTTCCATTGAACTTTTTTATCTCCGGCTTGACGCTCTCAAGCATTTGCCGGGAATCCTCTTTAAGCCGGTCGACCCCCTCTTTTGTCTCCCCGGAAGTCGCGTCCGTGGTTCCCTTGACGCGTTCAATGTTCTCCCTGTCGCGCGCCTTCTGCTCCTCGACCCTCCGCTGGTCCTCGGCCTTCCTGCGTTCAACGGCCTCGATATCCTCCCGGCGCCGGTCCTCGACCTTCTTGCGTATCTCCTCGCGGTTCTCCTCGAATCGCTTCCGTATCTCCTGTTTCATCTCCCTGAAATTCTTCTTGATGTCGCCCATGAGTCTCCTGTTTTCATCGGAGAGATCCCTCACCGTCATGGGCTTGTCCTTTTCAACAACGACCTCCTGCTCGTCTACGATCGTCACCGTGTCCCGCTCCGGCGCGGTTTCGTTCTCCACCTCCACCGAGCCGTTCAGGCACGCGATCAGGCTCTTCAGCTCGTCGGATTCAACGAGGAACTCGGTGCCCCTCACCGCCGCGATCATGGTCTGCGAGCTCACCTCGAACCGGTCATTCTTCGCCAGTTTTTTCACCACGCGGCTGAAGACCCTCCCCGTCCTCACGTGAAACAGCGTGGCCTGGGCGTCGTTGCTCAGGTCGTGGGAAAGGTTCTTGATCTCGACAACGCTCTTTTCAAGGATTTTCACCGCGGTTTCATCGAAATAGATGTCCACGAAGGAAAGCGGCCCGGTCTCGATGATCATGCCCTGACGGATGACATCTCCGATTTCCGCCTGCTTCCTCTTCCCATCGTCGACGATGGTCACTGAACCGGCGATAAAATTCACCATGCCCTCCCGGGCAACCTTGTTTTCCTTCTTGCAGTTCACGCCCATGGCCATAATCGCCACAAGGGCAAGGTACATGCATCGTTTCATGGCCTCCTCCAGGCTATCGGATGTTCACACCGACGCTGTTCCGGCCACGCCGGTTACGCGGGACTCGCGCCGGGAGGTTAACAGATATCCATTCCGGGGCAAAAGTCAAGGATAATACCTTCCCGAAATCGGGAGCCCGCGCGCCCGGTTCGCATGACGCGCCCCGGCGGCAAACGGGATTTTACCATCGTATAGTAATTGACAAATGCCCCCTTCGATTTCACAACCATACAGACCCTTTCATAAAGGAACCGCCTCATGAAACAGATCAACATAGGCCTCGTCGGTTTCGGTACCGTGGGGAGCGGCCTCCACCGACTTATCCAGGGCAATGCCGATGTCATCGCCCGCCGCACGGGAGTCCGGGTCACGGTTAAAACCATCTGTGACCTGAGAAGGGAACACGTGAAAACCCATGCCCCCGGCATCGATGTTACCGATGACTGGGAATCCGTGGTCAATGACGGCGCGATCGACATCGTCGCGGAATTGATCGGCGGAATCAACCCGGCCCGTTCCATAATTACCGCGGCCCTCGAGGGAGGCAAGGGAGTGGTGACGGCGAACAAAAAGCTCCTCGCCGAAGAGGGGGCCGCGATATTCAGGGCGGTTCAATCAGGGGCGGGCCGTCTCGGCTTCGAGGCCGCCGTGGGAGGCGGCATCCCCTGCGTCCTGGCACTCCGCAACGGCCTCGTGGGCAACCGGGTCCGCTCCATCATGGGAATCCTGAACGGGACCACGAACTACATTCTCACGAAAATGCAGGAAAGCGGCATGCCCTTCCCCGAGGCCCTCGCCGTGGCCCAGGAGATGGGATTCGCCGAGGCGGATCCCACCTTCGATATCGAGGGGTACGATGCCGGCCATAAAATCGCCCTCCTGGCGATGATCGCCTTCAACCGCGAGATCCGCTACGGCGACATCCAGATAGAGGGAATAACCAGCATCGGCAAAAGCGACATCTCCTACGCCGGGGACATGGGCTACGTGATTAAGCTCCTGGGCATCGCCAAGAGCGTTGACGGGAAGATCGACATACGCGTGCACCCGACGATGATCCCCTTCGACCATCACCTGGCGTCGGTTCGCGACGAGTACAACTCGATCATGTTTGACGGCGACATGACCGGGCCCGTGGTCCTCTCGGGCAGGGGCGCCGGGGCGGAGCCCACCGCGTCGGCCGTCCTCTCGGACATCGTCCAGATGGCGACCCAGGGCGATGCCTACGCCCCTCCCCTCGTCATGGAGGGGCCCGCGGAATTCATCGAGCCGGGGAAGCGCGTGTCCCGCTACTACATCCGCATGCAGACCGACGACCGTCCCAACATCCTCGCCCAGGTCGCCGGTGTCCTGGGCAGGCACAATATATCCATCGCCTCCGTCATCCAGAAGGAAACCCATCCCGAGCACGTGCCCCTCATCTTCATGACCCACGAGGCCGTGGAGGAGGGGATGCTCCTCGCCATGCGGGAGATAAAGGAATTCGATTTCATCCACGGCGAGGTGATGCTCATTCGGGTGGAGGATTCCCTGCAGGGAGGCCGTGAATCATGAAGCCCTTCAGCGCGGAATTCAGGTGCGTGGCCGGGTGCGGCGAATCGTATCCCCTTGACGAGGTGGTGTACGAGTGCAGGAAATGCGGCGCCCTCCTCGAGGTGTCCCATGACCTGGAAGCCCTGGGGCAGCGGTCCGCGAAGGAATGGCGCGCCCTCTTCGACAGTCGCGTGGGCACCACCCGCTGGCCCTACGGGAGCGGGATATGGAGCAAGAAGGAATGGGTTGCCCCGGCCGTGGCGGACGAGAATATCGTCTCCATGTTCGAGGGGAACACCAACCTCTTCTGGGCGCGGCGCTTCGGGGAGATGCTCGGCATGAAGGACCTCTGGGTGAAGATGTGCGGGAACAGCCACACGGGGTCCTTCAAGGACCTGGGGATGACGGTCCTTGTCTCAGTGGTGAACGACATGATCCTCCGCGGCAGAAGCATCAAGGCCGTGGCCTGCGCCTCAACGGGGGACACCTCCGCGGCCCTGGCGGCCTACGCCGCCTACGCGGGGATCCCCTCCGTCGTCATCCTCCCGGCGAACAGGATATCCACGGCCCAGCTCGTCCAGCCCATGGCGAACAACGCCATCGTGCTCTCCCTGGACACCGACTTCGACGGCTGCATGCGCGTGGTGCGGGAAATCACCAGGGATAACACCATCTACCTGGCCAACAGCATGAACTCCCTCAGGATCGAGGGGCAGAAGACCATATCGATCGAGATGGTGCAGCAGTTCAACTGGGAGGTGCCCGACGTGGTGGTGATACCCGGCGGGAACCTGGGCAACGTCTCGGCCCTGGGGAACGGCTTCAGGATGATGCGCGACCTGGGCCTCATCGACCGGACCCCGCGGATCGTCCTGGCCCAGGCGCAGAAGGCCAACCCCCTCTACCTCTCCTACCTGAAGGGCTTCAGCGACTTCACCCCGGTGACGCCGGAGAAGACCCTGGCGTCGGCCATCCAGATCGGCGACCCGGTCTCCGTGGGCAAGGCGATCAGGACCCTGAAGGAGTTCGACGGCATCGTGGAGCAGGCGAGCGAGGAGGAACTGGCCAACGCCGCGGCCCTGGCGGACCGCACGGGGATGTTCTCATGCCCCCACACCGGCGTGGCCCTGGCGGCCCTCATCAAGCTCGTGGAAAACGGCACCCTCTCGAAGAAGGACCGCACCATCGTCATCTCCACGGCCCACGGCCTCAAGTTCTCCGAGTTCAAGGTGGGGTACCACGAGGGGACGCTGAAGGAAGTGGAGAGCCGCTACGCCAACCGCCCCATCCCCCTCCCCCCCGACGCCGGCGCCGTGCGGGAGGTCCTGGAACGGGAGTTCCGGGCGCGGGCATAGACAGCGGAAACGCTTCCGCGGCTTACGGGAGATAGTAGTACCCCACGCCGCCGTCGGGACCCGTGAGCTTCGGGCGGTAGTCGTATTCAGGATCGGCATCGGGCCCGTATATGACATGGAGGGCATTCTCGCGACCCGCGCCGCTATTGTATTCCCATGATGGGTCCTCGGAAACCACTTCCTTCCACACCTTCCAGTTGTCGATAAACGTATGAGATGTATAGATACCCGTGTGAGATTCAGTGCACAGGATAAACTCGCCATCATCGTTAATCCATGGATCAATGTCTATCAGGGATTCCTCGATATTTCCATTCAGGAACACCCTCATCATGGCGTCTCCCAGTACCGTTGAATTTCTCCATACAACATACACGTGGTTCCACTGATTGCAGATTGACGGAAACAACTGCTCCCGTACCTTTATATCGTTAATAAAGATCAGGATTCTATCTTCGTGGACTTCAACCCTGTTTTTCACGCCACCGAAGCAGACGGTCATGAAATAATTAACCAGTGGATTGTGGCTGGGATAATACCATCCGGAAAAAGTCCCCGAATCAAGGGCTTTATCATGCCCAAAAGGCCATAGCTTGAAATACTTTGCCCAGCCACCCGCTATTTCAAAGCTCTTCCCGCCTGAAAAAACTGATTGTTCATCAGTCACGCCGGTTACTGAATCAAAAGTATCATAATGCCAGGCGCACTCCTGTATGTCCGGCAGGGGTGGATTGGCGTCGAACTTGTTCCAGTAGGAGGGGCGCGGAAGCACGCAAAGACCGTTTTCCAGGTCAATATAACACTGATTATACGGGGGAGAGGAAGAATACTGGTTTGCCAGGGGCTTGACGATAGGATTAAGGTCGAGACCGGAGGATCCAATAATATTATTGCCGTCTTCAACGATACGCAGGTATGTTCGAGACGCGAGATCACCCTGGTTAAGCGTATCAAATATTCCCTTAATATTATCATTTTCATTATAACGATATCCCAGAAGGGATCCTTCATCATCACTGAGATGGTATCCGAGGCCATTGCCCCTGTCGCCAATGCGAAACGTCCCCTCGGCATTGATGATGGGACCGCCTGAATCACATGCCGGTGCGTCATCAAGCGGCACCGGTACACCGCCGGTAGCAAAAAAAACCGTTGAAGAGGTAGACATATGATTCCCGACAATATCTGCCGCATCTGACACGGTGATAGCATAGAGAGCTTTATTTTGTAAAGGATCCCGGGGTCTGAAGCCAACCCGTGTCACGGGAACGCCATTGTCATATATCGTTGAATAGGTGTAATAACCCGCAACAGCTACACCATCCTTCGTGACATCAATATCAGGCGGAATCTCTATAAGCTCGTTAAAAACAACGGTAACCTCGGGTATGGTCACCTTGACCACTGATCCCGGGGCTGGATACCTTTCTTCAACGAATGGAGCCGTTGTGTCCTCAGTCATTCCCGTGATAAAGCTGCAGAGAGGACCAGCTTCAATAACTGATCCGTATATGTCATAAATATCATTGGCAATCGAAACACCATAAGGCGTATTGGGATCGAGACTGCATCCCGACGGCAGGACAAGTGTGATGCTCTTCTCGTTATACTGGTGTACAAATACATCAACTTCGCTTAAGTCGGATTCATTGACCACCCTGAACGAATCGGCACCAATGCTAGTCATATCCATCGCATTGTTAAAAGATATAAATATCGCGCTATTCAGATGAACATTATCCATGCCATCCCATGGATAAATGGACTCCACCTCCGGCAGGGGTGGGATAGTAACGGGCGTTATGGCTTCCATGTCATGGAATATGTTACTGCAGGCTGCAAGTCCGGCTGAAAGCACCAGGGTTGAGAATAATAAATAATTTCTTAAAGATGACGCCATGAGGTTAACATACTGATTATTTTCGAAAATGCTTTATCAATACAGGTGTTTGGCACACCTTGATAGAGAGAAAAATATATACATTAACATATGTCAAGTATTAATACCGTCATGGAAATAATTAGCGGATGGGAAATGTATTCCCATCCGCTTGAGTTAATCAAATCGTCATCTTGTGGTTATTGGAGGAAAAAATATCCTACGCCATTGCCTGAACCTGTCATGTGCGGCCGGTAGTCGTATTCCGGATCCGAGTCAGGGCCATATATTGCATGGAGCGCCTTTTCACGTCCAAGGCCTGTTCCCTCTCCCACCGGGTTGAATTCCCAGTCGGGACTCTCGGAAACAACGTGTTTCCATATTTTCAGATTATCCAACCGGTTATCGCAATTAACGATACCCGTATGCGATTCCGCTCTTATGGAAAATGTTCCGCTCGTCCACACATCCGAGCACGATCCAATCTCTTCGCCGTTCACGAATAGGCGTATCGTTTTCAGCTCTCCATACAGAGACTGGTCGAGATCCCAGACAAGGTAAACGTGGTTCCATTGTTGCTTAAAATCGAATCCTTCCCCGCTATTACGCAACGAGCCATTGACAACGATTTTTATTTCTTCACACGTCAACTCAATGTAGGTCCCGGTACCGGCGATGTATATTCTGAGCAGTTGAGTCAATATACTTTGCGGTTTATTGGGATTCCACCACATCGAAAGCGTACCCTTGTCCGAAACACCGGCATTTCCGAATGGCCAAAGATCCACCAAACTTGAAGCGCCACCGGTCATCATGATACAGTTGCCAAAACCATTCTTGCCGGCTTCTGTCGAGAGATTGCCACTCGTTACAGTGAGAATAGGATCAATTACACCTCGCAAATCGGGATCGGTGATATTCTCAACGCTTTCCATTCGGCTCCAGTAATCCGGGCGGGGCAGAATGTATCTTCCCGTTGCAGGATCAATGAAGAACTGGCCTTTGCCCGGGGCCCCCGTCATCTCCTCCGCGTGGAGAAGCCTCTTCGCCACGGGCGTCAATCCCAGGTCGGAAAGAAGGTTCCTGCCGCTGTGCACCATGCGGATGAACTTTCCGCCATCAAGGCTTCCCGATGTGCTCGTATCAAAAACGCTTTCCAGGGAATCGCCGTAATTGAAGAGTCCGGTGAGGGGCGCTCCGCTGTCATCGCTCATTGTCTTGCCGCAGATTCCGCTTCCGGGCAGATCGTTCAGGTCTCCGAAGGTGCCGAAGGCGCGGTCGGCGTCAATATTGGCAGCGTCCTCAAGCTCGATGTCGCTGACGTCCCTGCCGTAATAGGTCTCGATATGGGCGCGCAGGGTGATCTCCCACGAGGCAAGGAGGGCGCAGTACTCGTTGAAATAATCGGAATAATTATCCAAGTTTGGATCGCTGAACAGGGCGTCCTTGATCTGCTTGAGCCGCGCCAGGTCGTCCCGCGCCACGTTGGCCCTCCACCTGAGGAGCGCCGCGCGGCTGTAAAAAACCGGTGCGTAGGCTATCCTGAGCTGACTCATCTCCCTCATGAACGCCGCGTCGGAGAGAAGCATGTTCCCGGGCACCTTTTCATCAACGCCAAGCCTTTGATTGAGGAGTTCCGTGCGCTGTACCGCGGATTCATAGGCGTTCTGGTAAAGCGTTTCATACCCGTTTGTGAAAAAATCTTTTATGAGGTTTCTCCGATAGGTCGCGTCGACATTCGCAAGCTGGGCGAATTCACGCACCTTTGATTCCATTGTATTCCGCGCCAGGACCAGGTTCTGTTCCTTGAGCCATCCCTCGATGTTGGTGATCTGGTAGTGTATTTCTTCCAGGTCATTCATCAATAAACCGTATATCTTTGCTATTTGAAAACTGTAGTCAAGACGATGGAAACGATGGGAAATCCAGTAGTCATTGTAGTAACAGGAATCTATCTCGGGGTAGTATGAAAAGGGTTCGCTGAAAGACGGGAAACCCGATCCACTGGATGACGACCGTATCCCTGGTACGGACGGGAGAATGCCCGACGAGATAGTCTTTGAAGGGGCACCGCCGAAATACTCGTCAACCTTGCTTTTCCCGGCATCGGTCATGAGATAGGCCTGGAACTCTTCGGCATTGATATCAAGCTTTTTCCACCACTGTTCGGAGAGGGGATCTTCACCGGATACTCCCAGGTATTCCACGAGGGGCACCTGCTGATAGCGCGCCACCTGCGCCGAAAATTCCGGCGTGTCCGGCATGCCCGCCGTGGCCATCTCGTTAAGGCGCGCGCCGTTCTCGTTGCCGTACATGTACTCCATGTACTGCATGGGCGCCGTGCCTTCAGATGCTTCACCGCCGGAAAAAGGGAATATGCCGCTCCCGTCATCCTTGCAGCCGATCACCGGGACCGTCAGAATCGCCGCTATTGCCATTGCAGCCAGCTTTTTCATCATAATCCTCCAAAACGTATTGTTATTGTTATGCCGGGCGGGTTGCCGTCATCCGATCACCCCCACGGCAGGCCGTTCAGCCCTTTCAAGGGCGGCGTCAGGTGAAGGCCCAAAGTGACAAAAATTTTTTTAAAAAATTTTGACCGCTTCGATTGGTACCGTCTTGAGGACAAGACTATCCGTCCATTGTAGGGAGGTCTCATGGCGGGACAGATAGTTATCGCCTTCATGGACAGAGGCGGGGAAGGAGCCGATTGTTATCGTACGCACAGAAAGGATTAGTTCAATGAAACGATATTCGCAAACCGCCCATCCGGGTTGTCATTTTATTAAGTAAAAAAAATTTCCACAATCAACGATATATAAAATTGTTGACCGAGCCGTTGACTTTCACGATTATGTTGCAAATTTTCAGAAGCTATTACCTTAAGGTCGATGAAACAAAACATTCTCGCCATTATCATGGCCGCGGCGCTGCTGATCGCCGCGGAGCGGCACACTTCCGGCCTCGGTCTCGGATTGAGCATGAAGGACGACCCTCCCGGCATGCCCCAGGCTCCGGAAATCACGTTTTCGTCTCCCATGGCGCGCCTCACGCACAGCCTCACGGGCCTTGATTTCGTGATGGATACCGCCGTTGCCAGGGACCGGATCTTCAACTACCGGCTCAATATCGAATGCACGAACCACTCCATGCGGCAGGAACGCCTTAATTCAAGCCACAGCTACCAGGTGAACCGCCTGGTCTGGGCCAACACCTTCGGGTTCGGCATCGTGAGAACGCACCTCTTGAGGATATGGGTGGGACCGCAGATCGCCTTTGCCTATGAATTCAGGAACAGGGACCGCGTCATCCTGGGAAGCTCGATATACACTTCCCTGGGTCCCGTGGTGGGGGCCAATATCCATACGTGGAAAAACGTGACCCTCGGCTTCGAACTGGGGTTCAGGACCGGTTTGATCGCCGCAATCGAGAAACCCCGCACTGGCATCAGGCCGGAACCCATCGCGTCACTGCGCCTCATTTTCCGCGGGTCGGATTCCTATACGCGGGGAGCCCTCTAGCACGACTGGATCAGAATCGCAACCCCACTCCCGCCAGGAAGGAGAGGAAGGAGAGGGTCCCCCCTTTTTCGAAGATGACCCCGTAATCCGCGCCCCCGCCGATATGCACGTTCTTCGGAAGGATGAACTCAAGCGATCCTCCGGCCGAGAGGATCGGCTGAAATCCCCTTCGCACGGATTTCCCCAGCCTCAGGACATCGGTGTAATAGGTATTGAGGATATAGCATCCTCCAAAAGAAAACCTCGGAACAATCGAGACGAACCGGTAGGTATAGGAGTACCCTGCCTGAGCCATGAGGGGGGCCAGCAGGGCATTGTGCACCGTGCCCCTCCCCTGGAAAAACATCAACCTGGTGTCGAGTCCGAAGAACAGCCCCCGCACCGGGAGGTCCTGGATCCTGGCCGTCACCGCCGCGCCGTAACCCTCCCGCGTCAGGGTGCGCAGATACCCCACGGGAACCGTGCAGATGAAATGTGCCGTGACAATGACGGGATAGGGGAACCTGAATCCGGGGCTCACGGCTTTCTTGATGCGGGCGGCGACACGCCTGGCCACCTCGGCCGTCGCGGCACGCAGTTCCCTGGCCTCGCGGACGTCCCTTGATTCCGTAAAGATGATCCTTCCCTCTTTGACGTCCACCACCTTCACGTTCACCGTGAATGCGTCGAGGCGGTCAAGGCTTCCGATGATAACATAGTCTCCCTTGAGAAGCCTGCCGATCTTCGTGGCGCAGCCTTCGTCGCGGCATTCAGCAAGCTGGAGCTTCCGCTCCCTCACCAGGTCGTCGACGCGGCTCTGCTCAAGGATATCGAAGGAGCCGTCCTGGAAGAGATTCATCTCCACAGCGTTGCGGACGATGCCGGCCATGGCGGGATCGGCGTTATTGGCGGAGAAATCGATCACGGCGACGCGGGGCCTCGCCTTCCCCCCGGCCCGGGCGGGAGGGGGAAAGGATGCCACCGCACAAAACAGCGCGGCGAAGGCGCACAGGCCCGCGATAATGCGGCAATCAGGGCAGAACGTCATGGCATCCTACCTGAGGCTGTTATATATTTTTTCCGCAAGACGATCGCCGGCGGCCTCAAATTCATCCTCCGTCGCCACGGTCTCCGTGCCATAGAAGAGGATGCGCGCGTCCCCCACGTTCACCACGCGCGCCGTCACCGTGTACATGCCCTCCACGTGCTCCACGGTCCCGAAGAGCATCATGCCCGATTTCTTTCCCCGCCGGCCGTGGCGGAGGTTAATGACCCGGTCGCCGCCCCTGAGGCGCGCCAGTGTTCCGGCTATGCGGTCGCTGAGCCCGGTCGCCCGCGCTTCCGCAAGGTCCACGGCATGGAAGGGCCGCACGCCGATCCGGTCCTCGATGACCTCGATCGGCTCCACGGCTTCCCTCCCTTCATCGCCGGCGCCGCCCTGCTTCTCGAGGAGAGTCCGCGGGACCTCACGGATCGCGGCGGGAGGCTCCGCGAGACCCGTTACGAGGAGGTAGATGCCCGAGGTGACCGACGCCGTTCCCAGCACCGCCAGGATACCCAGGATTACCGCGCTCTTCAGGATCGTGACGGGAACGCCGAGCTTTTTCAGCGCAAAGAAGAGATCGGATACCATGGCGAAAAGGACCGAATATCCCCCGGCGCGCCTCAGGGTCCGCTTGAACTGCCGGCCCTTCTCCTTCCTGATATGCTCACGCACCACGGGCGGCACCGGTTCAACGAGCCGGTATTTCAGGAGCACTTCTTCGAAGAGGCCGATGGTGGCGTCATGTTTCATAGAAGCTCCTCAAGGCTGTTGATCCCCTTTTTCCTGAAATAGTCACAGAGCCGCTCCACGATGAGGCCGTAGCGGTACCGGACCTGCCGCCGGGAAAGGCCAAGCTGGGCCCCCGCTTCCTCGTAGGTGAAATTGTTCACGGCCACCAGGTCGAAGAGGGCCCGGCCCGACACGCCCATTAATTTGACCTGGCCCGCTAGGGGTGCGTGTTAATTTACCCGGTGGCCCAGAACCCGTACAACACGGAATTCCCGAACAGGGTCGTTTTCGCGAA
>CAZKPR010000087.1:0-15037 GCA_964554685.1 uncultured Leptospirales bacterium | reverse complement strand
CGTCCCCCTGGGGGCGCCGTAGCTCTGGAACCACCACTACCCCTAGTTTTCCCTCCTCTGGGCCCTGGCCTTGGCGGTTGCCTTCCTGGTCGTGTACCGGGGCGCGGCGGTCCATGAGATCCTCCACATCTACGCGCTCGACTACCTCCCCTTCATCATTCTCCTCTGGGGGCTCTTCACCGTCTCCGGAGGAATCCTCATTAAGGGGAGCCTGAAGGGAACCCCGGCGGTAAACACACTGGTCCTTCTCATCGGCACCTTCCTGGCCTCGGTGATCGGGACCACGGGGGCCTCGATGCTCCTTATCCGCCCCATCATGCGCTCCAACGCGGGACGACGGCACGTGGTCCACACCATCGTCTTTTTCATCTTCCTGGTGAGCAACATCGGGGGCTCCCTTACCCCCATCGGCGACCCTCCCCTCTTTCTCGGGTTTCTCCACGGCGTGCCCTTCTTCTGGACCCTTAAGCTCCTTCCCATGATGGGGTTTGCCGTGGCGGTCATCCTCGGCATTTATTTCGTCATCGATTCCTACTTTTACAGGAAGGAGACCATCATCCCCGACATCGAGGATAAGCAGCCCCTGGGCCTCGAGGGCAGCGTCAACTTCATCTTCCTCGGGGGCATCATCGGGGCGGTCCTCTTCAGCGGCATCGCGAAGCTCGGCGAGATCGAGGTGGCGGGGCTTCACATCTACGTCGCGAGCATCATCCGCGACGCCGTTATCGTCGCCATGGGATTTCTCTCCCTCTGGGCCACGAAGAAGACGATACGCGAGGCGAACAACTTCAACTGGCACCCGATACGGGAGGTGGCCTACCTCTTCGCCGGGATATTCATGACCATCATTCCCGTCCTGGCCATACTGAAGGCGGGGGAAAAGGGGGCCCTGGCCTTCCTGATCAGGAACCTGGAACAGCCGATCCACTACTTCTGGGTCGTGGGGCCCCTCTCGAGCTTCCTCGACAACGCCCCGACCTACCTCACCTACTTCAACTCCGCCCTGGGGCGTTTCTTCCCCGGCATGGCCGAGTCCGCGGCGGTGCCGGTCCTGGTAAGCGAGACCCTGGTGCCCGGCATGCGCTTCACCTACAGCGACTTCCTCCTGGCCATATCCGCGGGTTCCGTGTTCATGGGGGCAAACACCTACATCGGCAACGCCCCGAACTTCATGGTGAAGGCCATCGCCGAGGAAGCCGGGATTCCCATGCCCTCGTTCTTCGGGTTCATGATCAAGTACTCGATCCCGATCCTCATCCCGCTCTTCATCGCCGTGTCCCTTATCTTCCTGCTATAAGGGCCATGGACGCCTGATCCCGCTGGACGACGACCAAAAAAATACATTGACAAAGGCCCCTTTTCTGCTAGTCCGAACACGACCGGAAACGCGCCCCGGAGGGCGCAGGCCGGGGACCCAGGCCCCCCCGCAACCGATCCAGACATCACCGCCCCACGGAGGCCCATGACGAAGATCCTTCCGCATCTCCTCGCGATCATGGCGCTCTTCACCGCCCTTCCCCTCCACGCGTTCCAGGTCAACCTCGAGGGCGAGGCGATCTACGCGCGCCGGGGCTTCGACCCCTCCTGGACCGCCCGCGTTCCCGCGCCGGGCGAGGAGGGATGGCTCGTGCTCCCCGGCAGGGGGGAGAAAAGGAGAAGCGCCGTCTTGAAGGAACTTCCCTTCGAGAATATGCCCCGGAGGGGGTTCCTCTCGCCGAAGCGGATTGCCCCGGAGAACTTCACCTTTCTCATATCCTTTGATCTCGCCGAGGGGAGTCCCGCCCTGGAACGGCTGATGGGGGCCTACTTCGCCAACATAGGTGAGAACTGGGCGGTGTACCTGAACGGCCGCCTCCTGAGGTCCGAGGTCCACCTCGACGCGGCGGGGCGCATCAGGGAGTACCGCCACCGCCGGGAGGTGCTGATCCCCCTCGATCCCCGCCATCTCAGGGAAGGGAGAAACGTCCTTGCGGCGCGGATCATCGGTGATCCCACCAACATCGACTCCGGGTTTCACAGGAGCGTTCCCTTCACGATCGGCGATCTCGAAGAGCTTGAACGAAATCGCTCGGAGACCGCGGCAATATCCCTCATCGTTCTCTATTTCTTCATCGGTCTTTACCATCTCTTTCTCTTCGCGCGCATGAAGGACGAGCGGCACAACCTCTTTTACGGGGCATTTTCCGTGCTCCTCTTCATCTACCTGTTCTCGCGGACCCACGCCGTCTACGCCTTCGTGCCCGATTCCACGCTCCTCCACCGTATCGAGTACTGCTCCCTCTACGCCCTCGTCCCCCTCTTCGGGTTTTTCGCCGACCTCCTCCTTACGGGGAGGGTGAGTCCCCTGACGCGGGCCTATGCCGCCTTCAGCGGCCTCCTGGCACTGGTCACGGCGGCGCCGCTCTCCAACCCCTTCGCCATCGACGTTCTCCGGGTGTGGCAGGTGACCGCGCCGGTCCCCCTGGGATACTATGCCTTCGCGAGGATAGGGGGCCCGGTGGTGCGGGACTTCGCGGCGGCGCTGCCGGAACGGGGGAGGCGCCTTTCCCCCATGGCGGTCATCGCCGCGGCACGCCGCGCCCTGGGCGCCTCCACGTCGGGCAAGCTGATGCTCGGCGCCCTGGTCCTGGCCGCCTGCGCACTTTTCGACATCCTGGACTCGATGTTCTGGGCCTACGACTACGTGTTGACCCAGTACGGATTTTTCGCCTTCACCCTGGGGATCGCCCTGATACTGGCGGACCGCTTCATCGCCGCCCACGGGCGCCTGGCACGGAGCAACGAGCTGGCCAGGAACGAGCTCGACCTTGCGGGGAACGTCCAGCGCTCCCTGCTCACCGAGCCCCCCGGAGGGATCTCGGGATGGGACATCGCCGTCGCCTTCGAGCCCCTCCGGGGGGCCTCGGGGGACCTTTACGATTTTTACGTCAGCGACGACCGGCTCAGGGGAGCCTTCCTCTTCGACGTTTCGGGCCACGGCGTCTCATCGGCCCTGATCACGATGATCGTGAAGCCCCTGGCCTTTCGCCTGTTCAGCAGGATGCGCGGCCGGGGCCTGGAGGAAATAATCACGAGGGTGAACCGCCACCTGGAGGAGGAATTCCCTCGCCTCGCCACGTACCTCTCCTGCGTCATGCTCCGATTCTCAGGAAATTCGGTTGAATACGCGAACGCGGGCCATCCCGACATCCTCCACAGGAAAAAGAAGAGTGCTGAAACGCGCCTCGTCGGGGCCGAAAGGAATGCCTTCCGGGGGGAGCCCCTCGGGGTAAGCATCACCCGCCGGCCCCCCGAAGTAATCCGCTTCCGGGTCCGGGAAGGGGACTTCCTCCTCCTCTATACCGACGGGGTCCTCGAGGGTAAAAACCGGCGGAAGGAGCGCTTCGGCGAAGAGCGCCTCATCGCGGCCCTCGGTGAGGCCCCCGGCGCAACGGCCAGGCAGGCCCTTGATTCCATCATGCAAAAGGTGAAGGATTTCATCGACCCCGGGGAGGTGCGGGACGACATCACCCTGGTGCTGATGAAAAGAACCGCGTGAAGTGCTCCGGGGACCCTTTCTTTTTCATGGGGGCCCCCTTTTTTGCTTGAAAAGTGACGCGACGTCCATATAATGAACGATATAACGGATCGGGGTCCCGGCATGCATCACCATTTCACCGACTGACTGCCGGTGAGACAATGGCGATTCCCCATCATGGAAAGGATCGAGCCAATGAACCTTCTACAGACCATCTACCTCAACTCATTCTCCCTCGGCTCATTTATCGCCGTCGTTTTTTTCCTCATGGCCACCTTCTTCCTCATGGCGGTGAAGAACAAGTCGATGGCGTCCCGAAGGCTCGGCATGGCCTATTTCTGGATGGGAATATTCAATATCGGTTATCTCGTTTCCGCCACGGTATATCACCCCCTTGCGGCGTACCACCGGTGGCTCACGATCATCACCATCCTCATCGCGGAAGCCAACTTCGTTACGTTTTTCTTCTACTTCCCTGAGGTGAAGGCCCCCCGGGTGGCGAAGGTGGTTCTCTACGCCGGCCACGCGGTCGCCGTTCTCTGCACCGCCGCCTTCGCGGTGGTGAGCCTCAGGGCGGGGAAGGTCTATTTCTTCTCGGGGCACTACTGGGACTTCGACGCCGACGAGATCAGCAAGATCATCGCCCTGGTCATCATCGGTTTCATCGTATTCGGGTTGATGCTCAGCATATGGCGCACACTCACTCACCGCGGCAGGGAGCGGTGGACGGTCCTTACCATGGGCGTCATTTTCATCGCCAGCACCGCAATCCCCGCAGTGATCAACACCATGAGCCGCGACGGCCTCATCGCCCGCGAGGTCTTCAACAACAGCTGGGTCCTGTTCAACGTCCTCGGCTTCTTCATCCTCCTGGTCTACTACATCAACAACACGAAGGACCGCATCTCCTTCATGGGTAAGCTGATCGGGATAAGCCTGGTCACCTTCCTGGCCATGCTCCAGATCATCAGCTACTTTCTCCTTATCGAGAAGGATGAGTCCTTCGATGGCCTCAAGGTAAAATCCGCATCCCTGGTTCTCGACTACGATCATCCCGGGGAGGACGCGAAGTACGTGGTGGCTTACCTTCCCAACAAAAATGAATTCAGGTTCATCTCCGGGGCGGGGACCGTGAACATGGAGGGGCGCAGCGCCGAGTTCCGGAACGCCCTCATCTGGCACAGGATACGCGCACTTCCCCGGCGAAACTTCGTCAACAACCTCAACCGCATATTGGACGCGACACCGGCTCACTTCAGGGGCTACGCCGCTGTCCTGAAAGCGTACGCCGCCACCATGCCCGAGACGGAGAAAACCCCTGCGCGGAATCTGCTCCATTACGCGGATTCTCTCAAGAACGATATAACCTACTCCGCCTCGAAGATCCGCCAGATACCCGACGGGGAGTTCCACTCCCAGGCCTCGGTCTTCGCCATGAAGAAAAGGGAAAAAATCGTTCCCTTCTACGACGCCATGGAGGAGCTCCTGATGGATACCGCCCTGGATGGCGCGGAGCTGAAGCGCGAGGTTCTCGACCTCTTCACCCTGATGAAAAGTCCCTCGAGCCGCCACTACCGGGTCGGTACGGACGGCCTGTCCCACTATATCGGCTACATGCAGGTGGATCCCGCCACCGGGGCCATGCGGGAGGCGGGGTTCCCCTACGTCGATTACCGCGCCTACATGCACCCCACGGTCCTCAAGTTCGTGATCATCCTCCTCGTCACCATGGTGATCGTCCGCTTCGGCTTCCAACTCTTCTTTCTCGGGATCCTCATCAATCCCCTCCGCGCCCTTTCCCGGGGGGTCCGGGAGGTCGACGAGGGGAACCTTGAGATCGAGATACCGGTCAAGATCGAGGACGAGATAGGCCACATCACCCGCACCTTCAACGGCATGGTGGCGACCCTCCGCACCATCGTGGGAACCATCACGGGCAACACCGTCGAGGTGAAGAGCATCAGCGGCTCCCTGAACGAGGCGTCGGGGTCCCTGGGCGAAATCGCCAAGGAGCTGACGGCCATCGTCGAGGAGGCGGCGGCCTCCTACGAGGAGATGTCCTCCTCGTTCGAGTCGAGCCTGGAAAACTCCAGGATACAGCTCGAAAGCTCGGACTCCGTGAAGGACGACATCTCTGAGATCAACAAGAAGAGCGAGCAGCTCACGGGGCGCATCTCCCGCATCACCGACCGGATCAACGAGGCGGTGAAGGAGGTGGAGATCGGCGAGAAAACCGTCAACAAGTCGGTGAAGTCGATCGAGGAGCTGGCCCAGTACCTCCACAACATCGAGGGAACCATCAACGCCATCAACGACGTGGCGGACAAGATCAACCTCCTGGCCCTGAACGCCGCCATCGAGGCCTCCCGCGCCGGGGAGCACGGCCGGGGCTTCGCCGTGGTCGCCGACGAGGTCAACAAGCTCGCGGACCAGACATCGGAGCTCGCCAAGGGCATCCAGGGCACCATCATCCGGCACGCCGAGAAGATCACGAGCGAGCTCGATTTCATCAGCAACACCTCGAAGATATTCATGGACGTCCGCACGAAGGTCATCGAGACCCGGGACGTCCTCTCGGAGACCCTCGAATTCACCACTGACCTGGGCGAGATGAACACGGAAATACGGGAGAAGATCAACCGCCTGAGCGAGATATCGAACGGCATCTATACCTTCTCCATGGAGCAGAAGAACGTCATCGACGAGCTCACCCGGGCGGTCAACACCATCAGCGAGCTCTCGCAGAGCACCCTGGAGAACGCCGAGATGGTGCGGGGATACGCACGGATCGTCGATTACGGCGCCAACGACCTGGCGAACAACATCGAGTCGTTCAGGAAAAAAGGCGAGGGCGGCGGCTCAGGGAAGGAGGACGCGAAATCAAAAGGGGAAGGACTGACGGGCCGGGAGGAAGCCGATGCTTGATTTCACGCTTACGCCGGAACAGGAGGAGATCAGGAAAAGAGCGCGGGAATTCGCCCTCGCCGAGGTGCTCCCCTCCGCCCCCTACTACGACGAAATGAACCTGGTCCCCGGGGGTCTTCTCAGGAAGGCCTTCGAGGCGGGCCTTATGAACGGCGACATCCCGGCGGAATACGGGGGAAGGGGCCAGGGACTTGTCGAGGGAGCCCTGGTGACCGAGGAGATCGCCGCCGCGTGCTCAGGCATCGCCACCTCGGTTTTCGTGAACTCCCTTGGCCTCGAGCCGATCCTTCTCTCCGACAGGGAACATCTCAAGAAAAAATACCTGGGGATCCTCGCCCGGGAACCGAAGCTGATCTGCTTCGCCACCTCGGAACCGACCATGGGGTCCGACGTGGCGGGGATGCGCTGCCTGGCCGAGAAGAAGGGCGACAACTACATCCTCAACGGCACGAAATACTGGATCACCAACGGCGGCATCGCCGATTACATGACGGTCTTCGCCACGGTCGACCCCTCGACGCGCCACGAGGGCATCTGCGCCTTCGTCGTGGAGCGCGGCTGGGAGGGGGTTCGGACCGGGCGCCACATCCCGAAAATGGGCCAGCGCGCGTCGAACACCGCGGCCCTCAATTTCAGGGACGTCCGGGTCCCGGCGGAGAACGTCCTGGCGGACCCGGGCCAGGGCTTCGTCCTGGCCATGCGGACCTTCTCCCGCACGCGCCCCATCATCGGCGCCTTCGCCGTGGGGGCCGCGCGCTCCGCCATGGAATTCGCCGTTGACTACGTGAAGAAGCGCCAGGCCTTCGGCACGAAGCTGAAGAACTTCCAGGCGGTCCAGTTCAAGATCGCGGAGATGTACCAGAAGATCGAGACCGCGCGCCTCCTGGTGTGGCGGTCGGCCTGGGAAGCGGACCGGGGCATCGACCCCACCATCAACGCCTCCATCGCCAAGATGTACGCCACGGAAACGGCCCTTGAAGTCGCCAGCGACGCACTCCAGGTGGCCGGGGGCTACGGCTACACCCGCCTCTTACCCTTCGAGAAGATCATGCGTGATATCCGCCTCCTGATGATCTACGAGGGCACGAGCGAGGTCCAGCGAGTGATCCTCGCGGGCCACGCCATGAACGGCTACCGCCCCGTCATGCCCTCCCTGGAGGATCTCCCCCTCCTCAGGGGGGACGGGAGCGGCGACCCTGACTTCGACAAGGAGATGAAGGGGCGAATCGCCTGGCGGTGCCGCATCTGCGGTTACATCCACTACGGCGACGAGCCGCCGGAGGAGTGCCCCTACTGCTTCTTCCCCGCCACTGCATTTAAAAAGGTCTGGCCCCGGGAGGAGGGGAAGTAAACGAAAAAAGACGGCATTGCCGTCTTTTTTCGCTCGTCTCTATGGTGATTATACGCGGATCCCGCGTGTTATATCCAGGACAGGTTGTTGAAATAGTTTTCGATGTCCCTTCTCGTCACCGCGAGGGAGCGGGAGCATTCTTCGTTCAGGCAGAATTTATATACATTGTTCATTATGATCCTCCGTTTTTAAGTATGCACTAACTATCTTAAATATACATAAACTAATTTAATTTGTCAAGACTAACATGATTTTTTTTCAACTTTTCCCACCCGGCGCCGGACCGCCAACGAAGGTCCCCTCTTCCCCGGATATCCCTGATCCTTATATTTTATTAATCCCGCCTTTATAATTTCTTCATAAAAGTGTACTATTTATAGTAAACAAACACGCAATGCGAGAAATCAGAATGAACCAGTCCGTGGATAGTAAACCTCATGCCAGCGCGAGCAAGAGAAGAAGCATCTTCCTCGACAGGGCCTTCGAAAAAGTGTTCCCCGCGGTGGGCCTCTCCTGCATCTTTATCCTTCTCCTCATCATGGTGTTCCTCTTCGGCGAAGGGCTCCCGATCCTCCGCGAGGTTGGGGTAGGGGATTTCCTCTTCGGGTCCCAGTGGTATCCCACGAGCGAAACGCCCCGGTTCGGCATCGGGCCCCTGATCATGGCCTCCGTGGCCGTGACGCTCCTGGCGTCCATCATCGCCGTGCCCCTGAGTCTCGCCATCGCCGTCTACCTGGCCGAACTCGCCTCGCCGGGGGTGCGCGAGGTGGTGAAGCCCGCCGTCGAGATCATCGCCTCGATCCCGTCGGTCATCATCGGGTTTTTCGGCATGGTGGTAGTGGCGCCATTCCTCCAGCGCCAGTTCAACCTTGACACGGGCCTGAACCTCTTCAACGCGGCGCTGATGCTCGCCTTCATGGCGATCCCCACCATCGCCAGCATCTCCGAGGACGCGATCTCCTCGGTGCCCGTGGCCCTCAAGGAGGCGTCCTACGCCCTGGGGGCGAACCGCTGGGAGACGATATTCCACATCACGGTCCCCGCCGCCCTCTCGGGGATCTGGACCGCCATCATACTCGGCATATCCCGGGTCATCGGCGAGACCATGGTGGTCCTCATGGTGGCCGGGGGGGCCGCCGTGGCGCCGACGTCGCTCTTCTCCCCCGTGCGGCCCCTGACGTCCAACATCGCCGCGGAAATGGCAGAGGCGGCCGTGGGGGGAAGCCACTACCACGCCCTTTTCGCCATCGGCATCATCCTTTTCCTGATAACCTTTTTCTTCAATATCATCGCCGATTATCTCTCGAACAAGTACAAGCTGAAGGGGAACTGAGATGGCGTCACGGCTGACACGGTCCGAGATCACCGAGCGGGGGGCCTTCACCCTCATCAGGGTTCTCTCCTTCGCGGTCCTGGCCTTCCTGGCCTTCATCCTGGTCTACATCTTCAAGATGGGCTGGTCCGCCATCTCGTGGGAGTTCATCACGGAGTTTCCCAGGGACCAGATGACCGCCGGGGGAATCTACCCCGCCATCCTGGGAACCCTCTATCTCATGGTGGGCTCCGCCGCGGTTTCGATCCCCGTGGGGATCATCACGGCGATCTACCTGAACGAGTACGCCGGGAGGCCCGGCCTGGTGAAGATCATCCGGCTCGGCGTGAGCAACCTGGCGGGGGTCCCCTCCGTGGTCTTCGGCCTCTTCGGTCTCTCTCTCTTCGTGGTGTTCCTCGACTTCGGCACCTCGATACTGGCGGGGTCCCTCACCCTGGGCGTGCTGAACCTTCCCGTCATCATCAGGTCCACCGAGGAGGCCCTGATGACCGTGCCGATGTCGTACCGCGAGGCCTCGCTCTCCCTGGGGGCCACGAGGCTCCAGACCATATTCCGCATCGTGCTCCCCAACGCCTTTCCCGGCGTGCTTACCGGCGTCATGCTCTCGCTTGGAAGGGCCGCCGGCGAGACCGCGCCGATCATGTTCACCGCCGCGTCTTTCTACGCCCCGGTGCTCCCCGACTCGCTCTTCAGCGAGGTCATGGCCCTTCCCTACCACATCTACGTCATGGCGACGGCGGGCACGCACATCCAGGAAACGCGACACATCCAGTACGGCGCGGCGATCGTCCTGATCGTCATGGTCCTCGCGCTCAATTCGATCGGGCTGTTCATGCGGCACCGCTTCAGGAAGCGGCTCAGGGGATAGGCGGAGCGGGCGCTACGTCTCCACGGTAAAGACGGTTCCGGAAGGTCCCGACTCGACTGAAACCTTCCAGCCCAGGAGGTCCGCCGCGTGCTTGACGATGGAGAGCCCGAGGCCCGTCCCGCCGGTGGAGCGCGACCGGCTCCTGTCGACCCGGTAGAAGCGCTCGAAGATCCTGTCAATCGATTCCCGGGGTATCCCGATCCCGGTGTCGGCGATCGTCACCGCGGGGCGCCCGCCCCGGGCCCCCAGGGTAATCACGACACTCCCCCCTTCATGGTTGTAGCTGATGGCGTTGTCGATTAAATTGAAGAAGATTTCCTCCGCCAGGAAGCGGTTACCCCTTACGGTAACCGGCGTCGCGGTCTCTTCGAGGGAAAGGGTGACGTTCCTTCCCCCGGCCCTCGGGCCCAGTATCTCGATGCTGCCGCGCAGGATCTCACCGATGCTGATCGGTTCATCGGGAAAATCGGAGGTGGTCTCCAGGCGGTTCAGCTTCAGGATGTCGTTCACCAGGGAGCTCTGCCGGTCGACGCTCGCCAGGGCCTTGCGAAGAAGGTCCCTCGCCATGTCGGGCTCCTCGATGTGCCCCTCCAGGGTCTCCAGGTAGCCCTTCAGGATGGCGATGGGCGTTTTCAGCTCGTGGGACATGTTGCCCACGAGGTCCGTCTTCATCTGCTCAATCTTTTTCTTCTCCGTGGTATCGTGGAGCACCAGGAGGAGGCCCTGGAGCGATTCCCCTCCCGATATCGGCTTGATCAGCACCTCGCAGTGGCGCCCGTTCAGGAGCGTGGTTTCGAAGGCTGCGGGGCGGCCCGTTGCGCGGGCCTCCTCGACGCGGGCGTTGATCCCGCGGTTCCGGATGACCTCGAAGAACACCTTACCCGTCACGGCGGTGTCGATATCGAGGAGGGACCGGAAGGCCCCGTTGGCCACGAGGATCCTCCTGTCCCCGCCGATCACGGCGATCCCGTCGTTTATGCTTTCGAAGGTCTTCTCGAGCTTGTTCTGTTCGAAGACCAGGCTGTCGATCTTGCCCACCACGGTGTCCGCCAGGCGATTGAGGGACTTCTGGAGCGTCCCGATCTCGTCGTCGCCGTAGTTGGGTATGCGCCGGGAGAAATCGCCGCTCGAAAAGTCCCGGGCGAAGCGGATGGCCTCCCCAATCGGACGGGTGATCATCCGTGATATCAGGACCACGATGACCATGGAAACGAGAAGGGCGATGGAGCCGGCGCCCAGGATATAGCGCCGCAGACGGCCGATGCTCTCCTCGACCTCGCCCAGGGGCCGGGCGAGGCGGATGACGCACCGGTCGGTTTTTTTCGCCATGTAGAGCATGCCGGTTTTAAGGGTATCGCTGAAGCGTATGCTCCTCCCCGTCCCCTCCGAGGCCGCTTCGAGTATTTCCTTCCGGTAGCGGTGGTTGTCCATCCCCTCCACGTCGGAATAGTCGGAATCCGCGATCACGGTGCCGTCGGCCCCGACGAGGGTGATCCTCATCCTGACAACGCCGGCAAGGCGACGGATACGATCGATCCGGCGGGCGACGCCCCCGGCGGTATAGGCGGAAGGATTGTCCTCGAGCGCGTGTTTGACGAAATCGATCTTTTCGGCCACCTCGCGCTCGATGAGGGCCATGTGGTAGTCCCGCGATGTCTCGATTATTAAGTACAGCAGCGCCCCGGCAAGAACCGCGATGAGGACCATGAAGGAAACGACGATGCGGGTGCGCACTTTCCTGAACATGGGGCCTACTTCTTGAAACCGTACCCGACGCCGGAGAAGGTCTTGATGACCTGCTTGTACTTCCCCAGCTTTTTCCGGAGGTTCATCACGTGGACGTCGATGGTGCGGTCCACGACGTAGACGTCCTGGCCCTTGATGCTGTCGATGATGTTGTCCCGGGTGAATATCTTCCCGGGATTCCTCAGGAGGAGGTGGAGGATTTCGAACTCCGTCTTCGTGAGGTCCACCCCCCTGCCGTCGATGGTGAGGCTGTAATGCTCCGGGTTGAGGAGGAGCCCCTCGCATGATATGGCGCGGGAGGGCGCGTCGGCCGACTCGGTCCGGGAGGAGCGGCGCAGCATGGCCTTGACGCGGGACTTGAGCTCCTTGACGCTGAAGGGCTTGGTCATGTAGTCGTCGCCCCCGAGCTCGAGTCCCAGGACCTTGTCGATCTCATCGGACTTCGCCGAGAGGAATATGATCGGGATGTTCCTGGTCCCGTCGGCGGAACGGACCTTCCGGCAGAACTCGTAGCCGTCCATGCCGGGCATCATGATGTCCAGGATGATCAGGTCCGGCACGATCGACGCGAGGGCCTTCATGGCATCCTCCCCCGTGGGATAGGCGTTGACCAGGTACCCCTCGTCGACCAGGTTGATCCTGACGATCTCCCGTATGTCCTGCTCGTCGTCTATGACGAAGACACGCTTCTGCATGACCCTCCCGCGCGGCGCCGCGTCACTCCTCGGCGTGGCGTATATCGACCCCCTCGATATAGTAAACGGCGCGCTCCGCGATATTGGTAACGTGGTCCCCGATCCGCTCCAGGGCCTTCGCGGCCATGATGAGTCCCAGGGACTGGGATATGGTGTTGGCGTTCTCCGCCATGTAGGTGAAAAGCTCCCGGTAGACCTGGGTGTTCAGGGTGTCGATCTCCTGGTCCCTGGCGATGACGCCCCGGGCCCGCTCGGCGTCGCGCTCCGTGATGGCGGTGAAGGCGTCCCGGAGCATGTCTATCGAGATCTCCGCCATGCGCGGAATGTCCACCAGGGGCTTCAGGGGGGGCTTCCCGTGAAGATTGATCGCCTCTTTCGCGATATTGGTGGCAAGGTCCCCGATCCGCTCCAGGTCGGTGTTGATCTTGAGCAGGGACAGGACAAGCCGCAGGTGCACCGCGGCGGGCTGCTGGGTGACCAGTATCCTGATGCACGCGTTGTCGATCTCGACCTCGAGGTTGTCAAGAACCGCGTCGTCGCGCAGGACCTCCTCCGCCATGTTCGAATTCGATTCCTTCAGGGCGCGGACGGACTTCACGATCGACTCGATGGCGCGGTCCGCCATCTCGAAAATCCGCGACTTGACATGGTCTATCTCATGGTCAAGATGGGTGATCATTCCTTCCTCCGGGGGAAACCGCGGCGGGGCGAGGGCCCCCTTAGCCGAATTTCCCCGTGATGTAGTTTTCGGTCATTTCCATCTCCGGCTTCGTGAACATCTTTTCCGTCGAGCTCACCTCGATCAGGTCGCCGAGATAGAAGAAGGCGGTCTCGTCGCTTACCCGGGCCGCCTGCTGCATGTTGTGCGTAACGATAATGATGGTGTAGTTCTCCTTCAGGTCCCGGATAAGCTCCTCGATCTTCTGTGTCGAGATGGGGTCCAGGGCCGATGCGGGTTCGTCCATGAGGATCACCTCGGGCTGGACCGCGATGGTGCGGGCGATGCAGAGGCGCTGCTGCTGTCCCCCGGAGAGCCCCAGGGCCGATTCGTCCAAACGGTCCTTCACCTCGTCCCAGAGGGCCGTGCTCTTCAGGGACTGCTCCACGATACGCTCTATCTCGTACTTGTCCCGGAGTCCGTTGATTTTCAGCCCGTAGGCGATGTTGTCGAATATCGATTTCGGAAAGGGGTTCGATTTCTGGAATACCATTCCGACGCGGCGCCGCAGGGTGGTGACGTTGTACTTCGCGTGGTAGATCGACTCGCCGTCGATGAGGAGATCCCCCTCCACGCGGGTGTTGGGGATGATGTCGTTCATCCGGTTGATGCACCGCAGGAACGTGGACTTGCCGCACCCCGAGGGCCCGATGAGGGCCAGGACGGTGTTCAGCTTCACGGAAATGCTTATTTTCTTTATCGCCGCCGCGTCGCCGTAGTAGAACGTGAGGCTCTCGGCCCTGATTTTTTCATTCATACGTTCGGTCTCGCCCCTTGCTGTCGTAGTGCACAATGCATCCCGTCCGCCGGCATGCCCAAGTATCCTCATACTTACGGCTCAAATATCAATCATTATTCTGAATAAAATATAACATTAATGTGAAGATTTTGTTAAGAAAACCCCCTTCTGTGCCATATCCCCATCAGGGGATCCCTCCGCTCTCAACTCATGCTATTTACAATAATTTGAAATTATCTTTATAAATATTTCACAAAAATCACACATACATTGTACGCCAGAAAAGATTCAATATAATGACAATCCCATTACAACCAAGGAGGAACCATCCAATGTTATCCAGAATCATCAAGGTCGCGGGGCTCATGGCAATCGCCCTTGCCGCGGCTGCCCTTATCGGCGGCTGCAAAAAAGGCTCCGGCGAGCGCGTCGTGATCAAGGGCTCCACGACGGTCCTGCCCATCACCCAGAAGGCAGCCGAGGCCTTCCAGAAGGCCGAGGGCATACCCGTCTTCGTCGAGGGGAGCGGCTCAGGCAACGGCATCAAGGCCCTCATCGACGGCTCCTGCGAAATCGCCAACTCGTCCCGGGAGATGAAGCCCGAGGAGAAGGAGGCCGCGAAGAAGAAGGGGCGCAGCGTGAAGGAAATCACCGTGGCCTACGACATGATCGTCCCGATCGTGCATCCCTCGAACCCGGTGAAGAACATCACCATGGACCAGCTCAAGGCGATCTACGACGGCTCCCTCACCAGCTGGAAACAGCTCGGCGGCGCCGACGAGAAGATCGTCGTCGTGTCGCGCGACACCAGCTCCGGCACCTACGAGATCTGGCACGAAAAGGTGATGAAGAAGACCGACGTGCGGAGGGACGCCCTGCTCCAGGCCTCGAACGGCGCCATCATCACCACCGTGGCGGGCAACCCGAAGGCCATCGGCTACGTGGGCTTCGGGTACCTGAACGAGTCGATCCATGCACTGAAGGTCAACGGCGTCGAGGGCACCATCGAGAACGGCAAGACCGGCGTCTTCCCGATTTCGCGAAAGCTCTTCATGTACGTGAACGCCGAAGGGCTCTCGGAACAGGCGCAGAAGTTCATCGACTACCTCTCGAGCGACACGGGCCAGGCCCTTGTAAAAGAGGCG
>CAZKPR010000086.1:0-15134 GCA_964554685.1 uncultured Leptospirales bacterium | reverse complement strand
GAAGCCCGCGCCGTCGTCGCGCACGAAGAATACCGTCTCACCCTCCCTGTCGAGGGACCCGAACTCGACGCGCGCCTCCTTCTTCTTTGACGTAAACTTCCAGGCGTTGCCGAGCAGGTTCTCCATCACTATGGTAACGAGCTCCCGGTCTCCCCCGGCGCTTACTCCTTCCTGGATGACCGCCTCGACGCGACGCTCAGGCTCCTGCTCCGCCAGCCTTGCCATGATCGCACCGGCAATGCCGCTCAGGTCAAGGCCGGAGATGCGCATCTCCGCTCGCGAGATGCGCGACAGCCGGAGTATGTCGTCGATGAGCCCGCCCATGCGCTGGCTCGCGGCGCGAAGGCGCCCCAGGTAGTCCCTCCCCTGGTCGTCCAGCCGGTCGGCGTAATCCTCCAGCACGGCCTGGCTGAAGCCGTCGATGCTGCGCAGGGGGGCCCGCAGGTCGTGCGACACGGAATAGGCGAAAGCCTCCAGCTCCCGGTTGGCCGCCTCGAGCTGCGCCGTGCGCTCGCCCACGCGCTCCTCCAGGGACTCGTTCAACAGCCTCAGTTCCTCTTCGGCGCGCTTCTGCTCCGTTATGTCCCGCGCGGACGAGAGCGCGCCGGTGACGTTCCCTGAGGCGTCCCTGAGGACCCGGCACCACCATGCCAGGAGACGGCTCTCGCCGTCCCTTCGCCGCTGCAGGCTTTCGAGGTGTACGGTGCTTTCTGCCCCATCGAAAAGGGCCTGCACACGTTCATAGGTGTCCTGTTCTCCCACGAAATAGTGCTCGGCTTTTTTTCCTACCACATCGTCGCCGAAGAACTCCCTGCCATGCCTGTTCGACCAGGTGTAGACCCTGCCGGTGTCCACCTCCATGACGATCTCCGGTACCGCGTTCAGGAGGGCCTCGTGCCTCCGGGACAGCGCGGACAGCTCCTCCTCGGCGCGCTTCCGCTCCGTGATATCGATCGCGCTGGTCATGAAGTATGTCGGCGTTCCGTCGGACGCATGATGGAGACGCATGCTCGCGTCGGCCCAGACGATGCCGCCGTTCTTGCGGAGATACCGGATTTCAAAGCGGCATGCCGTACGCTCGCCCGCCAGCAGGTTTCGTTCGTATCCCCTGATTTTCACCAGGTCTTCGGGATATATGATGCCAGGAAAACCGGCTGCGCGTAGCTCCTCCATGGCATAGCCCAGCATGTCGGCGAAGGATCGGTTCACCTGAAGGATGCTTCCGTCCGGCGCGATGAGGGATTTCCCCACGGTGGACGATTCGAAGATGTCCCTGAACTTTTCCTCGCTCTCCCGAAGGGCCTCGGCGACGGCGAGCCGTTCGTACAGGTGACGCTCGTCCTGCCTGCGCCAGAGGAGCGCCGTTCCCGCGGCGGCGGCGGCGATAAGAACGGCCACGGCGGACATCATCACCCAGAAGCGCTCGCGCAGGGGGGCGTACACCTCCTCGATATCCATGCGCGCCACCATGAACCAGGGCGATCCCGGCACGGCGCGCAGGGCCGCCACCACGGGTTTGCCCCGGTAATCGATCCCCTCGAAAACGCCGGTTGTCCCCCGGACCGCCGCCGCGGCCGGGAGCAGCTCCGTCGACAGGGGAAACCGCATGTTGAGGGCCGCATCGTCACGGAACCTGAGCCTGTTCAGGAAGAGCACGTCGTCCCCCTCCCGGCGCACCAGCAGCGTTTCAGCTGTCCGGCTCGGCACGGGCCATCGCTGTAACATGGGATACAGGTACTGTTCCGGGTCGACGACCATGACGACGAACCCGAGGGAGGCCCCCCGGCCGGGCCCGTCATGAAGAGGGGCGATCACGGAGAGATGGATGGGCATTCCCTCCCCGTCGCGATGGAAGTTCGAAAGTATCGCCTCGCCGGCGCCGCGCGCCTCCTCGAGGTAGCGGTGCGGCGGGGCGCAGGTGGGCTTCTCGCCGTTTGTCGTTATGCGGACGGCGCCGCGGGCGTCAACCAGCATGATCGAATCATACCCGTACGAATCCCTGAGTGTAAGAAACCAGGAGTAGAGCTGCCACCGGACGCTCTCGTCGCCGGGATCGGACCGGTGGCGCCGCACCAGGGCCCTGAGGGTCGCATTGCCGGAAAGCGTTGCGCCGTCGCTGATCCGCTCCTGCCGCCAGCGGAGCAACTCATCGACCTTCAGGTCGGCGATGGACGTGAGCTGCCCCTCGATGCTGTGACGGTACTGCCTGCTGTGTTAGCCGTAGTAATACAAACCGATCAGGACGATGCTGGCGGCGAACGCCGCGAAGAGCGCCATCAGCGCCAGGGGCACGGGCTTACGGCGGTCCATGACGGGCATAACGGCCAGGAAGCGATGTCTGAATATGGCCCAGGCAATAATGAGCGAGCCGATGGCGAAGCCCAGAGGAAGGGGGTTCAGCTTCATGCCGGGCACGATGTTGAAGGAAAGAAAGAGAACGCCCAGGAGCATCACCAGCTTGCCGACGCAGAGGAGGATCGCCTGTCCCCGGTGTTCCCGCTCCATGCGCACCGCGGCGGCGACAAGCAGGGCAAGCCCCGCCAGGGACACGGCGTTGGCATAAAGGCTGTAGACCATGAACCAGGGGCCGGTAACCCGTACCGTCGTCTCGGGGAAAAGGAAGGGGCCCGCGGTGACGAAGGCAGCGTCACGCACGGTCCAGAGGTGGTGCCATCCGTTGGTCCAGATCATGACCTGGGTGACGGCCGGGATTACCAGGAGCGCCGCCAGGCGGGGCTTCGTGACGAGGTTCGACCTCCCGATGTAGTGCAGCACGAATACCAGCCAGACCACGGGCACCGATGCCAGCAAGAGGAACCGGGCGTTGAACCAGAAACGGGCCCACTGCTCCGAGGGGCCCACCATGGACACCGCCTGGAACAGCGCGAGAAGGCCCACCATGAACGCGATCCACTGGTATACCCCGGCCCCCGTCACGGCATGGCGGTTTCGCCGGGCGTACCAGGCGATATACCCCATGACAGCGATGGCGATGACGAGAGAAAACAGGTACACGATCTGTTGCCAGGTCAAGGTATTCATCGATTTGCGTTCCGGTAAATAATGAAAGACACGCCGGCTCTTGGTCACGCGGCCCGGCGGCATGCCGGGCCGGCCGCATTCCCCTCGCACCCGGGACTTCCCGGCGCCGGGCACGGAACGGGCAGAGGCCTGGCACGAGGCGTCCTTCCCGGATAAAGTAATGCATTACGATGAACAGAACCATCACCGAAAACGGTGAGATGGGCGGCCCTTCCTATTCAGGGCCGGTTCCGGCGCGGCGGGATCGGCAGGAAACGCTAGATTTTCCGGGAATGCACCCAGGCGATGGCGTGGCGGGCAAGCTCGCCGGAGCTGTCGCACCCCAGCTTCGCCTTGATGTTTTTACGGTGGGTCTCCACGGTGTTGACGCTCAGGTTCAGCCTGCCAGAGATATCTTTCGATTTGTACCCCTCGCCGATGAGACGCAGCACCTCAAGCTCCCGGTCCGTCAGATCTTCGATCGGTATGACCGGCTCGATCCGGGAGTCGTCCAGCAGCTTGCTGATCATCATGCCCGACACGCCGGCGCTCACGTAGAGTCCGCCCCCGTGGACCTCGCGGATCGCCTGGATCAGGGTCTGGGGCGCCTCGTCCTTTGTCAGGTAGCCCCTGGCCCCGGCCCTGATGGCCCGCTCAACGAAGTAGGTCTCGGTGTGCATTGAGAGAATGATGGGCCTGGCGCTGACGTTTCTGCCCGCCAGGGATTTGACGAGATCGATACCGCTGGCCTCGCCCCTGAGGGCTATGTCCACGATGACGATATGGGGGTCGTGACGCGCCAGGAGGCGCACTGCCTGGTTTGCCGTCTCAGCCTCGCAGCAGACCCGCATGTCATCCTCGGCCTCAATCATGTCGCGCACTCCCTTGCGCATGAGGGGGTGGTCCTCCACGAGCATGATGGTGATGACATCCGATCCGATTGACCTGCTGTGTCGCGTTCCCCTGGCGACCATGACGTCCCGAGGCCCCCTTAGTTGAGTTCACCGCACTGGCTTATCATAATAATACGAGCGAAGACGATTTCTTCAATAACAGGATTCGGTTATTATACCCTTCGCCCACCTCATCACAGTGACAGCTCGGCGCAAAAAGCCTCCTTTTCCCGGTAGACCCTCACCACCGCCCCGATCAGGTGCGCCCGGTGGCGAATGATGTCAAGCCCCATACCGCGCGCGCCATCCTCGGCGCCTCTTCCCTCTATCCTGTTTTTAATCACGATCATTATGCCCTGGCCGCTTTCGCGCATGGTGAGCGATATGTTCCCCTTATTGCCGTACTTGATGGCGTTGTGCAGCAGCTCCCTGACGATCTGATAGAGGTGGGCGGCGGCGAAATCGTCCTTGATAAAGAGCCGTCCCTGTCGCTTGAGCCTTATCTTCACCCCCAGCAGTCGCCTGAGCTCGGCCACGTGGTTTTCTATCGAATGCGCGAAGCCGTCGGGCCCCGGCGCCACCGGGCGGAGGCCCCGGGCGATGCCCCGCACGTGGTCGATGGCGTTCTGAATGAGATGGATCATTGCGTCGATCCGCCCCACGTCACGATTTGTGTCCCGCGCCATCGACTTTTTCTCCATCTCGGCGAGAAACCCCAGGTAGGAGAGCTTCTGGCCCAGGTCGTCGTGCAGGTCCTGGCTGATCTGACGCCGCTCCTCCTCGGCGATTTTTATCACCTCCTCCTCCAGACGCCGGAGCTCCGTGATATCCTCGCCGATCGACTGGTACTCGCCTGCCACACCCCCGGCTTCCCGGAGGTACCGTATGGTCCGCCGAAGCCACCGCGTGCGCCCGTCGGGCAGGGCAACGCGGTGCTCAATCTTCACGATCGGGTTCTCGGCGGTCAGTGACCTGACGGCATCGATCACCGGCTTCCGTTCCTTTTCCGGGACGAACTTGAGGTAGCTGGAGCCCAGGAGTTCCTCGCGGTCCGCGCCGAAGAACGCACCGGTTGCATTGTTCACAAATGTCAGCGCCAGGTCGCTATTGAAGCGGCTCATCATGTAGGGCATGTCCTCCACGAGTCGGCGGTACCGCGTCTCGCTCTCCCGCACCCTGGTTTCCATCTGGTGCCTGGTCAGCGCGATATCGATGCTGTGTCCCAGGTCAAGGGGGGTATAGGGCTTGCTGATGAAGGCGTCGGGCCCGGCCTGCCGGGCGCGGTTGAACATGGCCTCGCCCGCGTTGGCCGTGAGGAATATCACGGGAACGTCCATGGTTTCCCTGATTGTTCGCGCCGCGGTGATGCCGTCCATCTTCCCTTTCAGCTTGATGTCCATGATGATCAGGTCGGGCCTGTGCTTTTCCGCGAGGGCAATGGCCTCCTTGCCGGAAGCGGCCATGGCGCACACCCGGTATCCCATGTGCTGAAGCCGAATTTTGATCTCCTCGGCCGTGATCCCCTCGTCTTCCACGATAAGGATTTTTGTGTGTTCCGACAATGATCACCTCGCATTATCGTAGGTCATTAAGGTAAAAGGTCCTTCTCCGGTGTGATGTCAGGCGATGTAACAGCTCTTCTCGGATCCAGTATAGGGCATTTGAATGTATCTTTCAATAATAATAAATTCTTTGCGACCCCCTCACGACAGCCGCGCGATCTTCTCGATGAAATCCCGCATGTGGGGCGGCGGGTCGGCCTCGAAGGAGAGCGTCCTCCCGTCGTCGGGATGCGCGAAGGAAAGCCCCACCGACGCCAGGAGGAGATAGGGCACCCGGTACTTCTCCCACTTCTTCGAGTAGATGGGGTCCCCCACGATGGGGATGCCCAGGGAGGAGAGGTGCACCCGTATCTGGTGCGTTCTCCCGGTGTGGAGGTCGATGTCCAGGAGGGTGAACACCCCCAGGCGGCCGTTCCACACGCCGGCCACGCGGTACCCGGTGACGGCCTCCCGCCCCTCCTCGTCCACGGTCATCTTGTGGCGGTACTTCCGGTGCCGCGCGATGGGGCGGTCGATGATACCCTCCTCCGCCGGGGGCTTCCCCGCCACCAGGGCGGCGTAGCGCTTCCGCACCCGCCGCGCGGCGAAGGCTTCGGTGAGAAACCGGTGGGCCGCGTCGGTCTTCGCCACCACCATGAGGCCCGCGGTGTCCCGGTCCAGGCGGTGCACGATGCCCGGGCGCTCCACGCCCCCGATGGAGGAGAGGTCGCCCAGGTGGTAGAGGAGCCCGTTCACCAGGGTCCGGTTCCAGTTCCCGGGGCCCGGGTGCACCACCAGGCCCGCCTGCTTGTTGATCACGGCGATCGAGGCGTCCTGGTACACGAACTCGACGGGGATGTCCTCCGGCGCGAGGTCCATGGGCGCGGGCTCCGGGATGTCGATGACGATGAGGTCGTCGGTCTTCACCTTGTAGTTCGGCTTCACCGGGGAGCCGTTCACCCGTACGTGGCCCGCGCGCATCAGCTTCTGGAGGTAGCTCCGGGAGAGATCGAGCTCCATGGAGGCGTGGATGAAGCGGTCCGCCCTGTCCAGGTGGTATTCCTCCGGCACGCTGATTTCTATCACGTCCTGTTCCATTCACTCTTCCCGTGAACCGAGATGGCCCGCGTCGGCGTCCGGCGCGGGACGCGCGATGCGGAGCCGCGTCCATGACCCCGCGCCCCTTCATACCCCCGCGGGGATAATATCGCAATAACAATTAGCCGCGGACGACAATTAATCGCGGGACGGGGGCGCCGCGGACCCGATAATTTTTGTTTTGACAATCAACGTCGAGGGCGGTATCCTGCGCCATCAATCCCGGGGCCCCGGGGAGCCGGTTCGCGCCCCGCGGCGCATTTCAGGGGGAGGCCCATGAAAAAAGCGATCGTCTTCATATGCGCGGCCTTTATTCCGCTCATCTTCTCACCTCCCGCCGCGGCCGACGTGCTGCTGCTCTACCAGGGATCGGTCCTGACGGGGAAGATCGTCTCCGACGACGGCGCCTTTCTTCTGCTGAAGAATTACTACGGGACCTACAGGATAAAGCGGAGCCGCGTTGACGACATCCTCAAAACAAACTCCTACGGCGAGGACATTGCCATCCTCAAAAAGCGCAACCTCCCCTTCGAGGAAAGGGAGATCATCCTCAACTATCGGGCGGGAACAGGGGAAATCGCCCGTTGGTCCGAGGATACGGCGGCGGATACGGCCAGTAACGCCGAACCGCCCGAAACCGTCGACATCAAGCGGATCGATGAAAAAAGGGAAGCGGGGGAGAAGGGGCCCTGGACCTCGGGACGATTCTCCTTCTCGGGATCGTTCCTCAACAGGATCGGTGGCGGGAACTCGGTGCTCAGCGACGGCTACACCTTTCATTTCGCCCTGGACCAGGGGCTCGATTTCCGCCCCGGCGGCAGGCACCCCTTCATCCCGGGGCTCCGCTTTGAAGGCAGCTATATTTATTTTCGAAAAGCCTCGCGCTCACTCTCGGGAGCCATGGCGGCCGCGGGGCCGATGTGGGCCTTCCCCTCGATGAAAAACCGCCGCGGCTGCTTCATCATCGCCCTGATGCCGGGGGTTTCGATCCTCAAGGCGGGGTCGCACGGGGCCTTCGCCGGGGGGTACGTCCGATCCGGCGGCACCAGGTTCGTCGGACAGGCCATCGCGGGGTACCAGAAATCTTTCGGGCCGATTTCCTTCTTCATCCTTGGCCGCTATCTTTACATCCCCGGGAACAGGAAGGGCCTCATGGCGGCAGGGGCCGAGGCGGGGATGGGCATCAACGCCTGGTAGGCACGAAGGGTACGAAGGCGGCTATTCTCCTTCCACCCGCTCAATGATCCCCTTTTCCTCGAGGAGCTGCAGCTTCTCGAGCTCCTTCTCGATGATCTTCATCGTATCGGGATCGATTTCCACTTTCTTCGCCTCGCCGCCCGTCGGCGCTTCCGTGGTGCCGCCCCCGTCTGGCGTCGTCTCCCCGTCAGGCACCGTCTCCCTCTCCGAAAGCCTGTCTTTATCGCGCGCAGGCGCGGCGTCGGCGGACCTCTCCGCCTTCGCAAACCGCTCCACCTTTTCCCCCCGGGGAGCGCCGGTGAATTCCACGCTCGACATGGCGCGGTTGAACGCCGCGGAGTGGCGCGCGAACGTCCCCACGGGGGCGCGGCACTCGACGACCAGGAGCCGTCCCCCGTACTTCACGAGGAGCGAGCGCTGGAGCATCCTTCCCTTCCTACCGGTATACTCGAAGAGGAGGAGCTTGAAGAGGACCTCGTCGGCGGCCCTCTGCTCTTCGGTCTCGATGATCTTCATAACCCTGCGGCCGATTTCCACGGTACGCCACTGGCGAAAGCCGTCCCATATCTTCTGTTCCCTGTCGCCGAAGGTCGACGCGGAGACGGATATCTCGGCCGCGCCCCTCGGCGCGCGGATATCCAGTCGGCGCGCCTCGCCGTCGGTGAAGGCGGGTGCCCATCCCGGCGGCAGGCATACGCTGTATCCCGAGGCGTCGTCGGCATAGCGCGCGCATTCATCGGCGCCCGAAGGGGATGCGCACACGAGACAGGCGATGAAACATATCGGGATTATTCGCATCATATACACGGGACCCTCGGCGGTGATGATACCCGGCCGGGAAGATTTTTATCACAGGGCGGCCCCCGTGTCCATCATAATTTTTCATCGCCCCGGCAGGGGCGATAATGTATTGACAGGTAGTCGACGGCGGCCCATTTTGATGCCATGGTGGAAACGCAGGTGACGCAGAACGAAATGATCGGGTGCGCCGGCCCCGGCCTGGCGCGGCTGGTTCCCTATGCCCTCACGCTCTATTATTTCGAGATCATGTTCCTGATGTTCGGGATTCTCTTCCTGTACGGCAGGGCCGCGGCGATCGCCGCGGGGGCCGTCCTCTCCCTCCTCTGGACCTGGCACATCATCCGCTTCTATTACGGGCACGAGCGCCACAGGAAGATACAGCTCGCGGTCATCGACGTCCACGCGGCCTTCACGGCGGGGTACCTGTTTTACGCCGCGGCGGGGGGCCTCGGTCCCGACGCGACGGCCCCCCTGGTGCTCGGGGCGCGGAGCCTGATATTCCTCATCGAGGTCCCGCTTTTTTTCCTCCTCACCGGCGAGGGGTTCGCCGGGAGGTTCCGGCGGCGCTGGTGATCACTTCGCCGCCTTCGGCTCCTCCACCTGGGGTATCACCGCCGAGGCGTAGGGCTCGGTCCTCACGATGTTCTTAAGTTTCAGCAGGGTATAGTAGGGAAGGTCCACCACGGCCATGTTGGCCAGGCCCGGGGGCAGGGTTCCTCCGGGATCGCTGTGCATCTGGTAGGTTACGACGATCTCCCCCGATTCCCGGGGGACGAAGCTCCAGGTCCCCCGCATGCTCGGGACGCGGACCGTCCGTTCCCTCGGGGGGACCTGGTTCGCGCCGGGCCGCGCCTCCATGCGGATCGTCACCGCCAGGGTCCGGGGATCCTGGCTCACGATCGAATGGGTCACCATGTCGCGGTCCCACACGGGCCAGGGGGCCCGGGTCACGGAGTAGGTGATCCGCTCGTAGAGGTTGATCCTTTTCACCAGCCGCGCCTCGCTGCACTCGTGCATCCAGCGCGTGTAGGATTGCGTGTCGTCGAAGGCCGCCACCAGGCTCGAGAGCCGAACGCCGGTCACCCGCATGACGCCCCTGAACTCGTCGATCTTAGACCCGGGGAGGCTCCTGACGTAGACCTCGATCCCTTCCCTGTTCTTCTTGAGCTTCCAGCCATCCTGGGCGGACGCCCCGGAGAGCGGGGTGCAGAGCATGAGGGCCGCAACGGCCGGGGCAAGCGCTTTCCGCATCGCTGGTATCTTCATCGGTCGGTTCTCCTCGTCGCGTGATCGCGGCGGGACGTCCCCGCCGCGGCGAAACTCTCAGAGGGCGGGCTCCGTGATGATGGTGCTCACCACCCTGGCATAGCGCTCCTCGCGTATCACGTCCCTGAACCCGCGCATGGTGTTGAAGGGAAGGTCAAGCACCGAAAGGTTGAGGAGCCACTGGGGAAGGGGCCCCCCGGGATCGGTCACCGTCTGGTACGACACCATGACGCCCCCGGACTTCACGGGCATGAAGGTCCAGGTGGCCTTCATGTAGGGTGTCCTCACGCGTCCCCTCACGCGGGGAATGAAATCGGGCCAGGCGGTGATCGCGATGGTCACCGACATGTCATCGGGGTCCTGGGTGATGAGGGAATGCACCACGGTATCGCGATCGCTCGCCGGCCAGGGCGCGTGGGTGACGGTGTAGGTCACCCGCTCTCGGGGATTGATGTATTTCAGCAGTTTCGCTTCGGTGCAGTTGTGCATCCATCTCGGGTAGGATGACGTGTCGTCGAACGTCGCGATCATGCTCGAAAGACGCACGTCGCTGACGTGCATGATCCCCCGGAACTCCTTGTACTTCGTCCCCGGGGCCTTCCTGAGAAAGGCCCGTATGCCCGATTCGTTTTTCTCGAGCTTCCAGTCAACGCCGGCGGTGGCGAGAGGAGGCGTTACCGGAACGAGTATCGCCGAAATAACCAGCAGTGCCGCCATCATTCGCTGTTTCATTGTACGACCATGCTCCTGCTCTTTCTTGATGGTTGTCCGCGTCGCCGCGGGTGCTGTCACGCCGCTCCCGTGAACGCGGCGGATGCTTCCGGCGGGAAACCCCGCCGGCCGGCCGCGATCCCGGGGGGAACCGCGGGACATATTCCCGCATCCAGGATAAGACCGGTTCGTTCGAAAAAAGTTCTCGTTTTTTCAAGGCACTCCCGGAAGGCGGCACCCGCCATCCGGAGATGGACACGTTCCCTCCCGGAGCCGGAAGGGCGGTCATGTCTCTTTATCTATCGTCCAATCGCGGATACTTTTACAGATTATCCGCGACGGCCCTGCCGAATTCCGAGCACTTCAGGAGGGTCGCCCCCTCCATCTGGCGCTCAAGGTCGTAGGTGACCTTCTTCTGCAGTATGGTTTTCTCAAGGGCGGCGATCAGCCGGTCCGCGGCCTCGCGCCATCCCAGGAAACGGAGCATCATCTCCCCCGAGAGCACGAGGGAGCCCGGGTTCACCTTGTCCTGTCCCGCGTATTTCGGCGCGGTACCGTGGGTCGCCTCGAAGACCGCCTCGCTGTCCCCGATATTCGCACCCGGCGCCATGCCGAGGCCCCCCACCTGGGCCGCCAGGGCGTCGGAGAGATAGTCCCCGTTCAGGTTCGGCGTGGCGATGACGTCGTACTCGTCGGGGCGGAGGATCGTCTGCTGGAACATGGAGTCGGCGATCCGGTCCTTGACGAGGATCTTTCCCGCCGGCATCTTCCCGCCATGCGCGTCCCAGAGCTCATCCTCGGTGATCGTGCGGTCGCCGAACTCCTCCCGGGCCACCTCGTAGCCCCAGTCGCGGAACGCCCCTTCCGTGAACTTCATGATGTTCCCCTTGTGGACGAGGGTCACCGAGGTCCGGCCGTTGTCAATGGCGTATTGTATTGCCCGGCGGACCAGGTTCTTGGTGTTTTTCACGCTGATCGGCTTGATGCCGATGCCCGCGTCGGGAGGGACCGCGGCGCCCATCGTTCCCGTGAGGAAATCGATCACCCGGCGGGCCTCGTCGCTCCCCTCTTTCCACTCGATGCCCGCGTACACGTCCTCCATGTTCTCGCGGAAGATGATCATGTCCACCTTCTCGGGGGATTTCACCGGGCTCGGGACGCCGGAAAAATAGCGCACCGGCCGCACGCAGGCGTAGAGGGAGAGCTTCTGGCGCAGGGTGACGTTGACGCTCCTGATGCCGCCCCCCACCGGCGTCGTGAGGGGCCCCTTGATGGCGACCTTGTACTCCCGTATGGCGTCCAGTGTTTTCTCAGGGAGCCACTCGCCCGTCTCGTCGTGGGCCTTTTCCCCCGCCAGGACCTCCATCCACTCGATCCGCCGTTTTCCCCCGTAGGTCCGCTCCACCGCGGCGTCGAGGACGATCCGGGTGGCCCGCCATATGTCCGGCCCCGTGCCGTCCCCCTCGATGAAGAGGATGACGGGATTGTCGGGCACCGTGAGCCTGCCCTGTTCGTATTGGATTTTCTGACCCTTCATGGAGTACCGCGCTTTCGTTGTAGTGTGGTGGCCCGCCCCGGAGAGGGCCCGGCCGGATTTTCTTATAATCGATGACCACTATTGAAATCACGCAAATTTTGTCAAATCCCATTTTCACCTTTCCGTGTGCCGTGTCATTGTAACGGTCGTGAAAAAACGCGCTCCCTCCCGCCGGGCCTGCCCATTCCGCCATGAGGGACGAAATAACGTCGATATAGGGATTGACAGATAGGGCCATGGCGCATATAACAATCAGCCGGGGATTGAATTACGGCGGAGATCTTACCAGGCCCAGAATCGGCGGCAGGGTCCCGGCACGATGAAGCGATCCCGCCGCACTCATCGATAACACGCGCGAGGTGGTCATAATGAAAGTCATGCATGAAAGCAAGGAGTACAAGGAATATTTTGAGGAGGTCCAGGGATACTACAGCGACCAGGAAAAAAAGGAGGAGATCGTCCCCATCGGGAAGCGCCTGAAGGAACTGCGCGAAATGCAGAAGATGCCCCTGGAACAGTTCTCGAAGATCTCCGGCATCCCCGTGGAGAAGCTGAAGGAGATTGAATCGCAGAAGATCCTTCCCGACCTCGGGACCGTGGTGAAGCTCTCCAAGGCCCTGCGCATCGGCACGGGCTTCCTCCTCGACGAGAAGTCGGGCTACAGCTACTCCGTGGTGCGGAAAAAGGACCGCCAGAGCATCGCCCGCTACGCCACGGGGTCCGCCGAGCGCCCCAACTACAGCTACCAGTCCCTGGCCAGCGGCATCAGGGAGAAGCACATGGAGGCCTTCCTCGTGACCCTCTCCCCCGACGCGGGGAGCGAGGAGCTCTCGCGCCACGACGGCGAGGAATTCATCGTCGTCATGGAGGGATCGATCAAGGTGGTCCTGGGCGACAAGGAGGAGGTGCTCAAGGAAGGGGACTGCATCTACTACCTCTCGACGATCCCCCACAACGTGATCAACATGTCAAAATCCGACAACGCCGTCATCATGGCCATGATCTACGCGGGACAATGAAGCGCCCCGCCCTTTTTGCTTGACGGGGCGGCGCGATCGTGGAAGGCTTGGGGCGTCCCGGAAACGATCCGGGAGGCCGGGACCCTGGGCGCGACATGACAATCGAAATGCTTACAGTTCTGGCGGTCATTCTCGCCGCCGTTATCCTCTTCGCCACGGAAAAGATTTCCGTCGACCTCACCGCCCTCATCATCATGGGCGTCCTGCTCCTGAGCGGTATCATCACCCCCGGGGAGGGCGTCTCGGGTTTCAGCAACAGCGCCACGGTGACGGTCACGGCCATGTTCGTCCTGAGCGCTGCCCTCCGGCAGACCGGGGCGGTGAACTACCTCGGGACCGTCACCTCCCGGCTCTTCGGGCTGAGCTACTACGCCGGCCTCGCCTCCACCATGGCGATCGTCGCGCTTCTCTCGGCGTTCACCAACAACACACCCGTGGTCGCCGTCTTCATCCCGATACTGATGAGCGTGTCCAAGGACAACAGGCTGAGCCCCTCAATGCTTCTCATCCCGATCTCCTTCGCGTCGATGTTCGGCGGGGTCTGCACGCTCATCGGGACCTCCACCAACATCCTGGTGAGCTCCATCGCCGCGACCCACGGGCAGCAGCCCTTCGGCATGTTCGAATTCACCACCATGGGTTCGATCTTCCTCCTGGCCGGCACCGCCTACATGCTCCTTATCGGCGTCCGCCTCCTCCCCCGGCGCAGCTACGAAGGGGGGCCCGCGGACCGCTACGACATGGCGGAATACATGACGGAAATCGTGGTGCTCCCCGAGGCCAAGTCCGTGGGGACCAGGCTTACCGAGTCGCCCCTTGTCAGGGAGCTCGATATCGACGTGCTCGACGTGATACGGAACGGGAAGCGCGTGTTCATCCCCTTCGCCTTCATCACCCTGCGGGAAGGTGACGTGCTGCGGGTCCGCTGCGACGTGAAGCAGCTGCAGGACATGAAGGAGCGTATGGGTATCGCCCTCAAGGGCGACCGCAGGGGGATAATCGCGGACGGCGACAGAGAAGACCTCCTCCTCGTCGAGGCGATCGTCGCCCATAACTCGTCCCTGGCGGGGAAGACCATCAGGTCCGCGCAGTTCAGGAGCAACTACCGGGCCAACGCCCTGGCGATGCGGCACCGGGGACAGCTCTTCCGCAAAAACTTCACGGACACGCCCCTGAAGCCGGGTGACGCCCTCCTCATCGAGGTGGGGAAGGAGCACTACGACTGGCTGAAAAGCCACGATGATTTCGTCATCGTGTCGGACATCGAGAGGCCGGCGTACCGGAAGGACAGGATCATTCCGGCCCTTCTGATCGTCCTCGGCGTCATCATCGTGCCCGCCCTGGGGCTGGCGCCGATAATGGTCACCGCGATCATCGGGTGCGTCCTCATGGTCCTGGCGCGCTGCATCACCATGGAGGAAGCCTACCAGGCCATCGAGTGGAGGGTCATCTTCCTCCTGGGGGGCATACTCTCCCTGGGGATCGCCCTGGAAAAAACGGGCACCGCCCTCTACCTGGCGAAGGCCCTCATCGGGCTACTGGGCGACCTCGGTCCCGTGGCCATCCTGGCGGCGCTTTACCTTCTCACGTCCCTGCTCACGGAGGCAATGTCGAACAACGCCACCGCCGTGCTCCTCGCGCCCATCGCCATCGTGCTGGCCGAATCCCTGGGCGTGAGCCCGCGCCCCTTCCTGGTCGCCGTGACCTTCGCCGCCTCATCGAGCTTCATGACCCCCGTGGGCTACCAGACCAACACCATGGTCTACGGCATAGGCGAATACCGGTTCTCCGACTTCCTGAAGGTCGGCGCCCCGCTGAACCTCCTGTTCTGGGTCCTGGCAACGCTCCTGATCCCCATATTTTTCCCCTTTTGAGGAGGAACCGTGAAAGAAACGATAGGGAACATCACCGACTGGCTGAACACGCCCCTCCTGACGCTGGGCGACGCATCCATCACGGCATGGAAGCTGATCTACATGGCGGGGATCCTGGCGCTTCTCATGTTCCTCACCTCGCGCCTGAACCGCCTGGTGATCTACCGCCTCTTGTC
>CAZKPR010000085.1:11075-15181 GCA_964554685.1 uncultured Leptospirales bacterium | reverse complement strand
ATCGTCGAGTTTCTTGCCGGTCTTTTTCAAAAGTTTCTGCACCGCCGGCACGGGACCGTATCCCATGAGGTGCGGCTCGCACCCGGCGATGGCGTTGCCGGCGATGCGCGCCAGGGGCTTCTTCCCGAGCTTGTTCGCTCTCTCCATGGAGGTGATGATCATCGCCGCGGCGCCGTCGTTCAGGCCGGAGCTGTTCCCGGCAGTGACCGTGCCGGTCTTCTTGAACACCGGCCTGAGCGAGGCCAGGCTTTCCGGGCTCACGTCGCGGCGGGGATGCTCGTCCGTGGTGAACATCTTCGGTTCGCCCTTCCGCTGGGGAATGGGAACCGGGATTATCTCGTCCTTGAACTTCCCGCCGTCGATCGCCGCGATCGCCTTCTGGTGGCTCTGGAAGGCGACCTCGTCCTGGTCCTCCCGGGAAATGTTGTACTTCTCGGCGAGGTTCTCCGCGGTCTGACCCATGATGAAGGGCTCGCCGAGGAGATGGCTCCCGGAATGGAGGAGCTCCCACATCGCGTCGGTGAACTCGCCGTGCTGGAGGCGGTAGCCCCACCTGGCCCTTTTCAAAATGTAGGGCGCGTTGCTCATCGACTCGCAGCCCCCGGCGAGGACGATCTCCGAGTCCCCGGCGATTATCTGCTGGGAGGCGAAGATGGCGGCCTGCATGCCCGAGGCGCACTGCCGCTGGATCGTGGTCGCCGGCACCTCGGCGGGTATGCCCGCCTTGAGCGCCGCGGTCCGCGCCGTGTTCGCCTCCTCGCTCGTCTGGATGCAGTCACCAAAAATGACGTCGTCCAGCATGTCGCCGGTGACCCCGGCGCGTTTCATCGCCTCCTCCATCACGAGGGCCCCGAGCTGGAAGGCCTTGACGTCCCTGATGGACTGTCCGAACCCGCCGATGGGGGTCCGGCACCCTGAAAGAATGACAATTTCCTTGTTCGGCATTGCGAATCTCCTATATCGCGTAGTAGTGCCTCATCACGGGCGCCACGGGAGGCAGGGGCCCGGTACTGAACGGCAGAAGGGAAGCGGCGACATGGTCGCCGATCCTTCATCCAAAAAATCACCGGGTGGAAATTATGTCAAGACCGATAGGATGCGAGCCTAGCCGGGAATCACCGTTCGGTCCCCGGGCCTGAGGGGCCCCGGGGACCGGCGGCGTGGAGGTCATTTGCTAAAAATTATCTTCTTCCCGTCCGAATCGACCTTCACTTTCTGGTCCTGGAGGCTCCCTCCGGAGAGGAGCCGTACCGAAAGGGGATTCAGCAGGTGCTTCTGGATCGCCCGCTTCAGGGGCCGGGCGCCGAAGAGGGGGTCGAAACCCTCGGTCACGAGAAAATCCATGGCCTTTTTCGTCATGGCCAGGTCGATTCCCCGCTCCCTGAGCCGCGCCGCGGTCTCGGTGATCTGGATCTTCACTATCTCGGCGATGTTTTCCCTGGACAGGGGATTGAAGATGATCACCTCGTCAACGCGGTTCAGGAACTCCGGCTTGAAGTGGGCCTTCAGCTCCTGCTCCACCCCGGCGCGGCGCTTCTCGTAGGGCACCGATTCGTCGCTGATATAGGCGGTCCCGATGTTCGAGGTCATGACGATGAGGGTGTTCTTGAAATCGACCCGCCTTCCCTTCGAGTCCGTGAGGCGCCCCTCGTCGAGGATCTGGAGGAATATGTTGAACACGTCATGGTGCGCCTTCTCGATCTCGTCGAAGAGGATAACCGCGTAGGGCCTTCGCCGCACGGCCTCGGTGAGCTGCCCTCCCTCCTCGTAGCCCACGTAGCCGGGGGGCGCCCCGATGAGCCGGGCCACGGCGTGCTTTTCCATGTACTCCGACATGTCGATGCGGATGATCGCCTTCTCGTCGTTGAACATGAATTCCGCCACGGCCTTGGCGGTCTCGGTTTTACCCACACCCGTGGGCCCCAGGAAGATGAAGGAGCCGATGGGCCTGTCGGGGTCCTGTATTCCCGACCGGGAGCGTCGCACGGCGTCGGAGATGGCGGCGATGGCCTCGTGCTGGCCCACGACGCGCTTCTCGATGATCGACTCCATGTTCAGGATCTTTTCCTTCTCGCCTTCCAGCATCCGCGACACGGGAATGCCGGTCCACCGCGACACCACGGCGGCGATCTCCTGCTCCGTCACCTCCTCCCGGAGAAGGGTCTTTCCCCCCTCCATCGACTTCAGCCTGTCGTTGGCCGCGGCGAGCTTTTTCTCCAGCTCGGCGATCTTGCCGTAGCGTATCTCCGCCACGAGGTTCAGGTTCCCCTCGCGCTCCGCGCGCTGCTCCTCGGTGCGAAGATGCTCGATCTGCTCCTTCACCCTGCGGATCTCGGTGATGATCCCCTTCTCGTTTTTCCACTGCGCCACCAGGGCGTTCTTCTTCTCGTTCAGGTTCGCCAGCTGCTCCTTGATCTTTTCAAGGCGCTCCTTCGAGGCCGCGTCCTTTTCCTTTTTCAGGGCCTCGGACTCGATCATGAGCTGGCGGGCTTTCCGCTCGATCTCGTCGATATCGATGGGCATCGAATCGATCTCCATCTTGATGCGCGACGCGGCCTCATCCACCAGGTCGATCGCCTTGTCCGGAAGAAAGCGGTCGGTGATGTAGCGGTCCGAGAGGGTGGCCGCGGCAACGCACGCCGAATCGGAGATGCGCACGCCGTGGTGGACCTCGTACTTCTCCTTCAACCCCCTGAGAATCGCGATGGTGTCATCCACCGAGGGCTCCGTGGTCATGACGGTCTGGAACCGTCGCTCCAGGGCCTTGTCCTTCTCGATATATTTCTGGTACTCGTTCAGCGTGGTGGCCCCGATGCAGCGAAGGTCGCCCCGCGCCAGGGCCGGCTTCAGCATGTTCGATGCGTCAACGGCGCCCTCGGCCGCACCGGCGCCGACGAGGGTATGAAGCTCGTCGATGAAGAGGATCACCTCGCCGGCAGATTCCTCCACCTCCTGGATCACGGCCTTCAGGCGCTCCTCGAACTCGCCACGGTACTTGGCCCCGGCGATGAGTGCGCCCATGTCGAGGGCCGCCAGGCGCTTGTTTTTAAGATTCTCCGGCACGTCGCCCTCGACGATACGGCGCGCCAGCCCCTCGGCAATTGCGGTCTTTCCCACGCCGGGCTCCCCGATCAGGACGGGGTTGTTCTTCGTGCGCCGCGTGAGGACCTGCATGATCCGCCGTATCTCCTCGTCCCTGCCGATCACCGGGTCGAGCTTGTTCATCCTGGCGAGCTTCGTGAGGTCCCTGCTGAAGCGGTCCAGGGCGTTGTACTTGTCCTCGGCGTTCTCGTCGTCGGCCCGCTTGCTCCCCCGGATGTCCTTTAAAACCTTGAGAATGTTGTCGCGGATGAAGCCGTTCTGGTTCAGTACCTTTCTCGCTTTGCCCTCCCCCTTCGATGCCAGGGCCAGCACCATGTGCTCGGTGCTCATGTAATCGTCCTTGAGGCCCACGGCCTCGTTCCAGGCCTCGTTGAGCACGTCCCTGAGGGCGGAAGAAAGTGATCCCCCGCCGGGGCCGGCACCCACCTGGCGCGGCATCGCCTTGAGGGCGCCGTCCACCTCGGCCCTCAGGTCATGGGACGACACGCCGATCTTCCGCGCGATGGAATCAAGAATTCCCCCCTCCTGGTCGATCAGGGCAAGGAGCAGGTGCTCCGGCTGGATCTCGACGTGGTTCATCGCCGTGGCGATGTTCTGCGCGGAATTAATGGCGTCCTGCGCCTTCAGTGTAAGTCTGTCCATTCTCATAGTGGTCACTCTCCCTCTGCGTCACCCGCGGGGCCCCCGCGCCTTCGCGCCGCACACCGGCGCCACGGGAGCGCAGGTTCACCCCAACCAGATGACACAACATCTGAAAAATGCAAGGATAAAACAACGGGAGGAATAATGAACGGGACGGTTCAACTATAAAATAAGAATTCAACGACCGATCGTCAAGGGGACAAGAAAAAAAACGGGAGCCCTTCACGGAGCCCCCGCGTGCCGGCACTTGTCACCGCCTCTCAGAGTCCCTTGATCCGTTCGCCGATGGCCCTGGCCATTTCCTGAATGTGATGGAAATTCTCAATATCATCGACAAAAATGAACACGGCGAGGTTGTCCCT
>CAZKPR010000085.1:0-11065 GCA_964554685.1 uncultured Leptospirales bacterium | reverse complement strand
CCGGCGTACTCGGAAAATTTCTTCATCTCCTCCCGCGCGGCCTTCTCGTTATGATAGAGAATGACGTAACAGACGATATCGTCGTTGAATGGCTTCTTTTCGTTCGCTATGATCGACAGGTGCATGGCGGCGATCCTGTTGTGGTCCCCGCCGGGATAGACCTTGTCCGCCAGGCGCCTGATCGCCGCCCGGTCCATCATCCAGGGGTTGTCCTTCAGGGTCTTCTTATACGGCTCCGGAATCTTTCCGTAGATGTAGCCCTCGGGGATGTCGCTCGCCGTCAGCTTTACGCGATCGATCGCCCCGGGTGAAAGCTGGGATACCCCCATGGAGGCGAACACCACGCCGACACAGCCGATTACCACGATTCCCGCGATTATCCTTTTCATGGATTTCTCTCCCTAATCCGATTAATTCGACACCCCCGTCTGCCCGGGGTCACTTTCTTCAATATAATATCGGAGAATCGACGTCATTACTTGACGGACTCTGACGACCGGACCCAGGTTAAAGCCCTGTCGCTCCAATTTTTTGAGAGACATAATATTTTTTCATTGACTTCTGGCGAAGAGGGCCTATACAAGTAGACATACTGATCGCGTTGAATTATGTCACATTAAGATTCTCTTCCTGAGACTGAGCAGAACCTTTTCAATTTATACTTTATTTTGCACATACATTTTTTTATTGTTTTGATCCCCGGAGATTCCAGATGGCTGACGGCACTTTTTCCAATTTCATAAGAAAACGCGACGGCAGGATAGTACCCTTCAACCCGGACAAGATCACCGACGCGATCTATCGTGCCGCCCAGGCGGTGGGAGGAAGCGACCGCGGCACCGCGGCGACCGTTTCGGAGTCGATCGTCGGAATACTGAACATCATCTACAAGGACGGGCGTATTCCCACCGTGGAAAACGTCCAGGACCTCGTTGAGAAAATGCTCATCGAGCGCGGCCACGCCAAGGTCGCCAAGGCCTATATCCTCTACCGTGAGCAGCACCGGAAAATCAGGGAGGGGAAAAGCCTTCTCGCCGAGGGCCTGGAACTGATCGAAAGCTACCTGGACCGCTCCGACTGGCGGGTGAACGAAAACAGCAACATGAGCTATTCCCTCCAGGGGCTGAACAACCATATCGCCACGGCCATCACCGCGAAATACTGGCTCGAGCGGATTTACCCCCCCGAGATCAGGAACTCCCACATGAACTGCGACTTTCACATCCATGACCTGGGCCTCCTCTCGGCCTACTGCGTCGGGTGGGACCTGAAGGACCTGCTCATCAGGGGCTTCGGCGGAGTCAAGGGGAAGGTGGAGAGCAGGCCGGCCAAGCATTTCAGGAGCGCCCTCGGTCACATCGTGAACTTTTTCTACACCCTCCAGGGCGAGTCCGCCGGGGCCCAGGCCTTCGGCAACTTCGACACCTACCTGGCACCCTTCATCCGGTACGACGGCCTTGACTACGACGAGGTGAAGCAGTGCCTCCAGGAATTCATTTTTAACATGAACATCCCCACGAGGGTCGGGTTCCAGACTCCCTTCACCAACGTGACCCTTGACCTGGTGGTGCCGCGCGCCATCGCCGACGAATACGTCATAATCGGCGGCGAGGTGCGGGAATCGACCTACGGCGAATTCCAGGAAGAGATGGACATGTTCAACATGGCCTTCGCGGAGTGCATGTCCCAGGGGGACGCGCGGAACCGGATCTTCACCTTTCCCATCCCCACGTACAACATCACCAGGGATTTCGACTGGGACAACGACAGGCTCGACGCGATGTGGCAGATGACGGCGAAGTACGGCATCCCCTACTTCGCCAATTTCGTCAACTCGGACATGGATCCCGGTGACGCGCGCTCAATGTGCTGCAGGCTTCGCCTGGACAACCGCGAGCTGAGGAAGCGCGGCGGCGGACTTTTCGGCGCCAATCCCCTTACGGGAAGCATCGGCGTGGTCACCATGAACCTCCCCCGCATCGCCTACCTCGCGCGGAACGAGGCGGCCTTCTTCGAATCCCTCACGCGCCTCATGGACCTGGCGAAAAGCTCCCTCGAGATCAAGAGGAAGGCCCTTGAGAACTTCACGGAGAACGATCTCTATCCCTATACCAAGCATTACCTCTCCGACATACACGAGCGGAACGGGAAATACTGGGTCAACCATTTCTCCACCATCGGCCTCATCGGCATGAACGAGGCCTGCCTCAACATGATCAACGCCGATATCGCCTCCCCCGAGGGAAGGGACTTCGCCCTCCGTGTCCTCGATTTCATGCGCGAGCGGATCATGGGCTACCAGGAGGAAACGGGCAACCTCTACAATCTCGAGGCGACCCCCGCCGAGGGCGTAAGCTACCGGTTCGCCATACACGACCGCAAGCTCTTCAAGGACATCCAGACTTCGGGCGGGAACGAACCCTACTACACCAACTCGGTCCATCTTCCCGTGGGCCACACGGACGACCTCTTCGACGTCCTGGACCACCAGGACGAGCTCCAGGCTAAATTCACCGGCGGCACGGTCGTGCACCTCTTTCTCGGCGAGAAGATACAGGATATCTCCTCCGTCAAAACCCTGGTCAGGCGGATCGCGGAAAACTACGCCCTCCCCTATTTCACCATCACCCCGACCTTCAGCGTCTGCCCCATCCACGGCTATCTCCCGGGAGCGCATAAATTCTGTCCTTACGAGCACACGCAGGAAGATTTAATCAAGCATGGTATTGAAGTCGAAGGCGGATAATGCCGATATGGTAAGGGGGGATCCGACATAATCCGGCGACCCCCCGCGCCCTTTTCGGAACGGTAACGCCTCCGGAAAGACGCGAATACTTATAAATGGAGAGCATTCATGGGAAAAAAAGAGATGAAGATCCCGGTTGAAGTCTACTCAAGGGTCGTCGGTTATTTCAGGCCGGTCAACCAGTGGAACAAGGGAAAACAGGAGGAATTCAGGGAACGAAAAGTATACCGGGTGGAACAGATACCAGCCTATGAATATAAGGGGAATTCATAAGACCTCGCTGATCGATTTCCCGGGAAAAATCTGCTCGGTGATTTTCACCGGGGGATGCAACCTCCGGTGCGGATACTGCCACAACCCGGATCTCGCCTGCAACTGCCGTGACCTCCCCCTGTCGAGCAACGAGGAGGTTCTCGGATTTATCTCGAAAAGAAAAAACCTGATCGACGGCGTCACCATAACCGGCGGCGAACCGACGCTGTCGCGTAACCTCGATTCATTTCTTGAAAGGGTGAAAAGGGAGGGCCTTTCGGTGAAACTTGACTCGAACGGCCTGAAGCCCGATGTGCTCGAACGGCTTCTTGCCCGGGGGCTCGTCGATTATGCCGCCATCGACATCAAAACATCCCCTGAAAAATACTCCCGCATGACGGGGGCCGAGGTTGACTTCAACCTTATCATCGAGAGCGTCGACGTCATACGCAGGGGGGGAATCGACTACGAGGCGCGCACCACCTGTGTCCCCGGATTCGTCACGCGTGATGACCTGGAATCGATAGGGAAATCGATCGGCCGCGTCAGGAACTACTACCTGCAGCAATTCCAGCACGAGACCCCCCTCCTGGACCACTCCCTCGTGGCGGTCGATCCCTACCCCGAGGAAACGCTTCTCCGCTTCCGGGAGGCCGTTCTTGCATTTGCCGACCGTTGCGAGATCCGCGGCACCTGACCCGGGCGCGGGGAAGCGCCTATGCCTTTTTGATCCCGGCAAGCCCTTTTGATATTTTCAACCGCGCTTCGCTGCAGTTTTCCTTGACCACCTCGATCTGCTTCATCAGCGCCCTTGACCGATCGGTACCCGCGGTACCCGCGCTGTACGAGGCGTCGACAAGCGCGTGGCTCATCGAGTCGCAGATTCCCGATATATGACGGATCAGCTCCCTGGCATCGCCAAGGGGAATGTAGTGGACCTCGCGTCCTCCGAACGACGCCCTGGCCTGGTTGCTTTTCATGGCCGCGGCGGCAAGGGCGCGGCCGTAGGCCTCCATGAACGCCTCGCTCTCGGGAACGCACTCGAAAAGGGCGTTGAGGTACATGGCGTTATCCGGGTTCCTTTTCACCTCCCTGCCGATCCAGTCGAGGACGAAAATCAAGTTGTTCCGCATGTATTCCGCGACGAATTTCAACGACGGATCGAATGTCCCGGGAAAGTGAAAGGGATAGCGCTCATCCTCTTTTTTCGCAAGGCCATCTGCCTTCGTCGGCGCGGAGCCGCCGTTCTCAAGGAAACAGAGTCCCTCGAGGAGCGAGGAGAGCCGTTTTGCGTCATACGCCCCACCACCCTTTCCTTCCAGCCTGCGGATTGCTTCCGTCGCGATCGCGGGGGAGGCCGTGAAGCGCGATGCGTACTCGACGAGCCTGCCCTCGGCGCATATCTCGGAAAAAAGCGCGTTCAGGCGCTCCTCGTTCACGTTCCGCGCCCTGAGTATTTTATTCCTGAATCCCATCTGCTGGAGCACCCGGTGGACAAGGGCGACGATCTCCGTCTCGTTCATCCTGACACGCGTTACGCCGAGGTGGATTCTCACATAGTAAATAATACCATCCCTGAATTTCACGAACCGGGGACCGCTCAGGGAAAACACGTCATCGTTCGACATGAGGAAGGGCATAATGCCGTCCACCAGATTATAGAGCACGATATCGTTGACGTCATGAAGAAACCGCTTGAGGAGGGGCTCCGCGTGAAGCGCCACCCCCTTCTCCCATTCCGCGAGATCCTTCTCCAGCCGCTTCACATAGAGGTTCGTTTTCCTCGTGTACCCCTCTCCCTCGTGCCGGGCATTGTGTTCGCGATCCTGGCGCTCCTGGTCGGCAAGCTCTTTTTTGAGCGCGCCGAGTGCGGCCCCCATTTCATCGGTCTCTATATACCTTTCATGGAAGAATCCCAGGATATCCCGGTACGCCTCCCGGTCACCCGCTTTTCCCGATGTGAACATGCGTACGGCCCGGTACTGGCCCTCCACCTCCTTCATCAGGCGGGCGAGGAGACCGCGCAGTGCGATGTCACCCTTGCGCGTCCCCTTCTCGTAGGCAAGCCGCGAGAGGCCGTTCAGCAGGTCCATCAGCCTGTCCCGCTTTTCATCGGCCCGGTTGATCATGCCGGGGAGATACGGGCCCGGCTGCATGTTCTTTTCAGGTTTTTTCACGTGCCTTTCTTTTTCGGTTTTTTCAGCATCTCCTTTACCGCCCCGATGAATACCGGGGCGAGGTTGCCGTCTCCCAGTATCTTCAGCGATCCGTCCTGGAGGGCCGCCACGAATGCCTTGGTGCCGCCCCCCGCCATCACCCTGAAGCCGGTAGCGGCGTCGCGCCACACGAGGGATACGTCGGCGCTGCCGTCGTCTCCCCTGCGAGAAAAGAGAGAGCCCCCCCGGAACTCGAACACGCGGCCCCTCTTCCCGTCCTCGGTCCGTATAACCAGGGTATAATCCCTCTCCTTCAGCTTCTCCCTGAAACCCGGCGATCGTTTCGCCTTTCTCCGCATTTTAAGCATGAGTCCGAACAGCAACATTGAAAACCGCATTCCGTTTCCTCCGACGTGTGCTCCGGCCCCGGGGCCAACGTGTATAGGGGCTCTTATCAGGCAAATTAATCAAGCTAATTTCAGGGAGTTTTTTTTCAAAAATTCTTGACCTCAAAACATAACATCGTTATGTTCGGACGGACGGCAGCGAAGAACGCGCCAAAGGGAGGGAGTCATGTCGATCGTATCGTGGGTAAAAGACGAAAATGTCGCGATCATCTCAATGAACAATGGCGAAAACAGGCAGAACCTCGAATTTGCCCTGGCAATGAACGCGGCCATCGACGAAATCGTGGCCGATACCTCCGTGCAGGCCCTCATACTTACCTCGAGCGATGAAAAGAACTTTTCCCAGGGTGTCGATGTCGCCTGGATGGCCCCGCTGTTCCAGAAGGGGGATCTCCAGCCGATAAAGGACTTCATGTACAGGATGAACGATGTGTTCAAGAAGCTGATGCTGGTGCCGATGCCGACCATTGCGGCCATCAACGGCCATGCCTTCGGCAACGGCGCGATCATCTCCTGCGCCTGCGACTACCGGTTCATGCGCTCGGACAGGGGTTTCTTCTGCTTCCCGGAGGTGAACGTGGGGATACCGCTCCTCTACGGCATGAACGCCTTCGTTAAGAAGGCCATCCCCCTGCAGAAGCTGGTCGAGATGCAGTTCAGCGGCAACCGGTACGGCGCCCCGGAGCTGGAGAAATTCAATATCATCATCAAGGCCTGCGCGGACAGGGAAGAGCTGATGAAGGAAAGCCTGGCTTTTGCCCGGACCTTCCAGAAAAAGAGGGGCATCCTGGGCGAAATGAAGAAGCGGATGTACGGGGACATTGTTGAAATTTTTGACACGGTAGACCCGGAGGTTTCCATCGAGCCCGTCTTTCTCATGATACCCGACTGATTACCGGCGAAAGGACGGGGCGGTCCCGTCATCGCTACCGAACGAAGCCTGATGAGAAAAAACAACCGAGAAAAAATCCTCGACACCGCGCGCCGGCTCCTGCCGCGTCACGGCTACCACGGGGTGTCCCTTCGCGCCATCGCCGCCCGGGCGAAGCTCACCACGGGCGCCGTGTACTTCCATTTCAAGGACAAGCGGGACATCTACCGGACCATTTGCTTCGAGGCAATCGACGCCCTCGTGGAGAGCTTCAGAAAAGGCATCCAGAGCAGAAAGACCCCGGGCCAGAAGCTGATATCGACCTTCGATTCCTACATCGACTTCTACTACAAGAACCGGGACCGCTACAACATCCTGATGGAGTACAAGGCCCTCTACAACCCCGAGGGGGAGACGGGGAACACCGAAATCGCGGAGCGGATGTGCGCCATGACCGAACTCATGGAAGAGACCATCCGCGAGGGAATCCGCGGCGGGGTCTTCCGCGACGTGGACCCGCGCATGCTCGCGATGCTCCTGGCAGCGGTGGCGGAGGGCATGCTCCAGCTGAAGAAACTCGGCCTGTTCAGCCACCTGAAAATCGAGGATGCCGATTTCAGGAAATTCATGGCCGACATCATCGGTGAGGGCATACAGTCCGACACGGCTCGATCCTGAGGCAGACTCGCGGGACCGGCTGCGACGGACACCGCGGTGACGCCGGGGAAACCGGAAATCATACACGCCGCCAAGGCGGAGGAGGAAACATGTTCGAAAATCTTTTCAGCCCCATAACCATCAACAAGACAGAGGTGAAGAACAGGATAGCCTACCCGGCCCTTGGACTTCTTTACTCGTATGACGGAAAGCTGAATGACAGGTATTTCAATTACTTCGCCGAGCGCGCCCGGGGCGGGGCGGGGATCGTCACCGTGGGGCCCGTGGGCTTCGATCAGGTGGGAAGCGGGCCCGTGGCCATGCAGATCGGCACCGACGAGGCCATACCGGAGTTCGCGCGCCTCACGGCGATGATACGGAAGGAGGGGGCCCGGGCCTGGATCCAGCTCTTCCACGCCGGCGCTTACTCCTACTCAAAGCTCCTTGGGGGCCCTGATCCCATCGCCCCCTCGGCGGTCTACTCAAACTACATGAAATCCGTGCCCAGGGAGATGACCCTCGATGACATCCACCAGACCCGGGAGGGCTTCGTGAAGGCCGCGGAGCGCGCGAAAGAGGCGGGTTTCGACGGCGTCGAGATCATCTGCTCGGCGGGGTACCTGATCACCCAGTTCCTCTCTCCCCTGAAGAACATCCGCACCGACGAATACGGGGGAAGCTTCGAAAACAGGACGCGCTTCCCCCGGGAAATACTGCTGGAGATGAGAAAAAGACTCGGCCCTGACTACCCGATATCGGTGAGAATGGCGGGGAACGATTTCGTGGAGGGGAGCAATACCGACACGGAAACCCCGGATATAGCGAAAATGTACGAGGCCGTGGGGGTGAACCTGATCAACGTCACAGGCGGATGGCACGAATCGCGGGTGCCCCAGCTGCCCATGGAACTTCCCCGGGCGATCTTCTCCTACCTCGCCCTCAACATCAAGCGCGCAGTTTCGGTGCCGGTCATGGCGTCGAACCGCATCAGCGATCCCTTCACGGCTGAACAGCTTATCAAGGACGGGATCTGCGACATGATCAACCTTGGCCGGGTACTCATCGCGGACCCCGAATGGCCGGACAAGGCACGGGAGGGGCTCGTGGACGAGATCCGTCCCTGCGTGGCCTGCTCCCAGGGGTGCACGGACCAGCTCTTCAGCGGCAAGCCCGTCTACTGCCTCGCGAATCCCCGGGCGGGCTTCGAGGGTGAGCGCGTCATCGTTAAAGCGAAGTCCCCGAAGAAGATCATGGTGGTGGGCGCCGGCCCCGGGGGGCTCGAGGCGTCGATACGGGCCGCCGAGGCGGGCCACGAGGTGGAGCTCTACGAAAAATCGGACACGATCGGCGGACAGCTCTGGATCGCCGGGGCTCCGCCGCACAAGCAGGAGCTCTGGGAGCTCATCCACTACTACGACGCCATGCTGGACAAGTACGACATCGACGTCACGCTGAATCACGAGGTGGACGTCGAATTCATAAAAAAACAAAAACCGGACCATGTGATACTCGCCGAAGGCGCGGAGCCCCTCGTCCCGCCCATTAAAGGCATCGACGGACCCGACGTGGTCTCCGCGTGGAAGGTGTTGAAGGACGATCCGAAGCTCGGCACGAACATCGCCGTCATCGGCGGAGGCGCCGTGGGGCTGGAAACCGCGATGTTTCTCGCCGAGAAGGGAACCCTCACCCCCGAGGCCCTCCATTTCCTCTTTATCTACGAGGCGGAGAGCGTTGAGCGGCTCAGGGAGCTCTGCACCAGGGGGAACAAGCGCGTCACGGTATTCGAGATGCTTCCAAAAGTCGGGCAGGACGTGGGGCGGTCAACCCGGTGGGTTATCCTCGGCAACGTGAGCCGATACGGCGTCGAGGTGGTGCCCGGGGCCAAGGTCGTATCGGTCGGTGAGGGGCTCGTCACCTACGAGCGCGACGGAAAGAAGGATTCCGCCCGGTTCGACAGCGTGGTGAACGCCGTGGGATCCCGTTCGGTGCGCAGGGTCGCCGACGAGATGGAAAAGACCGGCATTCCCTTTACCGTGATCGGCGACTCGGTAAAGCCGGCCCGTATAGACAGCGCCGTCCATGACGGGTTCCTCGCGGTGATGAACCTGGCCTTCTAGGAGCGCGCGTAACGGCCCCCGCCGCGAGGAGGGGGCCGTTACTCCTCGGAAGAAACCCCGTCGTCGATCTCTACTGTTCCCAGCTTTGATTTCAGGAGCTCGGCGTTGCCCGCCAGGGTCCGCGAGGTGCCCATCAGTTCCTCCGAGGAGCCGGCGATCGACTGCGTGGCCTCGTTGATGACGGCAATAGACCTGCTCACCTCGGAAATCGCGGCCTGCTGTTCACCCGTGGAGATATTGATCTCCTCCGACTTTTCCCTGACGCTCTTCGACTGTTCGTGGACGATCCTGTTGAGCTCGACCTGCTCACGCATGATATCGTGGATCCGCTTCATTCCCTCCCCGATATCATTCACGTTGCGTATGGTGTACCGCATAACCTCCACCGCCCCCTTGACGTTCGTGAGTCCGCGGCCCACCTCCTCCTCCGTGGATAGGATCAGCTGGGATATCTCCTTGAGGCTGTCCCCGGTCTGGACCGCGAGCTTCGATATCTCGTCAGCCACCACGGCGAAGCCCCTGCCGGCATCGCCGGCCCGGGCCGCTTCGATGGCGGCATTGAGGGAGAGAAGGCTGATCTGGTCGGATATGGAGTTGATGACGTCCACCACCATGGTCATCTGCTGCGACCGCTCGCTGATCGCCCCCATGGCACGGTTCATCAGGTCAAGGGTCCTCTCGCCCTCCCCGGACTGGCGCGAGGTCTCCTCCGACAGCCGCATGGCCTCGGCGATCATCTCCCCCATGCGAATAACGGACTTGGAAAGCGCGTCGATCTTTTCTATCAGCGTCTCGAGGCTTCGGAACTGCCCGTTCACGTTTCCCGCCTGGACTTCCATGGCGGCGTTCACCTCCTCCATGGCCGAGGTGATCTCCTCCGAGGAGGCCGCCTGGCCCTGGGCGTTCTCCGAGAGGGAAACCGTGGCCGTGGACATCTCCTCCGCGGTGGTCGCCAGGTCGTGCGACACCGACGACACCGATTCAAGGAGTTCCCTGATCGAGAGGTAGCGCTCCCTGCTTTTGTCCGATTCCCGCTTCACCTCGGTCAGGGCGTCCCTGCTCAGCCTGGTGATCAGGAGGGCCACTGCGAAGGTGATGAATATCGCGATTGAATTGTCCACCAGGCCGGTGATGACCACGGGGGGTTCCACCATGCCCATTGAGCGAAGAAAGAAAAACAGCGCCACTGAAGAGGAAAAAAGGATCCCCGTGACTATCGACGTGGTGAGTATCCCGCAGAAGAGGGACGAAAAAACGATGACCGCCGCGCTCATGTGAACCATCGATGAAAATCCGAGCGTCGGTGTTCCCATGTGCTGAACCGTGATCCCGGCGAGGATCGTTGCCGTCGCCCCCAGGGCGGTGATATTCGCCGCGACATGGTAGCGCCCCAGCCTGAGGAATATGAGGCTCAGCGAACAGGAGGCGATGACGGGAAGGGCGAGGGAGAGGGGCCTCAGATAATCACCCCGGGTCAGGTAAACGACGGGGCTCACGGGAAGGACCAGGAGCATCACCGCGAGGTTCATGGTCACCAGGAGCGCCGCTTTTCGCCTCACGATTATTGAAGGTTCCTTCAGTTTTTCCAGAAAAAATACCCTGTAATTCATAATTATTCTCGTCCCTTGCCTGTTTTTTTTCTAACAATCGACGATTGAACACGTTACGGCTCTATGAGTGAGAGAGATATACGCAGTAATTCCTCTATCGGCGCATCATGTGGTTTGCTTTCCATGGGAAAAAGTCGTGTACGAAAACCAGCGACCCGATATGACGTCGATACACAAAAATGTACTTTAAAATATTTTTACAAAAATAAACATAAAGGCAATTTTCAAAAAGTAAAAAAATTTAACAAA
>CAZKPR010000084.1:0-15562 GCA_964554685.1 uncultured Leptospirales bacterium | reverse complement strand
TCTCGGATTTAAATCCGCAGGTTATGTGCCGGGAATGGCGCTTGATCATGACGTGTTCTGGCATGCAGGGCTCGGTTTTTATTTCTAACGTGGCGCATGACTTGCAGTTTCCCGCCGGCCCTGGCGCGCACAACTATTACAATCAAGGCCTTCGTTCAGTGCTTTTTGTGTTGAAATTACTTTTTTCTCCTCCCATGATGGTTCTGATAGAGCCTCCCATGACCCTTTAGCCGGAAAATGTAGAAAAGCCAGGATAGAATGGAGTAATCAACGGGGGCCGCCACGCCATGATATCACGCTTTTCGGGGATTGACACGTTCCGGGCTGTATGCTATCTTCCCACCCATCAAGGGGATCTGCCTTGCATCGTGTCCCATGCCACGGGATCATCCGGTCTCCGTGGGGAAAAGTTTCCACGGGAGAGCGGAGAACGGGGCCCATGATCGCGATCTCGACCGCCTGCATAATGAGCGCCTTCTTGTCTTTCGAGAGCGCCCTCACCGTATTTCGTCTTAACCGGCGATCGCCGGTAAATCTGTCATATGTTGTTTTCACCCTTAACTTTGCCCTGCTCTGCATGGCCTTCAGTCAGTTCATCGTGGCGCCTGACAAACCAACGGCCCTGTTCTGGCAAAACGTGATGATCCTCCCCCTGGTCGCCCTGCCCCCCCTGGTCCTTCATTTTACCCTTTTCATGACCGCGGGGCGCCGCATTGGCATTGCCCCCCTGACCTGGCTCTTGCTCTATATCCCCCCGGCGATTACCGCGCTGCAGGGGTTTCGGGGAGTGCTGGTTACGGACATCTACCAAACCCCCTGGGGGTGGGAGAATCTTCATGCCGTGGGCTCCTTCTGGTCCACCTTCAGCGTCGTCCAGTGCCTGCTCTACATCTTCGCGAGCGTACTGCTCATGGCCCGCCAACGCTTTTTCGCCCCGTCGGCAAAGAAAAAAAAGCAGGCGGGACCCATTCTCATCTCCCTCGCCATCGGCGCTTCGGGATGGTTCGCGAGTCTTCTCTGCATCTATTCCGTTGATCCGTTCTTATACACCGTGGTGTCCAATCTCTCCTTCATCATGCTCATCACCCCTTTCATCATGGGAGTCCGCCTCTCGATCAACCGTCATGGCCTCATGAGACCGGAACCGCAAAGGCCCGCGGCTCAACTCCTGGGGGGAATCAAAGATCCGATCTTTCTCGTAACCATGAAAGGCGCCGTCCTGTACATGAACGACGGGGCCCGAGCCTTGACGTCGAGAGGGGGAGTAAGCACGCCCCGATTTCTTTCCGATATCTTCGGCCATTCCGAAGAAATTGCGGGTGAGCTTGAAGCGATGAACCGGGAAACAGAATGGGGAAGGCGGGTAAGCTGCGCCATAACCGGCCGAAACGGGGAACGTATCGCCTGCACGCTCACCTTCAAGGGGATCCGCAACGACGCGGGGGAAATTGCCGGGGCCCTGGTCATCGCCAGTGAGGACCCCTCAGTAGATGCGTTCCGGTCCCGCTACGGGATCACCGGCAGGGAGATGGAGATACTGCTCTGTTCGGTGTCCGGGCTCACCAACCCTGAAATCGCGGCCCGCCTGGGCATCTCCATCCGCACGGTGGAACACCACCACCTCCACATCTACAACAAGCTCGGCATCAACAACAGGATCGAGCTTTATACGATGGCCCTGCGCTATCGCCTTCTTTCAAATTGACGTTCGTTCCAACGCGGAAAAAAGCGATCATTTTTTTCCAGTAAGTATTTCCACCGATGACAGGACGGCGCCAATGGCCCATCATCATGATGTTTCCACGGCCCTCTTTGCGTTGACGGCGGTTGCCACGAAGGCCGGTCATTCAAGACGAGGTGTTCCACTTTCTAATGCGGGGTTGTCGCGGCGGTCTAGGCAAGCACCATCTCTGATAAATCCAAGGGACAGAAGGTTTTGATATGAAAAAAACCTACATTGCGTGCGTTACCGTACTTATCATTCTGCTGGTTAATTGGCACGGTCATGCCTTGACAACGCGATTAAATATCGGCGGTCAGGTCTGGTATGCGAATTGGGATTACTATCAAAAGGATTTCTATAGCTATAACATATACCGCTACAGCACGCTCTGCAGCCGCTACCGAATGCCCTGGGCCATACTATATGGACCATTTGTGTCCATGGACATCGGAAAAAAATGGAGCATTTCCAGCGTTTTTATGTACTCGGATCAATTCGTCATGGATTCCAGACATATCGCCACCTACAATCCGAATCTTCAAAAAAAACAGCACCTCGAATTTGTGAAATACGATTTTGATTTTTTAACGAAATACTCGGCATTGCCCTACCTTGCAATTTTCGCAGGGTTTAAAATGCAGGGCTATTCTAACGAAGGACGAACGGAGCACGTCGCATTGACTTATGTCGCGCGCACGGGGATGCGGCAACAGGCGCTCTCTCCGGGAGCAGGCGTGGGACTCGGCATCACTATACCGATCTATAAAGGTTTGTTTCTCCTGGCAAATGTCTCTTCCGTATATCTGAAGAAAACGTCTGAAAGGAAATGGAAGCACGTTCTGGCGCCCTTCTCCCTTACGGGCATTTATCCGGGCCTGGGCAGATCAAAGGTCTACTACGACGCCCTCGGCGCGTCCTCTTCGCTATCCCTGGCCTATTATATCGAGCCGGCACACGTGACGATTTCCATTGGTTTCAGGCATCAGTCGCTGTACCACATGATGAGGAAAATCCATTACAGATCGTATTACACGAGCTCTTCGATTCAGGATAATATTGAAATCATCGCCCGTACTCGAATGGAGATATGGAAAAGCATCAATAAAGAATACGACCACTTTTATGGCGCGTATTTTTCCATTGTGTATTCAGTGATCTTCAAGGGTGCCGATTCTGAATGATTGATGCAGGGATCATCGTTCGATCGGGTTTAGGAATCGCTATAATTGATGCAAGGATTTCTTCCGCTCGTCCCGTGCGGTGCGGAAGGTGCAGAAATTTCTCACTTTAAAATCACGTCATATTTTCTCGCTTCGCCTCAATAATTAATTTATATTGGTTCTATACACTGAAGGCATTTAAGGATTTTTCGGGAACCATCATGCGGGCTGGAGGTCTGACATGAAAAAATTTCTCGTCATTCTCCTCGGCGTTCTTCTGTTCCTTGCACTGGCGATCATGCTCTTCCCCCTTGTGTATTCAAATGAATATTATTCTTACGATGAAGCGGTAAAGCAGTTCGCCAGGGGTAAAATAATAGCCGTGGACAGCGGGAAGATTCATTATATCGAAAGAGGCACCGGCAGGCCGGTGATACTGATCCACGGATTCCTCTACAACACGGCCATGTGGGACAGGAATATACACGAGCTTTCGAAAAACTTCAAAGTATACGCCATCGACCTGTTTGGCTGGGGATACAGCCAGAGGCTTGACGCGAAGGACTACAGCTTTGACCGCTACAGCAGGCAGGTCATCGCCTTCATGAACGCGCTGAGGATACCAAGGGCATCCCTGGTGGGTCAGTCAATGGGCGGCGGCATATCGGTGTACACCGCGGCGCACCATCCGGAAAGGATCGACAGGCTCATCCTCGTTGCCCCGGCGGTGATCCCGTATGATCTCCCCCTTGATGCCCGGATATTCAAGCTCCCCTTCGTGGGGGAGTTCATGCTTTCACTGCCGGGCGATTCACTGCTCACGGACAATCTCAAAAACATTTTCTTCTTTGATACATCCAGGGTCACGGATGAATACGCCGGTGAGGTGCTCAGGCCCACTCATATCAAGGGCACCCATGCCGGCGCCCTCTACATGCACCGGTACATGCTTGTTTCTCCGGTTGTGGAAAAAGAGGCCGACATGCTTGCCTCCATGAGGAAGCCCATCCTGATCGTCCACGGCCGCGACGACCGGGCCGTTCCCCTTGAACGGTCCCGGGAGCTCGTGAAGATATGGAAATCGGCGAAGCTGGTCGTCTTTGACAAGGCCGGTCACTGCCCCCATGACGAACACGCGGAGCGGTTCAACCGGCTTGCGCTGGATTTTCTGAAATAACCATGCTTAAGGCGGCATTCCGGCGCATACCACCGGTTTATGCATTCCGTGTGATTTCAGGGTCCCCGTGCGGGCGTTCTTCCCCGGCTGCTGGTTTTCGGCACTCCATTATTTTTTCACACATGGTACGCGGTGCCGCATAAAGCCCTGCGGTTTTCAAGTAACCAGTGATTTCTGTCATGAAAAAATGTATTGAAATATTGCCTCCCGTCATGTATGCATGCTGAATCATCCGGGCACCCTCCGGAACGCGGATCCCATGGCAAAGGAGCGCTCTATGAGAACGATAGGCACAACCCGATTCTGTTCCCTGTTCCTGGCGCTTCTCCTGGCCGCGCCATGCTGGCTCGCCGCCGTGACCGCGGCCCATGCGCAGGAGGACGATGGGGCCGGGGAAGCCACCGCTCCGGCGAAAAAGCCGGGTTCGGATATATTCGGCCTTGAGATCGGCATGCAGGGGGCCTACTCGGAGGGCATGTCCACCCGCAGCTGTTACTACCAGCCCTATGCCGATCTCTTCCTGAAGCACAGGTACCTGCAGTTCACCGCCGGCATCTCCCGATTTTTGGATTACCAGATCTCGGACGGCGAGGGAGAGTTCGAGAAGGTCAATTTCACCCGGCCCCGGGCCGCGCTCTCGATCTATCCACACCGCGTGATCGAGCTCTTCGGCGAATACGCGTATTCGACAGGTGACAGGAAAAAGCACTTCTACCGGTCCCACGAAGGCACGGCGGGTTTCCTCCTGGACTTCGACGTGGTGACCCTGGGGGGAACCTGCACCGCGAGCCGGACCTGGTACCACTTCAAGTCCGATGACAGCAAGGACAAGACACTTATAGCGCTCCAATCCCTGTCTTCACCCATCCCCGCGCGGGAGCTGTGGGCCCGTTACGAGTATTACAAAAAAAGATACATCACGCAGATGCAGGATTTGGACGTCTACCCGGAGCTCTCCTGGTTCGTTCACGAGACCACGAGCCTGGACTTCAGGTATGAATACCGGGAAAATATTTTCCGGTACGTGCCGGAGGACTTTCAGTATCACTTCGTGAAATACTTCTCCCACACGGGGAGGGTGGGAGTGTATTCGGAACCGTGGCGCTACCTCTCGCTCCAGGCGGGGGTACACGCGGGGGCCGACAGCGAGAGCTATATCATCGCGGGGGGAAACGCGGCCCTGGTCATCAACATACTCGACTACGCCCGGATCTCCGTTGACTACATGCCGGAATACTACCAGGCTCCGAAGGTCGATCCCAGGCGGCAGAAAATCATCGAACTCGTGAACCTGGCCCTGATTGGCAGGAGAAAGTCGCGGAACCCGTTTTTAAGCTCCTCCGATGTCGGCGCGTCGTTCTGGAACCATGGGGTCTACTTCGGCGCCGCGTTTACGTATTGATCCGCTGGAAAATAATTTCTATCGAGAAAAGAGGAAAATGACATGAAACCAATCACCGCCTTTGCAGCTGTTCTTGCCGGGTGCGCGTGCGCCCTGATAATTTCCGCCCGGGGATACGGCGAGACGACGTACGCGATCAAGATGTTCGCGGGCGACGTGAAGATCATATCCGGCGGGAAAACGTCTGCAGCGGCGGTGGACCGCGTCCTTGCCGACGGGGACACCGTCGTCACGGGCAGAAACTCCATGACCGATATCTCCTTCGGCGACCGCGGCCTCGTGCGGGTGCAGGAGTCGACGAGGGTCACGGTGGCCTCCCTGAAGAAGAGCGCCGGGGACCCGGACCTCAACCTTTCCCTCGGCGGCATACTGGTAATGCTCTCGAAGCTCGTGAAGGGCGAATCCTACCAGGTGATGACAAACACCCAGGTCGCGGCAGTGCGGGGCACCAGCTTCCAGGTGACCGCGGACGGCGACGGGTCGCAGGTGGACGTGCTCTCGGGGAAGATCATGGTAAACCCGGTCGCTGACGGGACCATCAGGCGCGAGCTACAGGAATACGTCTCCGAGAACCAGTCGCTCCGTCTCAACCGGAACGCCGTGCGCGAGATCATCGCGAAGCGGAGGAAGATGGTCGCATCCAGGTTGAGCGAAGGGGACCTGGATCGCCTGGCCGATAAGTTCCACAGGATACGGGATTCGCGCGGTTACAAACGGCTTAACCGGGGACTCCGCGGGGAGATCGAAAAGCGCGTCAACAGGATCAAGAAACGCCGGGCGGACCGCGCGGGCAAGAAGATAAGCCCGGCCAAGAAGCGCGTGATCAAGAAGAGGATGAAGATGCGCAGGGGCCCGGGCAGGTAGGGTTCGCGCATGCCCGTCCGGGACGCGCGGGTCGCCGGCGGCACGCGAACTCCATGGTGCCCGGGTGAAAGGCGTCCGTGCTCCAATCCGATCAGGGAGAGAATTTTTTCTTTATCAGTTTTGCAACGGGAGAAGGAATGCTGTTCAGCGCCCCCAGGAGACGGGGCAGTGCTTTCAGCTTCAGCCCCGTGTACTCACTCGGGATAAGCGCGTCAATCAGGTGCGGCCCGGGTTCTCCAAACGCATTCTTCAAAGCGTCGATCAACTCTTCCGATGTGCGAACCGTTCGCCCCGGCACTCCCATCCCCTTCGCAATAGCGGTAAAGTCGATCCCGGGTTGGGACAGGTCAAGCTGAGACTTCGCTTTCAGGCCTGCCTTCTCCGCGCCGACCCTTTCCAGCTCGATATTGAGAATCGCATACGACCGATTGTTAAAAACGACAACGGTAACGTCGAGATTTTCCCTGGCGATCGTCCAGAGCGATTGGATCGTATACATTGCTGACCCGTCCCCGACCAGGGCGATCACCGGGCGGTCCCGGCCGGCGATAGCGGCCCCGAGGGCCACCGGCAGCCCCTGGCCGATTGCCCCGCCCGTGAGGGTAAGCAGGTCGTGCCGGGGCGCACCGGCGGTGAAGGCCGGCAATTGAACACCCGAGGTCTGTGCCTCATCGGAGATAATGGCGTTCTCCGGCATAAGGGCGCCCAGGGCCTGGCATACCTTCGACCCCGTAAGTTTTCCCGCTGGAAGTTTCGGCCTCCGGGCCCGCTGGAGCCTCGGCCCGGTTCCTTCGGCGCCGACCGCCGCCACCAGGCGTTGCAGGCTTCCCAGGACATCCCGGTCCGGTTCGGCCAGGCGGTGAACGGCGCAGGAATCAGGCACAAGATAGCTCTTCTTTCCCGGGTAGGCGAAAAACGAAACCGGTTCTTTCGCGTCGACCAGGACAAGGTTCTTTATGCCTTTCAGCTGAACGGAGGCCATCTCGGCGAGATAGGCGATTCTCTCCACGTTCGGCACGCCCGCTCCCCGCTCGATGCGCGCGGGGAACACCTCCGCGAAGAGCCGCGCCCCCGTTTTTTCCGCGATCCTCGACGCGGCAACCAGTCCTTCCTTCATCAGGACTCTCCGGCCCAGGAGCAGCGCCGTTTTCCCGCCCTGCTTCAGCAGTACCTCCGCGATTCGATCTGTGACTGCATCGGAGGTCGTTTCCGAAGCGCTGGCCGGCAAAGCGCCCACTGCTTCCCCCCCCTTGCCCCAGGATACGTCGGCGGGAAGAATCAGGGTCGCCACCCCGGCCGGAGGCCCCTTTGCCGCAGCGATCGCTTCTGCCGCGTCGGCGGCGAGCTGATCCGTCGAGGGACAGGTGCGGATCCACGAAGAAAAATTGCGCGCGACAGTTTCAATATCCGACTCAAGGGGCGCATCGTACTGCCTGTGGTACGTCGCGTGGTCGCCGACGATAACGACCACAGGCACCCGCGCCCTCCGGGCGTTGTGCAGGTTTGCCAGTCCGTTGCCCAGCCCGCACCCCAGGTGCAGCAGGGTCGCGGCGGGTTTACCGGCGATGCGCGCGTACCCGTCGGCCGCCCCCGTGGCGACCCCTTCAAACAGGGTCAGCACGGCCCTCATGTCGCTGCCGTCCAGGGCGGCGACAAAGTGCATCTCCGAGGTTCCCGGATTTGTAAAACAGGTATCCACGCCATTGTCAAGAAGCGTCCGGATCATTGCTTTCGCGCCGTTACCCATCAGTACACCTTCCGTGCCATCATTGGATCTTTTTCACATAACTTGCATCGAGTTTATGGATGGCATCACACCCGATCAATTGCATCACCCGCACCATCTCTTCCCGCAAAATCTCGATTGATCGGTCCACGCCCTTCTCGCCGCCCGCGGCAAGCCCGTACAGGTAGGGGCGCCCGATCATGCAGCCCGCCGCACCCAGCGCCATGGCCTTGATCACGTCCGACCCTCGCCGGATCCCCCCGTCGACGTAGACTTCCATTTTATCGCCCACTGCCGACACGGCGTCGGGCAGGAGGTCCAGCGCGGGGGGAGCGCCATCCAGCTGCCGCCCGCCATGGTTGGAGAGCACGACACCGGTGGCCCCGATCTCAACGGCCCTCCTGCAGTCATCCACGCATTGCACGCCCTTCAGTAAAAAGGGACCATCCCAGACCTCCCTCAATTTCCTCGCGTCCTCCCAGGTCACCGAGGCATCGAACTGTTCGTTTACCGTTTCGATTGTTTTCTGGGCATCGCCGCCATGCGGGAGATGGTCCACCATGTTCGCCATCCGGAGCTTTCCGGATGTGATATACTGGAAGACCCACTTGAAGTTCGTGAGTCCGCTCATCGCCGTCCTGATCTTCATCTCCAGGGACCTGCCGTGCCCGTTTCGCAGGTCCCGCTCCCGCTTCCCGAGGGTGGCGCAATCCACGGCAAGGATCAACCCGTCGTAGTTCGCTTTCCTGCAGCGCTCGATGAACTCAAGAACCAGGTCGCGATTCTGCCACACGTAAATTTGGAAAAAGTTGAATCCCCCTGAAATTTTCGCGATATCCTCGATGGACGTGGTGGCCACCGTTGATAACGCGTAGGGAATCCCCCGTTTCTTCGCTGCAGACGCGGCCGCCGTCTCGCCCCTGTAATGAAAGAGCCGGGACATCCCCGTGGGCGCGAGAAACAGCGGCATGGAATACCGTTTGCCAAGCATTGAGGTCGCGAGATCAATGTTCTTTACATTGTTCAAAACCCGCGGCACGAATTCATAGTTCTGAAACGAGGCGCGATTTCTCGCCATGGTGATCTCATATTCCGCGCCGCCTTCTATGTAGTCATAGATCACGCCCGGCACGGATTTTTTCGCCAGCCTGTTCAATTCATCGATTGAATGGCACCGGTCCACCTTTCCCATGCATCTGCGCTCCTTCTCCATCTGAATAACAGCGATCCCGGCTATCCCGTTCCATACGTTCAGGCACAGCAACGGGCATCCACAGCCAGGGACAATTCTTATAAACTGACATGTCAGTCTATTATTTCCATGCGCCCTGTCCAGCAGTTTTTCTCCTCGACGGGCCACCCGGCATGGTATCGCATGCTACGGATACATCCCACATCTGTCCCGCGGTTTGTGCTTGCCAGGGTTCTCACGGCATGCTATACCTGCTGCCGGCACGGCCGGCCGTGTCACCCGGGCCGGCACGGCGATAAGCCGGGATTCCCTGGATACCACAACCGTAATGGAGGCTGCCATGGAGGAGATCATCATTTTCGGAAAAAGCGGCTGACCCTACACCGACGGTGCCCGTGAGGCATACGGCGCAAGGGCCCGCTACGTCGACGTGAAGGCCGACAGAAAGGGATTCGACGAGATGCTGAAGCACTCCGGGGGAAGGCGGCAGGTCCCCGTCATCGTCGAAGGGGACAGGGTGACCGTGGGGTACGGCGGCACCTGAGGGGTATGACGATCCGCCGTGAGCGGATTATCATACCCCGCGCCAGGGGGCGATGCGACCTCCTCAGGCCGCACGCCGACGCGCTGAAAGTCAGGGGTCGCAGGGAACCGCCGCATTGCGCGCGCGAAGGAGCGGGAGTCATGGAGGAACCGGGGGTGCCATGCAGCGGCCGCTCCGCAGCAGGCACTGCATGTGAAACGCTGAAACACCGGAGGCTCTTACATGGGCAACAATCCCGTTTACGCGTTGAACCTTTTCAACATCGCGAATCGCGATGAGTATCTTGCGTATTCGCGCCGCTCCGCGAAGGAGGTGGCGGCCCACGGCGGGAAGGTGGTCGCCCTGGGTAAATTTCGCGAGGCGATCATGGGCGACATCCTCCCCAGGCAGGTCTTCATCGTCGTGGAGTGGTCCTCCCGGGAAGCTTTCCAGTCGTATCTCGACGACCCCGCCCTGGGTGACCTCCATCCCCACCGCGAAAAGGGCGGGGACGACTACATCTGGCACCTCTTCGACAGGCTCGATGACCTGCGTCCCCTGCTGAAATGACGGGATGCATTCACGCGGTGGCGTCCCCGGGGAAGTTCTACGGTCATTTCAACGGGGAACTTTCCATGGCCACGCGCCGCATGCCCCCCCGATAGAGACCATCGTGCCGCCCGGCCACGGGCCGAGCTGCCGCCATGACGGCGCGGGGCGTCATGCTCCGCCCCGCAAAAGACGCGGCGTCCATGGCGCCGCGCCGCGTCTTTTGCGGGCAAGCATGCCATGACCCTCTATTTGCAGAGGGACCTGAGCGACCCGAGATTTGCCATCTGTATGAGCTCCGGCGCGATCTCGCCCCGTACGACGATCTCGATGATCTGCACCGCCGCGTTGGGCGTCCCCCCGCGGAATTCGCTCAGTATCTCGCCGCCCGCATGCCTTTTCCATCGCCCCATGTAGATGACGATCTTCTGGCCCGCGCCGTCCTTCTGGATAAGGGCGAAATCGGCGCCCTTCACCGCGTAGGGCCGCGGGTTTTCCATTGTCTCGATGACGCTCCCCTGGTTGATCCGCGCCTCCACGGTGGCCACCATTCCCTCGGCGCCCCCGGCATGAAGGTCCTGCATCTCCATCTGTATCCGCTGCACCGTTTTCATGTCGCCCCTCGCCAGGGCGGCGGTGAGCCGGTCGTTCAGGCCTTCGAGGCGGTCGGCCTTATTGTCGCGGCTGAAATCCTCGGCGTGCTTCATGACCCGGCCCATGTGGGCGAACTCCACATGAAAGGTGATCCCGATGGGGAAGAGGGGCGCCGTGCACGTGGTGCCTTGATACGGCGTTATTTCCGATGTCTGCGTCACCTTCCAGCCCGACGGGGCCCGTGAAAAGGCGCCTTTCACCGCTTTCATCGTGTTCATGTACCATTGCTGCTCCGCCTGGGTGAGGGCCCGCGGAACGCACGACTCGCCGGTGTCATCGCCCCTGAGGGGCGCGGCGGTCGGCGCCAGGATCGCCGCGGCAATGACCATGGCAACCGTAAAAATTCTTATTTTATTCACAACCCTACTCCCTGTAACTGGATGATTGAGCCGACGCGGCGGCGGGGTCCATGCATTGTGATTGAAGTGTCTTTCTCGAGTTACGCGAGGAGTCATGCCTTTCGTGATCGTTCGTCAGTAGCGCCGCCGCAGTGGCCGGCCCAGACTAGGCCAGCCCCCTTCCATGTCTACCCCTATTGTGCTGTAGGTGTGAAATTTTACATAATAAGGAAACGGGCCTGTTCACAAAAAATTCCCTTGACAAAGAGGACCCGTTCAATTAATGTACCGACCGTTCAGTATATTATGGACAGGATCATGGAAACGGCGACAAAAGGCGAAAGGACCAGGGCGAAAGTCATCAGCGAGGCAACGGATCTCATCAACCGGCGCGGCTTCGCCAACACCAGCGTGAACGATCTCGTCGAGGCCACGGGGGTGAAAAAGGGCAACCTCTACTTCCACTTCACGAGCAAGGAGGAACTGGGCCTCGATCTCATCCGCCGGGCCAGCGGGGAGTATTTCAGATACCTCATAGAAAACGCGAAGGGCGCTACCGCCGCCCGTCGGGTCGGGGGGATCCTCGACGCGGTATACCGCCTCCACAGGAAACGCGGCTTCGTGGGGGGCTGCATCTTCGGCAACATGGCCCTTGAGATGTCCGACGTGAACGATGACTTCGCCAGGCTGGTCAGGGACATCTTCGAAGAGTGGATACGCCTCCTGGCCAGGCTGATCCGCGAGGCCCAGGAAGAGGGCGATATCAGGAAGGACATCGACCCCTCCGCCGCGGCGCGCCTGGTGGTGGCGTCCCTGGAAGGCGGCATCATGATGGCGCGCCTGAGCAAAAACGGCTCGGACATGCTTGAGTGCGTGAAGACCGTGAAGGCCATGCTGGGCATATAATGAAAAGACAGCCATGGAGGCACAGACGACACGCCGTCACTGAGCCTCCGCGGCAACCATTTCCGGAGAAACCATGATCACACGAAACGACATCATCGAGAAGGCCCTGGAGCTCGGCTTTGCCGACGCGGGGTTCACCACGGCGGAGCCCTTCGAGCGGCACCGGGACCTCCTGGAGGAAAGCGGCGAAGAGTACGCCTGGGCCGAAAAGGTCGGCCTCGCCCTCCTGGACGGAGCCGATCCGAAGAAGGTCCACCCTGAAGCGAAGTCGATCATCGTCCTCGTGGAGTCGTACTTCCGCGGCGCCTATCCGCCCGCCATCGAGCGGAACTTCGGGCGCTGTTACCTCGACGACGACCGGGTCACGATGGACGGCCTGTCACGGCGCATCAAGCAATTCCGTTCGTTCCTCCGCGAGAACGGCATCGATTCGAAGGTCCCCTTCAACCTCCCCCACCGCGCCGCGGCGGTCCGGGCCGGCCTGGGGGGCACGGGGAAGAACTGCCTCTTCTACTCCCGCAGGGCGGCGCGGAAAAGCTCCTGGGTCTTCCCCCTCACGGTGACCGTGGACCGGGAATTCGAACCAGGCGCGCCGTCGAAGGGCCTGAACTGCCCGGAGTGGTGCCGCAGCGCCTGCGTCGCGGCCTGCCCCACGAGGGCCCTGAAGGGGAACTGCCGCGTGGACCCGCGCCGGTGCATATCATATCTCACCTATTTCGGGCAGGGCATCACGCCCCGTGAGCTCCGGGAGCCCATGGGGATGTACGTCTACGGATGCGACCGGTGCCAGGAGGTGTGCCCCCGCAACGCGGCCTGGCTCGCCCAGGAGCTCCCGGTCAACACGAAGGTGGCGGCGAAGGCGGAGCATTTCGACCTGCCGAAACTGCTCCACATGGACAGGGAGTACTTCACGGCGCATATCTGGCCCCACATGTTCTACATGCCCCCCGACGACATCTGGCGGTGGAAGATGAACGTGGCCCGCGTGATGGGCAACAGCACGGACGAGACATACACCGGCGACCTCGCGCGCGCCATTCGGGAAAACGACGACCCCCGGGTCAAGGGCATGGCGGCTTGGGCCCTGGGAAAGATCGGCGGCGCGGAAGCCGGGGCGCTCCTCGAGGGATTCATGATAAACGAGGATGATGCGAATGTGCGCGGGGAAATCGAGTACGCCCTCGGCATGCGCGGGTGATCCCCCCGTACCCCCGGGGGACATGCGCACGACGACGCGCTCCCCATGGAAGAGCCGGGGGCCAGAACCGGGAGAAAAAAATGACCGACCTTAGGATCAACCACGACGACTTCAAGGCCCTGGCGGACAACGCCGACGGCGGGCCCTTCATCATGCTCAACCTGTTGAAATTCCGCGGGAAGGACGGTCTCGTCTCATACGAGACCTACGCAATGGAGGCGACCCGTATACTGGGCGAGATTGGTGCCCGGGCGGTCTACCTGGGCAGGGCGGAGGAGCTCCTCCAGGGTGACGAGCGCTGGGACGCCGTGCTCCTGGTGCAGTACCCGTCGAGGAATGCCTTCCTGGAGATGATCGCGCGCCCGGACTACCAGGCTGCACACGCCCGCCGGGAGGACGCCCTGGAGCGCGCGGTACTCTATGCCACCACGCCGGTGGACGCCCTCGGAAAGATCATGCCGCTGCCGTAACGATGAGGGACCGGGGACGGGTGATTGCAGATTATCCGTCGTGTCATCGTCGTTGAATTATTATCAACCGACTTCCGAACGATCGAGATATCGTGAACGGAAGAATGAGCAGACCGCTGTCACCGTTTTCTTCTTGCAATTTTTCCGAATTACTGCTGTTATACACCCATGTCATTATGCATTCGATTGATTCATTTCAGGCGGGCTGATTCTTTCACGTAATAATTTTGTGGAGGTTGTTCCGGCCATGAATAAAACCACAACAATCGGCGGCACCATAGCGGTCATCCTTATCGCGGTCCTCATCCTGGGAGGGTTATACGTGTACAAGACCCGCTGTCCCAAGTGCGGCACCTTCTTCGCCATGGAGGAGATCAAGAGGGTGAAGACAGGGGAAAGACGGGTCAACAAGACCGAGAAGCGCCAGGGACAGAGACGCACGGTAACCGTCACCCGCACCTTTTACGCGGTAACCGACAAGTGCAAGAAGTGCGGTTTTGTCAAAACCTACGAAACCCACTCGGACAGCAGGTGGTAGCGCGATCCCTGCCGGGCTGTTCTGCCCTGGAGCCGCCCTTCACCCGCGGATAACCTGCCCGGTTAAACCGTGACGTGTCGTGCCGCGGCGGGGGGGGTGCTTCCATGATTTCCTTCGTTATCACAGATAATCTGTTGACAGGGTTTTCTTCTGCAATATAATAATAATATACCCGGTTGGATAACGGTACAGACCATATTTTTCGGAGGCACCATGAAGCGCGGACACGTTATGCTTGTAATCGGAATAACCATGGCATCGATCGCGACTGCGGGGCTTGTTGCCCAGAGCATGAAGAAGATCGATTCAGAAGGAATCGCGAACATGATCTTCGCGTCGGCTGCGATCGGCAAGGGGCAGGAAGGATCCGCTTCGCTGAAAGACGGCTTTACGTCCGGTGACGCGATCTACGCCCGCTGCTATTTCCCCGGCGCCATCGGCGCGTTCAGCCGGGGCGAAAAGTGTCATCTGCACCTCTGGATCGACGGGAAGGTGGCATGGCGCGGCGTATACAGCGGCGCGTCACTCCCCGACAGTACATGGGACCAGATCCAGATTTACGTTCGCAATACCGGCGAGGATGACTTCAGGGGAGCCATCAGCAACGCCCTCGACGGTCTGGCCGCGGGTGACCACGAGGCACAGCTTGTGATAGTGAGAGACAAATTCCTGAAATACAAATTGGTGAAAAAGGGCACCCAGGTGACGCAGGAGCCGGTCTACCAGCCGGTCAATCTGTCGAAAGGGAAGTTCACCTACACCGTCCAGTGAGAACCGGGCCCGGCGCGGGCATGGCCCATTACGGCTATAAGCCCTGCCCGCGCATCTGCCTGTCGGGCAGTGCCCGGCGGCAAAGATATCGCGCATAAACGTGTATCCCGTTCACGGACATTAACCCGGGAGGAAGAGAGCGACATGAATGCCAGCGAGAAAAATTTCTTCATAACGGCGATCCAGGCCGTGTACCGGTTCGGCAACTACGTCCTGCTGCGGAAGATGCCCATGGGCAGCGCCTTTCTCTACCTTCTAATTTTCTGCGCCGTTTTCGGCGCCGTCAGCTCGGTAAACCTCTACGGTGATCTGCGGACGGGCCTCAGCGAACTACAGAAGGGCTTCGCCGAAAAAGTCCCGGAATTTTCCCT
>CAZKPR010000083.1:9407-15723 GCA_964554685.1 uncultured Leptospirales bacterium | reverse complement strand
GGAATGGGAGCTGTCGCCCTTCATTTCGGATAAATAATTAAAAACCGCGTAGAACGCCCTGGAAGCGAGGAGCTTCACCGCCGAGGTCTTCCTGTTAATTCTCCTGCCCACGACGACATCGAACCCCTCCCGTGACTTTTCCCAGAACCTGAGTATGTCCTCGGGCCTGTGCTCGAGGTCCCCGTCCATCACCACCACCCAGTTGCCCCTGGAAAAATCGAGGCCCGCCGCCGTGGCGTACTGCTGACCGAAATTCCTCGAGAGGTTGATGCCCACCACCATGGGGTCTTCCCTGCAGAGGTCCCTGATAACACGCCAGTCATCCTCGGGGCTCCCGTCGTTGACAAAGATTATCTCGTACTCGCCGGTAATGGCCGGGAGGGTCGCCCGGAGCCGTCGGTGCAGCTCCTCGAGGCTCCGGGAGCAGCGATAACATGGGATGACAACAGATAGAACCATACCGTACCTGAACAGAAATGCTGAAAAAAAACGCGGCGTCGACCCTCAAGGGCGCCGGGTTCACCGAGGAAGGGGCTCTTTAACGCCGAATACGCGCGCCGTATCCGAATAATGGAGTCCGGGGTATTTGGAGGAATCGGGACTTCATAGAAAAAATTCGGGCATGCGGCGCATGTCAATCCTCGCAGGGGGGGGCGAATAATTCAAGGCATTTTTTCGGCTCCTTCCCCGCCACCCGCCGCTATTCTACTCTTTCATCTCCTCGAGCTGCTTTCTCATCCGCTCCCCCTCGTCCTTGAGGCGCTCGCCTTCCTGCTTCAGGCGCTCCCTGCCCTCCTCCATCCGCTCCTTCAACGATTCGCGGTCAAGGCCCCTTTCTTTCAGCTCCTGCTTTTTCTTTTCGATGTGATCGAGTATCTCCTTCTTCATTTCCCGGCCGAGATCCTTGAACTCCGGGCGCGCCCTGATCTCCTCGACCTGCTGCATGATGGAATCACGTATCTCACGGCGCATGGCCTCGGCCTCGAGGCGCTTCTGCCCGGCGAGGACCTGGAGGGCCCGGGCGCGGCTCAGGGCGAGGGACTGGTTCTCCTCCACGAGCTGGGTGATCTGGCGCTGCACTTCCCCCCTCACCACGGGGCTCACGTCCACGGAGCCGGAGAGGACGTCCACGCGGGAGCCCTCCTCCTCCCCCGTCATCTGGAAGATGGTGCCCCGTACGGCCACGACCTGGGTGGGGGCTTTGGCTTCGTAACTTTTCCCCCGCGTGAGCTTGTTGATGAAGACCATCACGCTCCCCAGTGTCAGATCGAGGTCGGATTCATCGCCGCCCTTCGCCAGCGAGGCGAAGGAAACCCTGGTCCGCTCCCTCACGCGGACATACCCACGGTCCCCCATCAGTATGTCCGCCAGGGAATCGGGCCCGGTCACGATGATCTCTCCCCCCTCGAGGCGGTCGTTGACCGCCGCGGGGCGCGACGCTCCCTTCGATTCGATCGACACCTGGCCGAAAACCATTTTGACGGTGCCCGCCTCCTTCGCGCCGAGGGGAATCGCCGCGAGGCAGAAACCAAAGGTTGCCGCGGCAAGAATGAAGATGGTGTTTCGCATGGGGCACCTCCACTATGAACCGGATGGAACTGGTATGATGGCTATAATAAATCGCCGTGTCAAGGATTAATACCCCTTCTGTAGCGTCGGGATTAATCCCGACGCTACAGGGGATGACGTAATAATAATTTATGTAATTTCCATCCCTCTTCGTTTACATGATAAATCAACAATATAAAAGCAAATCATGTATACGAAAGCGTATTATCACAACCGTCATCATCTTGTCTTTTCGACCAAGCACAGGCTGCCGTTGATAACGTGTGGGATATTGAATCAGCTACAAACACATTTCAAAAAAAAGGCGGATGAACTCGGCTTCATCATCCATATCATGAATGGCCATCAAGACCATGTGCATGTTTTGATATCTTCGCCGCCCCGCTTGAGCATTTCAAAAATCGTGAAAAATCTTAAAGGTTATTCATCATATCGTATAGCGGATATACGATGGCAGCGGGGATATGGCGCATTTTCCGTTGATGCGGATTCGTTCGACCGGGTATATGAATATATAAAAAATCAATGGGCACGTTATGACATGTTGACCTAGCGTCGGGATTAATCCCGACGCTAGGGGACGGGCATATAAAAATTTTTTCCCTGATTTTTCACCGCGCATGTTGATTTTTTCCCGTCTCCTCTGTATATTAATTTCGAGTTCAGCCTGTCACGTGGGACGAAGCCCGAAGCTGCGGTGCCGTCTCAAGCTTGAAGAAGCAGGAAGTGATACAAGCTGAAGATTCTCGCGTAAAGGTACATCAATGTTCAACCAGCCTTAGGATGCCACCCGGTACGTGGGTGGCATCCGCCTGTTACGGCGTCTCCCGAATTCCGTCCTCTTCCATCCCTTTACCATCGCCATGCCGTGCACCCCGCGCCAAAAGCCTTGACATTCACGCCGTGAAGTTATACACTGCAACGCCGCATATCCCTCCCGGGACGGCCATCAGGGAGCGCGAGGAGACACGCGAGCATGATCGAGCCTTTCATCCCCCTCACGAACCGCAGAACCATCGAGCCGGGCACCCTTATCCGACGCGTCGGCGAGGGGAAGGACCAGCAGGGATGCTTCCTCCATTTCGACGAGGGAGGAGGCATGCTCCTGGCGAACATCGTGGACATGAGGGAGGGCTCCCTCGCGGCGGCCCACGGCATACTGAAGCCCCGGCGGGGCGACGCCCTCTACCGCTACCCCTCGTCGTTCCACGACAGCCCCGCCGCCCCGGGGGCCCTCGCCCTGGTCCGGAAGTGGCCCCTCTTCACCAGGCACCCCTCCCTCCAGGGACGCATCATCGAGTTCATCGCCACGGCCTTTGCCCCGGAACAGATCCTCGATTTCGAGCGGTCGGACCGTCTCCCCTTCCTCTTCGTGCCGGTCCAGCAGATGTTCCGCATCGGGAGGTTCTCCGAGCGGCGCAACCCGGAGCGGGTGTGCAACGACGCGTTCATGATATGGCTCGAGTCGCTCCAGCGGGGGGACCACATCACCTACGTGGCCCTGGTGATGGAGCAGAAGCACCACGTACCCCGGTTCTACTCCATCGGCACGAAGCCCCACGAGGAGACGGCGGAACGCCTCAAGAACGAGGAATTTAATTTCAAAGCCACCCACGGGGGACACATCAAGGCCATGGGCGTGAAGGAGGGACGGAAGCACTTCGTCGTGGACGCCGGGTCGAACTACCTGGGCCGAGGGGTGAAGACCCCCCTCCACGTCAGCAGGTCCGTGGCGAAGTCCCTCAAAAAGGTCTATCCCGATTTCGAGTTCACCCCCCTAGAGGGGCGGGGCGCCTTCGGCACCCAGCAGAGCTACTGACCGCCCCCGCGGTGCCGATCCCACATGCGCAGTTCCCGGTCGAGGCGCAGGCCGAACTTCTCAGGCTCATCGATGGCGATATCCAGGGGCTCGCCGCTCGCCGGGTGGCGGAAGGCGAGCCCCACGGCGCAGAGGAAGAGCCCCTTCCCCCTGAGGACGCGCCCCGGCGGGCCGTACAGGGCGTCCCCCAGGATCGGCAGCCCCGCCTCCGCCATGTGGACCCTGAGCTGGTGCGTGCGCCCCGTAAGGGGCCGGAGCTCCACCAGGGTAAGGCGGCCGTTCCGGAGGGAGGGGACGGCGCGGAGGGGAAAGTACTCCGTCACGGCCTCGCGCCCCCCCACGGGGCCCTCGATGATGCCCGGGGCGTCGACCCGCCCCGTCACCACTGCGCGGTAGCGCTTCACGATCTCCCGCCCCTCGAAGGCCCTTCCCAGGACCGCCCGCGCCCGGGCCGTCTTCGCCGCGAGAAGGAGACCGCTTACGGGAGCATCGAGTCGATGTACCGGGTCGGGGCACGCCAGGGCGTCGGGCTCGCGGGAGGGCGTGAGCGATCCGGGGAGGGCGTGTTCCAGGGTCTTGAAGGCGTTGCCGCGCACGGGCACGCCAGGGGGCTTCACCACCGCGGCGATCCACTCGTCCTCGTAAACGACCCTGAGGTCCAGGCGGTAGATCGTTCCCGGGGCGCGTTCCCTTGCAAGGAATTCGATCCGCTGGCCGGGGCGCAGGCGAAGGCCCGTGACGCCGGGGGCGCCGTCGACCAGGACCTCGCCCCGCTTGATCGCCTTCTTCACCCCCTTGCGCGACGCCAGGTGCGCGAAGGCCTCGCAGGCGTAATCGCTGAAGCGCGCTCCCGCCGCGCCCTCCGGCACGATGCTGGTTTCGATGGTCCTCATGCTCCCATGGATCTACCCCGGCCGAAGGCCCCTGTCAAGAAGGATATGGAATGACGGCAGCAGGCAGTGGCAGGGATCACTCCGGCGGAGTGATGAGCTCCTCCGTGGCCTGGATCCCCATGGCCACCTCCCTGATGATCCCCATCCTATGGTAGATGGGGCGCACGAGCCTCCTGAGGACGGGAACCCAGCGCGCGAAGAGGAGCCCGCCGATGACGCAGAGGGCCCCGGCGATGAGGCTCGTGGCGGGGGCCCCGATGACCGTGGAGACGCCCCCAGCGCTGATGCTTCCCAGGGGCGCCGCTCCCATGAAGACCATGACGTAGAGCCCCATGACCCGGGTGCGCATTCCCTCCTCCACGATGGTCTGGAGGATGGTGTTGCACGCCGCCAGGGCGAGGATCATCCCGAAGCCCACCACGGCAAGAGCGGCCATGGAGAGGGTCGCGGAGCGGGAAAGGGAGAAGGCCCCGAGGCCCAGGCCGAAGAGGACCAGGGAGACGCTGATGACACGGTCGAGGCCGAGGACGCTCTTCTTCATCGCGAGGTAGAGGGTGCCCCATATCGCCCCGAAGCCCGAGGCGGCGACCAGGAACCCGTAGGTGTTCGGTCCTCCGTGGAGGATATCCGAAGCGAAGACGGGGAGGAGCACCGGGAAGGACATGGCCGTGAGGCTCAGGAGGGCCACCGTGGCCAGGAGGGCGCGGATCGGGGGAAACCCGAATGCGTAGCGCATCCCCTCCGCAAGGTCCCCCATGAGCCTTTTCCCCTCCGCCGGGGCGTCGCGGCGCGGTATCGTCATCATGAGAAGCGCCGCCAGGGAGGCGGGATAGCTCGCCGCGTTGACGAGGAAGCAGGCCCCCTCCCCCGCCGTTGCCACGAGAACGCCCGCCACGGCGGGGCCGATGAGGCGCGCCCCGGTGAAGAGGGCTGAGTTCAGGGCGATGGCGTTGCTCAGGTCCGCGCGGTCCTCGATAAGCTCCACCACGAAGGCCTGGCGCGCCGGCATCTCGAAGGCGTTGGCCAGGCCCAGGAGCACGCTGAGCATGATGATCTGCCACACCTCGACGGTTCCCGCGATGGTGAGAATGGCCAGGGCGAGGGCCTGGCAGAGTGCCATGAACTGCATGAAGAGGAGGATCCTTCTCCGGTCGAAGCGGTCGCCGATGACCCCGGCGAAGGGAGAAAGAAGAAACACCGGGGCCTGGCTCGAGAAGGTGACGATGCCGAGCATCAGCTCCGACCTGGTCATGCGGAAAACGAGCCATCCCACGGCGATGGTCTGCATCCATATCCCCGTCAGGGAGATGCCCTGGCCGATGAAGAAGAGCCGGTAATTCCTGTTCCGGAGGGCCCGGAGGGCCTCCCGGAGCGCCTTCATTTTTTCCCCTGTCCCCGATGCCATTCAGATTCCCCGCGCCCGTCTAAAAACATACCTGGAGAGAGGGATGGCGCCCGGCGAGGAGACGGCGAATGGCCCCCTGATCATCGCCGTCGCGCACCGGCTCGACGAGGCTCACCGCCTCGTCCGAGCCGTCGCGGCGGGAGCGCCACGCAGCGATGAAACCGGGAACGTAGACGTAGCGGAGGCTCCCGGCCCCCACGCAGGCGCTCCCGATCGTCGCGTCCCCCACCATGTAAAGGAACTCCCTCCCGCCGAGGGACATCCTCCCCTCCTCCACGACCCTGCAGGGCCAGGGGAGGGCAGCGGATTCCATGCCCGGCTCGCGATGTACGTACTCCCTCATGGCCACAGGGGACACCATTGTCCCTTCATTGCAAGAACATTTAGGTGCAACGAGGAATATCGCCCTCGCCGCACCGCGCAATCCGTGGCATGTTTAATTCTTGACAGGTATGCCCCTGAAGCCTTTTCATAGACATGAACACTACCGCGCCATGCATGATGGGGCATGGGGCGCCGCCACGGGGGCAACGGAGCACCATGAAGACAGGCGAGGTCATCTCCCTCCTCAACGCCAACATCCTCAACCTCCCGAACGACGATTCAGACCAGGAAATCCGCAACGCCATG
>CAZKPR010000083.1:0-9397 GCA_964554685.1 uncultured Leptospirales bacterium | reverse complement strand
GTGCGACCGGATGAGCGACATCCTGGCCGGCCAGGCCGTGCCGGACATGCTCCTTACGGGGCTCAACAACATACAGGTGATACGCACGGCCTCGATTTTCGGGATAACGGCCGTGGTCATCGCCGGGGGAAACAGCGTCGACCCGAAGGTCGTCGCCCTGGCGAAGGAGGAGGAGATCACGCTCCTCGCCACGGGCCTGGGTCTCTCCAGGGTGAGGGAAATGCTCTTCTGTCGGGGGGTCGACGAGATCTCCCACGGGTCGACAGGGGCCTTTGAACAAACCTGACGCGCGCAACACGATGAAGGACCGTTTCGCACAACTCTGGTCGTCCCTCTACCCGATCGACGTCCTCGTCGCCGGACACTGCGCCGTGATGATCCTCATCATCGCCGCGAGGACAGGGGAAGACCCCCGGCTGGCCCTGAAATTCATGGCGCTCTACGGAGCGGTCATGGCGGGCGCCCTCGTCGTGGCCCCCGCCCTTGACCGGGCAGATCATCCCCTCCTGGCAAATCCCGCCGTCAGGTTCCTTCGCCACACCTATCCGATGTTCCTCCTGGGACCCTTTTTCAGGTGGACGCACCCCGTGAGTTTCCTTTTCTTCAGCGAGCCCTTCGACGATCTTCTTATACAGGCGGACATGGCCCTCTTCGGCTTCCACATCGGCCGGGACCTGGCCGCTGCCTGGGGAAACAGGGCCTGGCTCACGGAGTGGTTCAACTTTTCCTATCTTTCCTACTACTGGGTAACCCTCTACCTCCCGCTCTATCTTTATTTCACGGACCGGCGGCGGGAGTTCTTCTACGTATCCTTCATCTGCGGCTTCACCATCTACCTCTGCTTCCTGGTCCAGGCCCTCTTCCCCGCCCAGGGGCCCGTCCACTTCGACCCCGGGGGCTCGGGCTACCTCGCGGCGGGACCGATCTCGGAATTCGCCCGCGTCTTCCTCCAGAGGGCCGACATCCCCGGAGGAGCGATGCCCTCGGGCCACGTCGCGGGGACCATCGCCGTCTGGATCTTCGCGCGGCGCTTTGCCCCCAGGGCCTTCCTGCTCACCTCGCCCATCGTGACAAGCCTCTGCGTCGCCACGGTCTACTGTCGCTATCACTACGCCGTGGACGTCATCGCCGGAATCATCACGGCCGTCGCCTGCGTCCTCATCATCGGTCCCCGCCTCTACGGGCTGCTCTTCCCCCTTGAATTGCCGGAGGACCTCGAAGAAACCGGAGGGGCCTCCCTCCGTGACAGGGACGCCCCGGCGGCGGGGTGACGGGAGCGCCACCCGGAGAATGCGCGGCCAGATAATTAATGTTGCAATAATTGGGGCCGGAATATAGTATCCCACAAAAAGTCCCCGTCACCGGGACCGGCGCGAGTATCGGGAGCGTACATGAGCGGAACGGAATCGGGACTCAAGTTCAGCGTCAAGGCCAACTGGGTCCCCATATACATCAACGGGAAGCTGATAGCCGGAAGAGTCATGCCTCTCCACCGGATGGAGGAGCGCCTTTTCAATACATTCGACGACCGGAGCATGCATACCCTCCAGGAGTTCTACCACAGCCGCTACGGCCTCCTCGCCGAGCACGAAGACAAGCGGCTCACGGCCGTCCAGTTCCTCAAGAAGAACCATTTCGTGTCCCACGCCATCGTCATCTCATACGATAAAACCCTCATCCTCCTCGGCTACAGCGTTTTCCAGTACCACATCACGGAAAAGAACCCCCGGTGGGGAGTCTACGTCGACTACTTCACCGCCCTCCCGGTGAACTACCCGGGAAACATCAAGCTCGCGTACCTGGGCAAGTACCGGTGCGACGACACCTACTACAGGGTACGGGGCGTGGGAAAGGCGACCGTCGCCATGGCGTGCGACTACGCCATCACCATGCACCCGGGACGGAAGAAGAGCGACATCGCCGTGGAGCTTACCGCCCGCTCCGACGAATCCCTGATACGCGACCGCTACATAAAGGACTACGGCCTGGAATTCCACGCGGGGAAGAGGGGGAAGGGGAACGACCTCTTCTTCACCTTCGAGAAAGCGTCGAAGTTCCTGAAAAACTACGAATCGGAATACAAAAAGCTTGAGCGACCCGAAGGGAATGGCCTTACCTACAAGGACCCCTTCAAGTACTAGGATGGGAGAGCGCGCGACATGACTGAACAATCCTTCCAGGAGCGGTACCCCGACGACTTCAGCCACTGCTACGGGTGCGGACGCCTGAACCCCGACGGCCTTCACGTGAAGAGCTACTGGGACGGCGAAGAGAGCGTCTGCACCTTCGAGCCGGACCCCCGCCACCTGGCCTTTCCCGGCTTCGTCTACGGCGGCCTCATCGCCTCGGTCATCGACTGCCACAGCACCGGCACCGCCGCCGCGGCGGCCTACCGCGCCGAGGGCCGGGACTTCGGCAGCGACCCACCCCTCCGCTACGTCACCGCCTCCCTCCACGTGGACTACCTCCGCCCCACCCCCATGGGACCGCCCCTTGTCCTCCGTTCGAGGGTCACGGAGATCAAGGAGCGGAAGATCGTCGTGGAGACCGACCTCTCGGCGGGTGGCGCGCTCTGCGCACGGGGAAAACTCGTGGCGGTGAAGATTCCGGACACCATGAAGGGAAAATGACCATGGTGAAGCGCGGCCCCCTCCGGAGGACCCTCAGACTGCTCTACCAGCCCTACAAGTGGCTGCTCTTCCTTCCTCTCCTGATCCTTTCCACCTGCTTCTTCGTGGGACTGGGAGTCATCATCATCTTCATCCTCAACGACCGCGTGGCCAACAGGACCACGGGGGTATGGTGGGCGCGCTTCAACAGCTTCATCACGCCCATGCTCGTGACCGTCCTGGGCAGGGAGCATATTGAAAAGAAAAAATCCTACATCGTGGTCTCGAACCACCAGAGCCACTACGACATCTTCGTGCTCTACGGGTGGCTCGGCATCGACCTGAAGTGGGTGATCAAGAAGGAACTCAGGAAGGTGCCGGTCTTCGGCTACGCCGCGGAGAAGGGGGGGAACGTCCTCATCGACCGCTCGAACCCGAAGGAGGCCTACGCCGACCTGGAGCGGGCAAGGAGCCGGATCACCGGGGGAACCTCCCTGATCATTCTCCCCGAGGGAACGCGGAGCCGCGACGGGAGCCTGGGTGAATTCAAGAAAGGGGCGTTTCAGATCGCCCTGGACCTCGGCCTGCCGATACTCCCCGTGAGCATCACCGGGACGCGGCGAATCCTCCCACCGGGGACCTTCGACCTTTTTCCCGGGAGGGCGGTCATGCGGATCCACGAGCCCGTGGAGGCGTCCCGGTATGACAAATCATCGTTGGATCGCCTCATCGCCGAGGTGCGGGAGCGGATCCGGAAGGGAATTGAGCAGGGCCAACAACGCGCGTAGGAGGAAGCCATGCCATTAGGGGAAACCATTGTCATTTCAGCCATCATCGTATTCTGCTACATGACGGCGCTCTTCATCATTGCCATGGCCCTGAAGGACAACAGCATCGCGGACATCGCCTGGGGACCCGGCTTCATTCTCGTGGTCCTTGTCGGCATCCTCCTCCAGGGAGGCCCGGGGACGCGGCAGGTCGCCGTGGCCTTCCTGGTCACACTATGGGGTCTCCGCCTGGCGATACGGATATTCCGGCGCAATCACGGCAGGGGGGAGGACCCGCGGTACAGGAAATGGAGGGAGGAATGGGGGCGCCTCTTCGTCCTCAGGAGCTATCTCCAGGTGTTCATGCTCCAGGGGGGAATCCTTCTGCTGAACGCCCTGCCCCTCATGATCATCGCCTCGTCGGGGGGCAAGGGGATCGGGTGGTCCGACGCCCTGGGGATCGCGGTCTGGTGCGCCGGGTTTCTCTTCGAGGCCCTGGGGGACTACCAGCTTGACCGCTTCATGAAGGACCCCTCGAAACGGGGCACGATTCTGCGAACCGGCCTCTGGCGCTACAGCCGGCACCCCAACTACTTCGGGGAGGCGACCCTCTGGTGGGGAATCGGCATCATCGCCCTCTCCTCTCCCTGGGGATGGATCGGGCTCATCGGTCCCCTGGTCATCACGGCCTTGCTTCTCTTCGTCTCGGGGGTGCCCATGACGGAGCGCATGATGGAAGGGACGCCCGGCTGGGAGGAATACCGGGAAGCCACAAGCGCCTTCATACCCTGGTTCCCGCAGAAATAAATCCGCGGATGAGGGAAGGCGGCCCCCGGCAGGGCGGTACGCGTTTCTACCCTATCGCCTCGGGCCGCGGCCCCGGGGATAGTTCTTCTGGCGCGCCTCGCCGACCTTGAGTTCCTTGCCCTCGAGGTTGTATCCCTGGAGAGACTTCTTCGCCTCTTCCGCCTCGGTCTGGTTCGACATCTCGATGAAGCCGAAGGCGTTGGAACCGATTATCTTCACATCCACGACGTTCCCGTAACCGGAAAAGAGGTCGATGAGGCTGTTCCTGTTCACCGTGCTGCTCAGGTTGCCGACATACAATGTTTTTCCCTGCATCATTACCTTCTCCACTATATTTTTTCACGCGATGACGTAAAATGACAGCGCCCACTTCGCCGGAGGCCGCCCCCGGCCCCAGGACCCGCCCTCTGTCCGCAGGGCGGGATGATACCGCGCGGCGAAGCCCCGATGTACCGTGGTGCGAAACGCTCTCCGCTGAAAGGGAAAAATCTTCCGGGGCAACAGGCGTGTCATTTCACCGCAATCCGCATGTGCGGACACTTTCCCGTAAAAGGGCATTTTTTTCAAGGGAAATAATAAAAAAACCACGCGGCGGCGGAACGCGCGCCATGCCGCGCCCCGGGGGCCCGCTACAGGCGAACGGGGAAAAAGGCGGTCCACACCATGGCGTCGAGGATCAGGGTCTGGAAGCAGAAGAGGATGCTTCCCGCCACTGCGGCGCCGCGGGCCGCCGGGGCGGACCGCGGCGACAGGTACACCAGGGAGACCAGGATTCCCGCCGACGCAGCGCCCACGGCGGCGAGGACCAGCCGCAGGGCGACCCAGGTCCAGGATGACGGCGCATCGATCATGGCGAAGGTAAGGGGCATCCACGCCGCCGAGGGCGCCAGGACCAGGACGTAGAGCCAGGTGAAAAGGCGGTACCCGAAGCGACCGGCGACCCTGGCCGCCCCGGCGTCGACGGCGAAGAGCAGGTAGGCCGTGAAGGCCAGGTACCCCGCCGCGGCGGTGACCATGGAGACGCTGTAGAGGGGCATCACCGATTCGGGAACGCCGCCCCAGAGGGACCCCGCGTCGGGGCGCGTGAGGATGCCCCGGGCGTAGCTCCCGAGAACGGCGGTGCCCCCTATTATGTTGACCAGTACCAGGATGATTTTTTCACGATGGATCGCCATGACGCCTCCCCCGGCGCCCGGACCGGGCGCCGTCTTCCCGATAATAGCGCCGGCGGGACCGCGCTGTCAACCCTTTTGCCACGCAGGCGGTGCAAAGGGCCGGCTCTCCTCCACGAACAAGGCCACGGAGACGCCGAGACGCGGAGGAAAAACGGTCTGATCGCGATCATCCCCCATCACCATACGCCCGCCGCATTACGCTGGTGGTGACGCACATGAGATTTATGACATTATATTCTCAGTGCATCAGTGTCTCAGTGGCACAAAATCGCACGGTTGTAAAAGGGATAGCATTTGTGAGAGTACGCACGCATTTTAATTGACTTTGTTTGTCTACCGGTTCTTACTGTTTCGCATGCTAAAGGAGGATCTGCCATGGCCATGACCGTTCTGCCCGTCGATGAACTGAAAAAACTGATCGGGGACGAAAAGACAAGCGACTGGATCGAGATCACCCAGGAACGGATCAACCTCTTCGCGGACTGCACGGAGGACCACCAGTTCATCCACGTGGACCCGGAAAAGGCGAAGAGCGGCCCCTTCGGCCGCACCGTGGCCCACGGGTTCCTCACCCTCTCCCTCCTCACGCGCCTCTCCGCCTCGGGGATATGGATACCCGAAGGCGTGAAGGCGGTGATCAATTACGGGTTCGACAGGATCCGCTTCATCGACCCCGTGCCCTCGGGATCAAGGATACGCACCGTCATGAGACTCGCCGGCGTCGAAGAGAAGGAGGGTGGCAGGGTCCTCGTCACGGTGACCCACACGGTCTCCGTGGAGGGGGCGGCGAAGCCCTCCCTCGTGGCGGACTGGCTCTTCATGTTCCTCACCTGAGGGTCGCATCAGATCCCCCGGAGATCCTCCCGGACCTCCCCGGGGGACCGGCGGTCGGCCCTCCCCTTCCCGTCCCTGCCTTTGGGCTTCCGCATGATGAAGAGGTAGTGGAACCCCCGGAGGAAGAAGTTCCCCTCCAGTGCCGCGGCGTGCCAGCTCCGGTTCTTGAGCTTCGCGTTGCGCCGCGTCACGGCGACGATGTCCACTGCCTCGAAGCGCTCCTCCATGAGGGCGAAGAGGCGAAATCCGATGGGAGAGAAGGGCTTCCCCTTCTCGTAGGAGTCGGAGACATAGAGGGCCATGTGGCGCCCGGGCCGGAGCACCCGGTCAATCTCCGCGATGACCTCCCCCATGGCCTCGAAGTAGGCCTCCCCCCGCGCCGAGAGCTCGCCGATGCATTCCGGGAGCCCCGAATACTGTATGTGATTCGAATAGGGGGGATCGATGAACACGAAGTCCGCCTTTTCGTCCTCCAGGGGGAGCTTCCGCGCGTCGGCGCGGAACACGTCCTTCCGCGCCGGGGCCAGGTCGTAGCCCAGGGCCCGCCTCCCCAGGTCGCGGGCCACGTCCAGGGTGGTGCCGCTTCCGCACATCGGGTCCACCACCAGGTCCTTCGGCTTCGTGTAGCGCCGGAGAAGATTCCATATGATGTAGGCCGGCGTGGCGCCGCGGTAGTGTTTATGCGCCTCCTGGTCGCGTCGATACTGCTGGGAAGGGTAGTCCCAGAGGGTGGTGGTCTGAATTTTCAGTTCCGGTTTCGCCATGATGGTGCCGCCTTCTCGGGTGTTGCGCGAATCGCCGCCGGGGGGTGTCGCCGTTCAAGGCAACCATCAACGCGGGGCGCTGTCAATGACATATCGGCGGTGAGGGGATCGAGAACATGAACGCGATGGACGCTGCAAGTGGATTCGGATGAACTTCGGGGCTCCCGCGACACCACCTTTCAGTGGGCAATGATCCGCCACCCCCGCTCCATGGCCATGGCCTCCAGGCGCCTCGTCGGCTCCACGGCCACGGGGTTCCCCACCATGGCGAGGATCTCCCCGTCGGCCTCGTGGTTCCCGTAGCTGTAGGAGGAGGAGAGATCGATCCCCTCCTCCTCCGCGTAGGCGAGGGCGAGGTCCTTCTTGTTCGAATCAACGCAGATGATCCCGGCGGGCTTCCCGGTGAAGCGGCCGCTACCGTCACGCTCCAGGTCGGTGCAGATCACGTGGTCGAAGCCCAGGTCCGCGGCCACGTGATCGAGGACCGTCCTGACCTGGCCGGAAACGATCACCAGGAGGTGGCCCTTCCGCCTGTGTTCCTTGACGATGTCGATCATGATCGACGAGAGGCCTGGCCTCAGGTAGTCGCGGTAAAACCCGGCGGACCATCGCTCGACATCGTCGACCCGCCTGCCCCGGTAGAAATCGAGGAGCACCGCGGCCATGGCGGTCTCGGAGGCGATCCGCACACGATAGAGGGACCGCCACGCCAGGACCCGGAGGAGATAGAGCAGGGAGAGGGACCTCCCGGCGAAATGGCGGGCCCCGGAGTCGCGGAGGTTCCGCACCACCAGGCCCGCCGTGTGCGTGGTGAGGAGCGTGCCGTCGAAATCAAAAAAGGCGGCGGTCTTCTTCATCGCGGTACCCCGGGATATGAGCGGATGGGCCTCGGGGCGGCGATACCGGGTGCCGCGGGCCGGGCGGAGGAACGGTAGCGAAGTCCCCGGGGGGAATCAATCATTTTTTTCGATCATTTCGTCGCGCCGAGCGGAAAAATTCCTACGGGATGACACCGCTAATCCTGAGCTGGTTCCGTACCTCAGGGGAGGCGGCGCGGACGCGCAGGCCCCGGTTCTTCTCCCCGCACTCCCGGCTCAGGGCGATCAGCACCTGCATGACGGCGAGATCGACGCGCGCGACCTCGCTGAAATCCAGCACGATGGCGCCCTCCGCCTCCATGGCGTTGTTCACCATGTCGCGGAATTCCTTCACGTTTTTCACCGAGACGTTCGCGGGCACCGTTATCTGAGCCATGAAAACCTCACCTGCCTTGCTCTGTATTTCCGCATTGCGCGGCAGTATGAAAGCAGAGAATGCCTCTCCTGTCAAGCGGCATTTCGGGTTCCCCCGGGCGGGCGCACCGCGGGCCTACTGCGGCGCGGCATCAAACCAGTCGTAGATGCTCGAGTTGTACTGGCCGAACCATGTGTGACCCCCGCCGGGGACCTCGCATTTCATCTTCACCTTGGCCCCGCCGTCCGTGAAATCACAATCCCCCAGGGCAGCCGGGACCGCCGGTATCCCGTTATAATACTCGCGCATGCGATCAATCGGCACCGCCCAGTCGGCGGTCCCGTGTATGAACGCGGTGGAGGGATGCTCCGCGCTCACGATCACGGTGGATTCCCAGTAGGGCGAGTACGAGGGATTCATCGACGCGATGATGGCAAGGCGCGCAAAGAGCCAGGGAGTCGTCTGGGCCATGCGGCTCACCATTGCACCGCCCGAGGATATGCCGGCGAGGAAAATCCTCCCCATGTTTACCGGGTAGCCGGACCGCGGGATCCACGCGAGGATGTCCAGGATATACGGGATGTCACCGCTGTTCACGGCCGTATTCCACCGCTTCTTCACGTCCGTGACGGTCCCCGAGCCCTCGTCGGAGACGCCCGATTCGGGCGCGATGATGAAATACCGCCGCGCGAGCCCGATGACGGTCATGCCGTTCGGAAGGCCCTCTATCTCTATCCAGTCCGCCGCGTACCCGTCCCCGCCGTGAAAAAGCATGATGACGGGGTAGCCCCCTGCGGGCGGGGGAAGCAGGGGTTCCGCGTAGTAGAAGATCCTGCCGTTCACGACGACGGAACGCAGCAGTCCGAGCTCGGATGCAGCCGGCGGTATGCCTTCGTCGAGCGAGTTCATGCATCCGGTGAACAACGAAATCGCCGTCACTATCGATGCAGAGAGTGTTTTCATGCGCGACCCCCCCGGTTACCAGACGCGATAGTTCGCGCCTACGAACAGATAGAGTGTCCGGAACCTCTCGATAAAATCCTGAGGCGGCAGCAGGACCGATTTATTCTTATGCCTGTTGATGCTGGTAAGACCGTAATTGTGCCTGAATTCCACGATGACGGAAAGGCCGCGGTACACGGGGATCGACGCGCCCAGGACCAGGACGTGGTTAACCTCGAAGTTCTTCATCTTTTCCGAGACGAAAT
>CAZKPR010000082.1:0-15895 GCA_964554685.1 uncultured Leptospirales bacterium | reverse complement strand
CAAGTTTTCAAACTCTTCGTTGGTAAGATTAAACATAAAGTCTTCAGGAAACCTTCTGTTGTTCCGTTTAACGGCCTGTTTCAAAACCCTTGTCTCAACTCCATACAATTCCGCAAGGTCCTTGTCCAGCATAACCTTTAAGCCGCGGATCAGAAATATCTTAGAAAGGATTGTTTCAGATGGCAGTATCTCTTTCATGTAGGGTTCCTCTATAGTGAGGTAACGAACGGGGGATGTAAATTATATATAATATTTTTACACCCCCCTGGCATGGGGTTTAAATCCTAGCGTCGGGATTAATCCCGACGCTATGGGGCATTCAACGATCACATCGCATTCATGGGCATGTTAAATGCATTGCGGATAACGCGTGTGTTACTATGCGGGTTGTTCTGACTCGGTTCCGTGAAGGTTCCCGATTTATTTACAATATACCATTATTCCCGCAACCGTGGTTGCAACGCATGCACAGAGCAGGACGAGTGAAATGACGCGCAGTGCCCGGTATTTCTGCTTGAATAACAGCGTATAAGGAAAGAAACCGCTCACAAAGGCTCTTTCAAAAGGCCTGTAAGTATCATAATACAAAAAAATATTCACGTATGACGTGATCCAGTGAAGAAAAAAGAGAAAAATTGAAACTGTCATGAGATACTGTTCGGTTGTGAATTCCGGCAGTGTCATTTTGTATCCCCAGGTAAGAGTTTATCGATGCCGCGCCGCACCGCGCATAATAAAAATCACAAGGGTTCCCCTGATCAGTTCATCGTCAATCGCCGTACGGGCAGCACCTCCTTGCGCACGAGCATAGGCAATGATTCGCGTGGATTCAATCCTTTTTTGGTTTTAAGAGCCGGCCACATTAATTGAATCCGCACCCGCTTGTTCAGTATACATAAAAATTCTCCCGCTTTGATAATCGAACATCCCCCCTTCCCGCTACCTACCCACTCCTTACCAACCTCTATCTTTTAGCAGTCCTGGGGGTCGGGTGCTAAGATTATGTTTTCACTCACACTGAAACAGTCGCCGGGCAACATCCGGCCGCCGGCATGTGCGGAACTGCCGCACTGCCCGTTAACCCATGGGCTCGCACAGGGGTGGCGCTGTCACCCCCCTTATCAAGGGGGGGCGAAATTATGCTTGCACGCCCTTCCGGGCCGTGCCTATATTGCAGGGCAACGCCCGGCCCATGCGGGAGAGGGCCGGAACCGAACCGGAGGCAACCCGCCAGGACCATGCCCGCCTACGCGCCCTTTACCGCGGCCCTCTTCGCAACGGGCCTTATCACGGCCCTCATCTCCCTCTACGCCCTTCAAAGGCGTTCCGCGAAGAGCGCGACTATCTCGCTCTTCATGCTCGCCCTGACGATCTACTCAGTCGGCTACGGGATGGAGCTCACCAGGGGGGACCTCGGGGGTATGCTCTTCTGGATCAGGGTGGAGTACCTCGGTGTTTCCGTGATCCCCGCCCTTTTCGCGATCATGGCGATACAGTTCGCGGGAAGGAAAGAATGGCTCACCCCTCCACTCCTCGCGTCCCTCTTCATCATCCCCCTGGTCACGCTGTCGTTCAACTGGACCAACGGCCTTCACCACCTCTTCTACGCCAGGGTCGCGGTCAACGACGGGGGCCCCTTCCCGGTCCTGTCCCTGGAAAAGGGGCCGGTCTACTGGGTGCATATCGCCTACGTCAACCTCTCACTGCTCTTCGGCAACGTCCTCTTCAGCATCATGCTGGCGCGCGCCTCCTCGTTCTTCCGGAAACAGGCGGCGGTGATGCTCGTGGGGTCGCTCTTCCCCTGGACGGTCCTGATACTCTACCTCGCGGGGATAACCCCCTGGGGCCTCGACACGAACCCCTTCATGTTCTCGATCTCGGGCATCATCCTAAGCCTGGGGATCTACCGCTACCGCATCATCAACATCCTCCCCATCGCCAGGGACGTGGTCTTCGACAGCATCCAGGATGGCATAATCGTCCTGGACGACGAGCACGCCGTCATCGACCTCAACCCGGCGGCGAAGCGGATCACGGGGTCTTCTGACCTGGCCATAGGAATGCCCGCGGGTTCCGTGTGCTCCCAGTGGGACAGGGTCCTCGGGGACGGAAAGGGAAACGCCGGGGTGGTGCTCTCCATGGAGGATGGGAGATACATCGACGCGCGGCTCTACCGGATACGGGAGCGGGACAGGATCGACATCGGCCACATCCTTTCGTTGCATGACATCACGGAGGAGAAGATGCTGGCCATGGCCCTCTCCCGGAGGGAGAAGCGGATGCGCGATGACATATTCAAGGTGCGCACCATCCAGTCAATCATGGCGCCGGAAATCAGGGACCTGCCCGGGTACGACATCGCCGCGTCCTTCATCCCCGCCGAGGACCTCTCCGGCGATTTCATCGACGGGTATTACGTCGGGGACGACATCTTCCAGATCATTCTCTGCGACGTCATGGAGCACGGCATGGCCTCGTCCTACATCGGGATGGCCATCAAGAGCATATTCAAGGCGGTTTCCGGCGAGGGGATGTCCCCCGCCGACATACTGGGCACGACGAACATGAAGCTGGTGGACCAGCTGAAGGCGACATCCTATTTCGCCTCCGCGGCGGTGTGCCAGGTCAACCTCGCCGCGGGGGAGGTCCTCTATTCCTCCGGGGGTCACCCTCCCTCGCTCTGGTACCGCGCCGGGGAAGGCCGCACCGAGCGCATGGGCTTCACCGGACCTCTCCTCGGCATCACCACGGACGCCGCGTACCGGAACATCGCCTTCTCCATGGGCGTCGGCGACGCCCTGCTCCTCTACACCGACGGCGCCTACGAGGTGACGCGGCGGGAAACGCGCGAGATCTACGGCATGGACGCCCTGGCGGTCGACTTTTCCTACAACGCCCGCTATCCTTCCCTCGACATCATCCATTCGATAATCGACAGGATATTCACCTTTATCGATTACAGCAATCTCGATGACGATATCACGATGCTCTGCGTGAAAAAGACGGGGGGAGGGTGATCCCCCTGCAGCGTCGGGTTTAAACCCGACGCTAATCAAAAAACATTTGACGCCATTCCCTCCGGCCCCCAGCATACGCGGAATGAACGAGGGAGGACGGGCCCGCCGGTGGAAACGGTCATCATCAACGGCAACCCCGAGGGGGGCGACGGCGCCTTCGACCGCTGGTGCGGCGAGGCGGCGGCGGAGCTCGCGGCGCGGGGCCACGGGACGCGCCTCTTCACCCTGCGCGCCATGGACGTCCGCTACTGCACGGGGTGCTGGACCTGCTGGTGGAAGACCCCGGGGCTCTGCGCGCACGACGACGACATGAAAGAGATCTACCGCGCCGTCATGGCCTCGGACCTCTTCTTCTTCGCCTCACCCGTGGTCATGGGCTTCGTGAGCGCCCTCCTGAAGCGCGCCAACGAGCGGATGATCCCCCTCCTCCACCCCTACATCATGCTGGACCGGGGAGAGTGCCATCACCGGGGCCGCTACGACCGCTATCCCGGCATGGGCCTCATCCTGGGGAGGGGCCCCGACACGGACGAGGAGGACATCGCCATAATCACCGATATCTACCGGCGCGACGCGTTAAACTTCAAGACGTCGCTCCGCCACGTCTTTCTCTCTGAAAAAACACCCCGCGAGGCATGCGATGAAATTGATGCTCTGTAACGGCTCGCCCCGCGGTAAAACGGGAAACACTGCCATTCTCCTGGACCACTTCACCGGGGGCTTAGCCGCCGCCGGGGGTGAGAACGAATTCGAGATCGCCTGCCTGAACCGGGTCGCCGGCCACGCCGAGGCCGGCGCCCGGTGCCGCGCCGCCGGGGCGGTCATCATCGCCTTCCCCCTCTACGCCGATTCCATGCCCGCCGTCGTGAAGGACTTCATCGAGACACTGGGGCCCGGGGATAGCTTCCCGCCCCTGGGATTCATCGTCCAGTCCGGCTTCCCCGAGGCGGTCCACTCCCGCGCCGTGGAGCGCTACCTCGAGAAGCTCGCCCGCCGCCTGGGGGCCCGCTATATCGGCACCGTGGTACGGGGCGGCGTCGAGGGAATACAGGTGATGCCCCCCTTCATGACCCGGCGGCTCTTCATGGCCTTCAGGGCACTGGGCCGCCATTTCGCCGTGACCCGGGAGTTCCACCCGGGGATCGTGAAGAGCCTGGCGGGGCGCGAGCGCTTTTCCATGATCGGCCGTCTCGTCTTCAGGCTCATGCGGCTGACCGGCTTCGCGGACTACTACTGGAACAGCATGCTGAAGCGACACGGAGCCTACGCCCGGCGCTTCGACCGCCCCTACGCACCCGGGGTCGATAATAATAATTGACAAATATTTCCCCGGTTTTTACTGTCTTTACCATCGATCGCACGCCCGGGCGACGCCGGGGGATCACGCCTTCTGGAGGAACTTGATGATCACGCACAAGAACATTCTCTGCCCCCTGAACCTCGACTCGGACAACTTCACCCACATACCCGCGACGGTCGAGTACGCGAACTTTTTCAACGGCACCCTGCACTTCCTCTACGTGAACGACCCCCTGGCCGGGTACCGCCACCCGACGGACTTCCAGGACGCCGTGGCCCTCAAGGTCAAGGAGATCGTCCCCGCGGAGCTCTTCGACAAGATGAAGGCCGTGTACGCCGTGGGCAAGGGGGACCTCACTGACGAGATCAAGGCCTACTGCAAGGAGAAAGCGATCGACCTCATCATCACCGGGCACCGCCACCACACGAAGCTCTACGCCTCCTTCTTCGACACGCCTGACGTGGGCATCATCGACAACGTCCGGGTGCCGATCCTGGTGATCCCGAAAGAGGGCTGAGCCGGCGGACCATTGTTGGAACACCCGCGCCCGGCCTGACCGCCGGGCGTTGCTATTTTTTTCGGAAGGGTCCCGTACCCATGACACTGGACGGCCACGCATCTGAGATCGGCCCCCGCCCCACGGGCCGGGACGCCGCATACGAGACGGCCTTTGCCGACGCCGCGAAGCGCCTGGGGGCCATGGACGCGGATGCGGTGGCGAACAATTCGGGCGCGGCGCTGGAGAAACGCGAGAGTGGGAACGCCATCATGCTCCCCTTTCTCCGCGACGAAATCGTGGTGACCCACCCCGAGGTATCGGTCTCCTTCGCGAAGGACGGGAGCGCCGTTCCCCCCTGGCTCCGGGTCCTCGCCCTCCACTACCTGGTCAACGCCCGGGGCGCGGCGGAGCGCGGGGAGCGGATCGGCTTCATGCAGCTCCAGGGGGGGATGGGGTACCACCCGGCCTTCCAGCGGCGCGCCGTCACTCCCATCCTGAAGGCCTTTGGCGGGGACCCGGAGGGCTTCATCCGCGCCGGCATCGCCGCCGGGGGAGCGCGTCATGACGCCGGGGACTTCGCCCTCTCCTTCCGCGCCTTCCCCCTGGTGGAGGTGGTCTTCATACTCTGGGAGGGTGACGGCGAGGTGCCCCCCTCGGGGACCGCGGTCTTCGATGCATCCATCGCGGACCGCCTCTCGACGGAGGACGTGGCGGTGCTCTGCACCATGCTCGCGGTGTCGATCATGAAGGCGGCGCGTCAGGGGCCCGCAGATTTTTCGGGGAGGCAGTGAAATGAAGATAGCGGTCACCGGCAAGGGCGGCGTGGGCAAGACCACGGTCGCCGCGCTCCTGATACGCGAGCTCGAGCGGCGCGGCAGGCGGGTCATCGCCATCGACGCGGACCCCGACGCCAACCTGGCCTCGGCCCTGGGGTTTCCCGCGGCGGAGGCCCCGGTCCCCATCGCGGAGATGGGCGACCTCGTGGAGGAGCGCACCGGCGCGAAGCCGGGGCAATCGGGCTCCTTCTTCACCATCAACCCGAAGGTGGACGACCTCCCCGAGCGCTTTTCCCTGGCCCGGGGCGGCGTGAGGCTCATGGTGATGGGCACGGTGAAGAAGGGGGGCGCGGGGTGCGTGTGCCCCGAGAGCGCCCTCCTCAAAAGCCTCCTGGCCCACGTGGTCCTCTTTCGCGACGACGTCGTGGTCATGGACATGGAGGCGGGGATCGAGCACCTGGGGCGCGGCACGGCGCGCTCCATGGACATGCTCGTCATCGTCGTGGAGCCGGGGCTGCGGAGCGTCGAGACCGCGGGGAAGATCATGGAACTGGCGAAGGACATCGGCGTGCCGAGGACCGGCGTGGTGGGGAACAAGATACGGTCCCCCCGGGACGAGGAGTTCGTCCGGGAGCGCCTGGGGGGCGCCGGCCTCCTGGGATTCATCCCATACGACGAGGGGCTCATCGAGGCCGATATCGTCGGGGCCCCGGCGGCGGAGCTTTTCCGCGACCGCGCCGCGGCGATCCTGGACCGGATCGGGTGAAGGGCTACTCGAAGTAGGTGGCCCGGGCGTTCTCCGATTCCCACACGGTGACGGCCGTCACGTCGACCCCCGCGGGGAGAAGCTCCCTGAAGCGGAGGTAGATGTGGCGGGCGATCAGCTCCGAGCTCGGGTTCTGGTCGCGGAAGCCCTCCACCTCGTTCAGCATCACGTGGTCCAGGGGCCCGATGACCTTCTTCATGATATCCTTCAGATCGTGGAAATCCACGAGGAGGCCGATATCGTTCAGGCCCCCGCCCTGGACCTCCACCTCGACCTTCCAGTTATGCCCGTGGACCCCCTCGCAGGAGCCGCGGTACCCCTTGAGCTGGTGCGCCGATGAAAAGTAGTCATGGATGGTAAGACGGTACATTAATGCTCCCCCGTTGCGCCTCATTGACCGGCAGGCCCCGCGCCCTGTCAATACAAAAGGGCCGTTTTTTCAATTTTTGTATTGACAGGTATCGGCACCGCCGCTATGGAATCATTCAATGAAAGGGCAATTAGCTCAGTCGGTTAGAGCGCCTGCCTCACATGCAGGAGGTCGGTGGTTCGAGTCCACTATTGCCCACAGGAAACCACGAAGCGCCCGGCAACGGCGCTTTTTTGTTTTTCTCCTCGCCGCCGCGCCGGCCCTCCATGGCGGCCCCGTCTCCATGCCGGGGGTCCCGGCCCATGCGGGGCGTATCGCCTTCGATGCGAAGGCCCGGACGATCCGCGACAGGCCGATTTCATTCGGGAAACTCCGCCGGGAACTCACCCTCGAGTACAGGCGGCGGCACAGCGACCCCGGGGCGACGGACATCGCCATCGTCCCGCGATACATCGTCATCCACTGGACGGCCTTCGGGGACCGTGACGCGGTCATCAGGTATTTCGACCGCGAGACCCTCCACCCGGACCGCCGGGACATACGGCACGGCGGCGCCGTGAACGTCTCGGCCCACTTCCTCGTGGACCGGGACGGCGCCATCTACCGCCTCATGCCGGAGACCACCATGGCGCGGCACGTCATCGGCCTCAACCACTGCGCCATCGGGATCGAGAACGTCGGGGGCCCCTCGCGTCCCCTGACGAAGGCGCAGGCCGGGGCGAACGCCTGGCTGGCGCGCTACCTGGAGGGAAGATATCCCACGATCGGGGCCGTCATTGGCCACCATGAATACCTGGCCTTCCGGAAGGGACCCCACTGGCGCGCCCTGGACCCCGCCTACCGGGCCCATCCGAAAATCGATCCCGGCGTGAAGTTCATAAAGGAGGTGAGGAGCCGCCTGGAAGAATACGATCGCCCCGCGCGGCCAAAGGGCCGGGCGGGGTCGCTCTCGTGCGGGCGCTATTGCACGGCCGTAAAAAATTATCTTGATTAATTCAGCGACTCCCCATAGCGTTTCAGAATATCCCGACGCGAGGTGGCCATAATGAAACGAATCGCCCTCTGCGCATCCTGCATCTTCGCCCTGATCATCACCGGGCACCTCCACGGGGAGGACACGGGAAGAGTCCTTCTAATACAGAGCGCCCCCAACAAAGTAATCGGGGTCAGGGGCGACCTGCGCCAGGGCGGAAAGATCGCCGACCTCTCCTGGGCGTCCCGGAGCTCCGTCGCCTGCTTCCCCGCCACGCAGAACAGGAAGTTCACCGGCAACCACGTGCTCTACAAAACCGAGATCCCTCCCTACTCGGTCATGACGATCACCCTGGTTCCCGAGGACGCCGCGGCGAATTTCAGCCTCTACGGCTACCAGGTGGGGACCGCGAGCAATCCCATCGTGCCGGACCTCGTCTCCTGCGTCACCTGCGAGGCGGACCAGAAGTGGGACTACCCGAAATACGGCAAGACGCAGGACCACACGCGGAGCATCTCCTTCAACGCGATCACCAATCCCTACAACATATTCATCGGCGTTGCCGGGGCCGAGGGCCTCGAAAAGGGCGCCTACACCCTGAAGATCGACCTGAAAACGAGGAACACCGCGGCGGAAGAGCAGCGGAAGCTGACGGTATACCAGGCGAAAAGCGTGAAGGGCAAGGGGATCGCCTACAAGGGCGATCTTAAAAACGGGGTGCCGATTCCCGACCTCTCCTGGGCGTCCCGGAGCTCCGTCGCCTGCTTTCCCGGCACGCAGAACAAAAAGTTCAGCGGCAACCATGTCATCTACGTGACCGAAATCCCGCCGCGCTCGAAGATGACGGTGACCGTGGTTCCCAGGGACAAATCCGCGAACATGAGCATCTACGCCTACATGACGGGCACCGCCGATACCGCCATGGTCCCCCATCTCGCCTCATGCGTCACCTGCGAGGCGGAGCACAAGTGGGATTACCCGAAATACGGGAAAACGCAGGACCACACGCGGAGCGTCCACCTCAACGCCGTGAACAATCCCTACCGCGTCGTGATCGGCGTGGCCGGGGCCGACGGGCTCGCGGAAGGTGAATTCGCCCTGATTATCAAGGTGGAGTAAAAGGGAACCGGGCCGTTGCCCCTTCGCGTTCCACGGATCATGCCCTTCGCCTCCCGCGATGCGGGGGCATGAGGCAGGCGCACCCAATACGGATATACCACACCAGAGAGGAAGCCCCCATGGCAGTAACGAACATCACACCCCGGCACGTCAGGGAGGCCCTTGGCCTCACGGGCCGCATCATCGACGAGTACGGGCCGCGCCTGGCGGGAACGGAGGCGTGCAGGAAGTCCGCCGGGGCGCTTGAAGGCGAGATGGCCCGGCACTGCGACCGCGCGGGCGTCGAGGAATTCGACGTCCGCCCCGGGGCCTTCCTGGGCTTCATCAAGGCCGCCACCCTGGCCTTCCTGGTATCCACGCTCTTCCTCTTCTTCGGGTACGTCGTGCCCGCGGCCCTGGGCTACACCTTCGCCATCGTCATCACCCTCACCCAGTTCATCTTCTACCTCCGGGTCTTCGATCCCTTCTACCCGAAGAGGAAGGGCTACAACGTCTACGGGATCATCGAGCCGAAGGGCGAGGTGCGGCGCCAGGTGGTGATCAGCGGCCACCATGACAGCGCCCAGGTGTTCACGTTCTTCACGTCGTTTCCCAGGCTCTACCGGATCCGGATCATCCTCGGCTTTCTCCCCCTGGTGGCGGCCTTTTTCCTCGCCTGGGCCTGGATCGCCATGGAGTACGGGGCGGGGGCGCCGCCCCCCTTCGCCGACGTCTTCCGCTTCGGCGCCCTTGTTTCCCTCGTCTTCGTAATCCCCATGTACTTTTTCGTCGCCTCGCGCGGCACACCCGGGGCCGGGGACAACCTGATCGCCTCGGCAATGGCGGTAAAGCTCGCGGAGATCTTCGGGAGGAAGGGGAAGAGGGGAACGCCGGCCCTGGCGCACACGCGCCTCGTCCTGGTCAGCTTCGACGCGGAGGAGGCGGGTCTCCGGGGCGCCCGGGCCTACGTGGCCAGGCACCGCGAGGAGCTCCTGGCGGTCCCCACCTTCAACCTGAACATCGACGGCATCTACGACGAGAGCAAGATCAAGTTCATCATATCGGACATCAACGGCTTCCTCGGGCTCTCCCGCGCCATGGCGGAGGAGTGCCTTCAGGTGACGCGCCGACTGGGGTACCGGGCGAAGCTCCTCCGGTTTCCCTTCGGCGCCGGGGGGACCGACGCCGCGGAATTCGCCAGGGCGGGCGTCGAGGCCACCACCCTCCTCGCCATGCCGGTGAGCGTGGAGCGGGATGTTCTCGTCTACCACACCGAGGAGGATACCGTGGAGAGCGTCCGGCCCGAAGCGGTGGAGGCCGTATTGAATATTGCCCGGGCCTATGTCCTCGAGAAGGACGGCCAGGCCGGCGGGAAAAGCCCGGCCCTCGGAAAGCGAGGAAATCATGCCACCAAATCCAGGAGGCGGAAATGAAGCGCGCACCCTCGAAAAAAATCGGAACGCAGACCACCGGGGCGGTCAGCGCCTTTCGCGATGACGCCCTGGGAACGATGGACGCCACGGCCCTGGCGGAGAAAATAGCCGCGGGCGAAATCAGCGCCCTGGAGGCCGTGGACGCGGCGATCGAGCGTGCGAGGGCGGTCAACCCCCGCCTCAACGCCATCGTGTCGTACACCTTCGACCGCGCCCGGGAGCAGGCGGCGCGGGGCCCCGCGGGCCCCTTTGGCGGCGTGCCCACCTTCATCAAGGACAACGACGACGCCCCCGGGGCGCCCACCCTCTTCGGCTCCTTCGCGGTGCGGGGGAACGTAAAGTCGCGGTCCTCGCGCTTCACCCGGCAGCTCCTCTCCACGGGGCTGGTACCCCTGGGCAAGAGCGCCCTCCCGGAATTCGGCCTCACCGCCACGACGGAGTCCCTGCTCACGGGACCGACGCGCAATCCATGGAACACCGGCCACTCCACGGGGGGCTCCTCCGGGGGCTCCGCGGCCCTGGTCGCTTCCGGCGTGGTGCCCATGGCCCACGGGAACGACGGCGGGGGCTCCATCCGGATCCCCGCGGCCTGCTGCGGCCTCGTGGGCCTGAAGCCCACGCGGGGCCGCCTGGCCCCGATGGAGGGCACGGCCCTCATGCCGATCAGGATCCCCCACCAGGGCGTCCTCACCCGCACGGTGCGCGACACGGCCCTCTTCTACGCCGCGGCGGAGCGCTACCGCCGCAACCGCGCGCTCCCCGAAATCGGCCTCGTGGAAGGGCCGGCGAAAAAGCGCCTGCGCGTCGGCCTCTTCACCGGGAGGCTCGACGGCTCGACCCCGCACCCCGAGGCCACGGCCCTCACCATGAAAACCGGGGCGCTCTGCGAAGGCCTCGGGCATTCCGTGGAGCTGATGCCGAATCCCATCGACAGCAGCCTGGTGGAGGACTTCCTCATTTACTGGGGGATGATGGCCTTCTCCATCACGCGCTTCGGCGCATCCATGGCCGGCCCCGGCTTCGATAAATCAAAACTGGACCCCTGGTCAAAGGGAATGGCCGATTTCTACTGGAAGAACAAGGGAAAAACCCTCTCGGTGATACGCCGCCTCAAAAAGAACGCCGTGAAGTATGACGAGCTCTTCCTCAGGTACGACGTGCTTCTCTCCCCCACGGTGGGGCATCCCGTGCCCGAGATCGGCCACCTGGCCCCCGACCTCCCCTTCGACGTGGCCATGGAGAGGATCGTGGCGTTCTCATCCTACACGCCGGCCCACAACGTATGCGGCGCCCCGGCGATTTCCCTCCCCATGGGGTTCTCGAAGAGCGGCCTTCCCATGGGGGCGCAGTTCGCCGCCCCCTGGGGCATGGAGCGGACCCTCCTCGAGATCGCCTTCGAGATCGAGGAGGCCAGGCCCTGGCCGCTGGTGAAGGGGGGAGGAGCGTCCCGGGGAAAAGCGAAGAAGACTCAGCCACGCGCCGCCAGGTGAATTCCGCGAAGGGCGCTCCTCACGGGGCGTCACGAAAGCCGCGATGAACGGAAACGAGAAATGATCAGGGAGCAGATGGACGCCATTTATTCAACCGTTCCCCCGGAGCGCATTCCGTGGAACATCGGGACGCCCCCGGCCATCCTCAGGGAACTTGTCGAATCCGGAACCATCGGTCCCTGCCGGGTCGTGGAACCGGGATGCGGCACGGGGAACTACACCCGCTACCTCGCGAGAAAGGGGTTCGACGTCATGGGCGTTGACATCTCCCCCGTCGCCATTGAGATGGCGAAACGAGGGGCGGCGCGGGAAGGCCTTCACTGCGCCTTCGTCGTCGCCGATCTCTGCGGGGACATATCCGGAATCGAAGGGCCCTTTGACTTCGCCTTCGACTGGGAGGTCCTCCACCACGTGTTCCCGGAACAGAGAAGGGCCTATTGTGAAAACGTGCGCCGCCTGCTCCGGCCCGGGGGCCGCTACCTCTCCGTCTTTTTCAGCGAGGCCGACGCCTCCTTCGGGGGCAGGGGCAACTACCGCGAAACCCCCCTGGGCACGACGCTCTATTTTTCCTCGGAGGATGAAATGCGGTCCCTGTACGGGCCTCTCTTCGCCATTGAAAGGCTCGAGACAGTGGACATTGCGGGCAAGCACGCCCCGCACAGGGCGATCCTCGCCCTTCTTCGGAAGCCCGGCGACGCGCCGGGGCACACAACAGGAAGGTGAACGCGTGATGAAACAGGGGACCTTGAAAAAAATTCTCGCGTTCCAGAAAAACGAGATCACGGAGCACCTGCTCTACGCCGCCCTCGCCCGGCGGTTCAGGGGAAAAAACGGTGAGATACTGAAAAAAATTTCCGACGACGAGCTCGCGCACCATCACTTCTTTAAAAAGATAACCGGCGAGGAGACGCGACCCTCCTATGCGAAGCTGTGGCTCTACCGCCTGGCCTCGCGCCTCTTCGGCATCACCTTCACCCTCAAGATGATGAGCAACAGCGAGGAGCAGGCGGAGCACGATTACGGGGAGTTCGAGGAGCGGGTCCCGGGCCTGAAGAAGATCATACGGGACGAGGTGAGGCACGAGGAGGCCCTCGTGGGCCAGGTCGAGGAGGGCATCATCAGGCACCTGGGCTCCATGGTCCTCGCCGTCAACAACTCCATCCAGGAGATCACCGGCATCGTCGTGGGCCTCACCTTCGCCCTGTCCAGCGCCCTCCTCGTGGGAAAAACGGCGCTCATCAGCGGCATGGCGGCGACCCTGGCCATGGTCGCCTCGGAATACCTCTCCCAGAAGGCCGAGACCGGCGACGCCGGCGAGGCGGCGAAGGCGGCGCTGTACACCGGCATCGTCTACATACTGGTCGTCACCGCCATCGTGAGCCCCTATTTCATTTTTTCCCATCACTTCACCGCCCTTGCCGCGGCCCTGGGCGCCGTGAGCCTCATCCTCTCGGTCTTCACCTTCTTCATGTCCGTGGTGAGGAACCTCCCCTACCGGAAGGCCCTCCTCGAGGTGGTTTCCATCACCGCGGCCGTCGTGGTCCTCTCCCTGGGCCTGGGGATGGCCGTCAAGCTCCTCTTCGGCTGACCGGTCCGCGGGATTCCGCGATTCGGCGTTATGCACCGAACACAAAAATGGCATCAATTCAACCCCCGCCGGGCAATTTACTCTTGATTTAAATCCCCCCGTGCCGTACCATTGGGCCCATACCGGTCCACGCAATGAAATTCAATCTCAGGTACAAGATCTTCTTCTGGATCATGGCGCTGAACTTCGTCGTGACGGCCCTCCTGGGATTTTTCATGTACCGTACGTCGAGCGACGAGTTCTTCGAACGCTTCCGCAGGCACAAGCTCTCCATCGCCCGCTTTATCGCCACGGCCATCGACGGTGACGTCCACGAAAAGCTCACCGACCAGAAGATGACCGTGGGAAACGAGAAATACTGGCGCGCTATCCGGCTCATCAGCGCAGTGTGGAAACAGGAAAAGGACGTCCGCTACATCTACTCGGTCAACTACGACCGCGCGAAAGACCGGCTCTACTACGTCCTGGACGGCAACATCCCGGAGCAGGACCTTCTGTGGTTCGAGACCGACCACTTCGCCTTCGACATGTTCTTCGACAAAGACGGCCGGATGACCGTGGAGTACAACTACCGGTTCTACAAGGAGGATTTCGATATCGACACGGAGATCGGCAGGGTCCGCGTCGCCTTCCGGGACACCCCGCCCCTCCGCCGTCTCATGCTGAACGACCAGGCGGTCTTCACGGTACGCTCGACGAATCCCCTCTCGGCCCACTGTCCCGGCGGATTTGCACACAGGAACGACCGGGTCAAGGAGGGCCCGATCATGCTGAACGGCAGGGAGGTCGACTGTCTCATCACCTATTCGGGAAAAGGGGAACCGAGCTCCTACCCGGGCAACGATTTCGTAGAAAAAAAGGAAATCGTCCGGTTCATTAAAACGCTGATCGTTGAAAAGAGGAATTACATCGACCCGGAGCCGATTAAAAACGCCTACGGAGAATACATCTCCGCCTACGCCGTCATCCTGAACAGCAGGAACGAGGGGGTCGGCGCCGTCATGGTCGACATCAACTCCCGGGACGTGGAGATCTTCCGACGGCGCATCGTGATGACGGCGCTCCTCGTCTTCCTGGTCACCTTCGCCATCTCGACGCTCCTCGCCGTGGTGCTCTCCCGCCACATCACGAGGCCCCTGGCGCGCCTGATGGAGGGCGTCACCCGGCTCTCCGGCGGCGACATGAACGCCCTGGTTGACGTCAGGAGCGGGGACGAGATCGGCCGCCTCGCGGCGAGCTTCAACGACATGGTGAAGAACCTGGACCGCGCCTCGGAGGAGCAGAAGCGGCTCATCGAGGAGATACGCCGCCTCAACGAGGGGCTCGAGCGGCGCGTCGCCGAGCGGACCCTGACCATACAGGAGCAGTCCGAGGAACTGAACCGCCAGATCATGATGGCGCGGAAGATACAGATGTCGCTCCTTCCCGGGCGCCTTCCCGACCTCGAGAGGGTCTCCATCGCCTTCACGTACAAGCCGATGATGGGCGTGGGCGGCGACTTCATGGATTTCAGCTGCTCGGGAGACGAGCTCATGCTCTTCATCTGCGACGTGTCGGGCCACGGGGTCCCCGCCGCCTTCCTCGCCGCCATGGTGAAGATGTCCCTCCCCGCCTGCTACGCCTCGGGTCGAAGTCCCTCCCGCGCCCTGGAGGTGCTCCACGAATCGCTGAAGGAGAAGCTCGGGGGCCACCTGATTTCGGCTGTATTCTGCCATCTCGACATGGCCACCGGCACCCTGCGCTCGTCGAACGCGGGCCATCCTCCCGTTATCATCATCCGCGCCGGCGGGGAGGTCGAATACGTGGGGTCCCAGGGACGCATCCTGAGCGAGTCCTTCCCGCCCAACCATACCGAGGTCGTCACCGCTCTCGGGCGGGGGGACAAGATCATGCTCTACACGGACGGGATCATCGAGGCGCGGAACAGCGGCATGGTGCTGTACGGCGAGGAGAGGCTGGACCGCCTGATCCGGCAGAACGCGTCGCGTTCATCCGAGGAGTTGTGCGAAACAATATACCGCGAGATATACCGTTATATCGGGACCACGTCTCCCGAGTTCGAGGACGACATCACCATTCTTGTCACGGAATACCGGGGCTGACCGCGGCCGGATGGGCCCTGCACCCGTAATGCCGAATGCACGCGGCGCACGAAGATCCCGCCGGATACCCGGCCCCCTCATGTAACCGGCGGCGCTGCGCCTTGATAAAAATGTCTTGTCATAACAGCAAATAACCGCGAAAATACTCTCACACATCGATCACCACATCAAGGAGGGCGGGAATGGCAAAATATCTATCCGTGAAAGTTCTGCGCGTATCACTGGGGGCCTTCTTCATAATCCTCGGCATCATCGGCGTCGTCCCCCAGGTCCAGGAGAGCGTGTTCTCCCTGAACGACACCCACAACCTGGAGATCATCTTCGGAATCGTCGAGATCATCTGCGGCCTTCTCCTCATGGCGGGCCTCTTCACCTTCCCGAAAAGGAAGGCGGTTTCCCTCGCGTGCCTGGCCACCCTGGGGATCTGGCTCCTGAGGATTTTTCTCGCCAGGTTCGTCTGGGGACTCAAGATCGGGAACAGCG
>CAZKPR010000081.1:13514-16049 GCA_964554685.1 uncultured Leptospirales bacterium | reverse complement strand
CTCCTTCAGCGGCTCCATGGATGTCGCGAAAATGGATTCTTTCCGGCATGTTGTTACGGTAAATAATTTCGATCTCAGTCACCTGAATGAGTACGTCATTGAAAACAAATGGGCAGCGGTGTCCCTCGATGGTGGCGGATCACTCAAGATGGATATAATCGGCTCGAAGGGTAAAATCTTCCTGAAGGGTACCGCGGAAACAAACACCCTGACCGTGACGAACGTTGAAGAGAAATTCGATTATATAGCCAATGAGAACCTTAACCTTGATCTCGACATGTCAATCGATCGGGGTGGAAGGGAATTCGCCGTCAGGGGGATGAGACTCTACGACGGGGTTTTTTCTATAGATGCGTCGGGGCTCTATGTTCGCGAAGAAAAGGATCACAGACTCGAGCTTCAGTTCAAGACGAACAGGACGAATCTTGCGGATCTTTCGGAAACAATCACGCCCTATCGGGACTACTCGTATTCTGGATACCTCGAATGCGATGGCGGAATGAAAATTGATTTCACAAAGGGTGATGCGCGCGGCATGGCCCTCAATCTCGTACTTGACGATTTCACGGTTTCGAGGCAGGCGAAAGGAGACCCCGTCATGGTGATGGACCGGTCGTCTGCGCGGATCATACTGAAAAAAGACACGATGAATGTTTCGCTGGAAATGAAGCCCCTTGGATCCGACTGTTCAATAAAAAGCGAAACCAGGATCGCCGGATGGTTCCCCCTGAAAACGGAAACGGAGATATCGGTTCATTCCCGCACAATGAACCTGGCCGCCCTGGGTGTATCCCTTGCGGCGCTTGGCGACGCGCTGTTTGGCTCCGCCTATGAAGACAGGGGCGGTCCTGTTGAGAGTCCTGCGTTCCCCGAAAGTTATTTAGGCAAGTTCATGTTCAATAACACGATCCATCTCAGGAGCGAGCTTGATACCGTTTTTTTCGGCAGAAAGGCGCGGTGGAAGAACTGCACTGCCGAGATCAATCTCACCAGGGGAACCCTTCTTCTCTCAAACTTCGAGGTGGAAGGCTACGGGGCACGGTACGCACTTTCGCTTCAGGGTTATTTTAACAGCGAAATGCCGTATGTAAAGATAGACGGCAGGGTGGATGATTTCAACGTGACGGATTTCTACTCAGACAGCGGCATGAAGGGTATCATGACCGGTACGGGTCGCGCTGATTTCGGTTACGACGTTTCCGCTGCCAGGACATCGGATATATTGAACAACTCGAAGGGGAGGTATTCGATCACCATCGCTGGCGGCGAGATGAAGAATACGAGTTTCCAGGTTCGGCTTGCTGATTTTCTCAAAAAGAACGGATATGTCACAGGGCCTATTGAAAACATTACTTTTGAGTCGGTGTCCCTTTCGGGCACGCATCAGGGGGAGCATTTCTGGATAAGCGGCCTGGGGATACGGGGAGATGAGCTCGTATCGAACTGTTTCGGTGATTACCAGTACACGCGGGGTCTCCGGTGTAAATGCAGCGCCTCGATCAGGGGGGAAACCTCAGCGGTAACCGTTCCCTTCCAGCTCAAGGGGCAACTGGGCACTCCATGCATCGAGATCACCGGGAAAGAAAAGTCATCTGACCTCTGTTTTTGACGCCGGGTAAACTTCCTAGACGACCTTCATGTCGAGCAATTCATAGATCGTTACCGGTTTTTCCTTGCCCTTGACGCGGATGAGGTCGAGTTCGCGAACAACAACCTGGTCCTTTACCTGTTCATAGGTGAATTCGCTGATGATGATGTGCGTCCGGTATATCTTGTTGGTTCCCTCGAGACGTGCACCAAGATTGACATTATCGCCAATGAGGGTATAATCCATGCGGGAGTTTGAACCGACGTTTCCGACGATCATCGGACCGGTGTTGATGCCGATCCCAATATCAAGCACGGGAAGACCCTGGCCGCGCCACTCGCGGTTCATTTCATCAAGGCGCTCGATCATTTCGACAGCGGCCCTGCATGCCAGGAGGGCGTGATTGTCCTGCGGGATGGGAGCGCCCCAGAATGCCATGATTTCGTCCCCCACGTACTTGTCGAGGGTGCCGTCGTAGTGTATCACGATGTCTGTCATGATCTGGAGATAGTGGTTGAGCTTCACGACAAGCTCCTCCGGGGTCATTCGCTCCGACAGCGTGGTGAAGCCGCGAATATCGGAGAACAGAACGGTGAGCTCCTTTTTTTCACCGCCGAGCTTGAGTTTTTCAGGGCTTTTCAGCAGCTCGTCCACCACGGATTTTGAAACGAACTTGGAGAAGGTCTGGCGCACGTGCCTTTTTTCCCGCTCCTCCGTGAGCACCCGGTACACGACCGTGGCGGTGAACGCAAAGCCTGTCTGGATGACCGGAGTGGTCAGTGCGGCGATATAGTTGAAAAAATGGAACAGTAAATACGAACCGAGAATATACAGGAAGGAGAGCACCACGGTAAAAATCAGTGACCGTAGAATTGAGAGCCGGGTGAGCACGAGCCCCAGGATGAACGTCAGGACAAGCATGATGATGATATTGTGTGTATCGGAAA
>CAZKPR010000081.1:0-13504 GCA_964554685.1 uncultured Leptospirales bacterium | reverse complement strand
GTGTTGATCGTGTTTGCGTGAAGTTCAATGCCGAAGTTGGCACCGTAGGGGGTCTGCTTTTCATCCGTCGCGATACCGGTTACGCTGTAGGCCGCCACCAGGGCGATCTTGTCCTTCAGGGAGGCGTTGTTCTCCTTCATCATGTCACCGTCACGGCATAGGTAGCTGTACGGGTAGTGTTCAAAACTTCCGAAGCCGCCGATAAAGTTGATGTCCATGAATCCGTGCCTGTCGATGGGTATCAGGATTTCCCTCTTTTTGTTCGGTTTCGCCATTCGTTCAACGGGCAGATTGTTCAGCCGGATATGTTTGCCCCACACTATTTCGACGTCTTTGGCGCCTATCCCGAAATAGTGCATGACCACGAGGAGGTCCACGTTCGGGTAATACCAGCCGTTCCACTTTATGATAAGGGGCATCGTCCTTACCACGTTGTCGGGTCCGGCGAAAATGTTCGCGAAGCCGATTCCTTTAGCGGCATCGGAGAGCATCGGCGTCGGGGGTACCGCGTCCACTACCTTGTCCGGCGTCGTGTCACGGGGGTCAACGGGGAAGCGTACGCGGTTCAGTATGGCAATCCGTTCTTCCTGGTCTCCGTAGCTCTTGTCGACATATTTGGTCTCGAATGGATAGTCGAGGAACACGCTGCCGCTCCGGCGTATCGCCTCAGCGAATTCCCGCTCCCCCTCCTTGTGATCAAGGAACATCACGTCAAAGAGTATCGCCCGGGGCAGACCGGAACCCACGTAGCGGATGAAACGCGCATGGATGTCCCAGGGGAACATCCACTGTATCCCCATGTCGGAGAAATGGCGTATCGTGGTTTCGTCGATGCCGAGTATAACGATGTCGTTCCGGGCTCGTTTATTGGGCTCCCTTCGCTCCACGCCTTTTTTAAGGATTTTCGTGACTTCCCCGGGGGCGCGGAAAAAAAACATGTAGTCAGTGGCCCCCAGTTCCATCCGCTCGAATATCGCTGAATAATAAAGGATGACAATCAGGATAAAGGTCCCGATGGAGATGGCAAGGCCCATGAGATGTTTTCGTTCGAAACTGGGAAGTGTCATACGCCCGCCTCATGGAAAGGATTGATCGCAGTTACGATTGCGAATAGAATGAGGTTCACGGTAAATAATTTCAAGTGATTAATCTTCGATGGTGCGAAAATCTGGCGGTACGCGTGGCCGCCGCGGAGCCGCCTTCAGGGAGGGGGGCGCGGGGACGCGGTAATAATTCTTGACAAATACGTCCATTGTAGACGTGTAGGGCGTGGCGGCGTTACAAGCAGGGCCGCGGCATGAATATCCAATACGCGCGACGTGGGTAATCCGTTGAATCTTAAGAACCAGATAGCTGAGATCGTGAAATGCGCCGTTGCATCGGCCGTTGATGACGGCGCAATCCCCCCCGAAATACGAGGAATCGACGTCAAGATCGAGTATCCCCGCGACCAGAAATTCGGTGATTACGCGACTCCATTCGCCCTTGAGTCTGCCAGGGTGATAAAGAGATCCCCCATGGAGATCGCCTCCATCCTGGCACCCTACATAGGCAGGGACAATCGAATCGACATCGTGGAGGCGGTGAAACCCGGTTTCATCAACATGTTCATTTCCGGGGGGTTTCTTTTCGAAACCATGAAGGAGATCATCAGTCAGGGGCATGACTTCGGGAAGGTGAAAAAGGAGAAGCCGCAGAGGATTAACATTGAATTCGTTTCGGCCAACCCCACGGGTCCCCTCAACATCGTAAACGCGCGGGCCGCGGCCGTGGGCGATACGATCGCGAACCTTCTTGAGTTCACCGGCGATATTGTTGACCGCGAGTTTTACGTTAACGATTACGGCAACCAGGTGGATCTGCTGGGCATCTCCGTCCGCGAACGGATGCGGGAGTTACGGGGCGAGCAGGCGGACTTCCCCGAGGAGGGTTACCACGGCGAGTACGTGAGGGATATCGCTCGTCATATACTTGAGGAATCCGGGGATGAACCGGGGGGGATTGAAGACGGGGCTGGGCTCGTCGAATTTCTCGCGAGGAAGGCCGTGGAGTATAATGTCGAGGGCCAGCGAAGGGATCTCGAGGCATTCAATGTGCGATTCACGAACTGGTTCCGGGAGAAAACACTGCACGAAACGGGAAGGGTGGGCGGAACCCTTGACGCGCTCACGTCCCGCGGGGTCGTCTATTCCGACGAGGGGAAGGAGTTTTTCCGGTCGACCGGTTTCGGTGACGACAAGGACCGCGTACTCGTCCGTGATGACGGGAGGCCCACCTATTTCCTTGCGGACATCGCCTACCACCACGACAAGATAATGAGGGGCTACGACCATCTCATCGATATATGGGGACCCGATCATCACGGCCATATCACCAGGATGGAGGGCGCAATGGACGCCCTGGGCTTCGGGAAAATTCTCACCATCCTCGTTGCCCAGCAGGTGAACCTTCTCATGGAAGGGGAAACGGTGAAGATGTCAAAGCGCCTGGGCCAGTTTTCGACGATGCGCGACCTCATCGAGGAGATCGGCGTAGACGTGGCCCGCTATTTCTTCGTGATGCGATCACTCGAGAGCCACCTCGATTTTGACCTCGCCCTGGCGAAGAAGGAAAGCTCGGAAAACCCGGTATTCTACCTGCAGTATGCCCACGCACGTATCTGTTCACTCTTCCGTGAGGCAAATACCAGAAATGTTCCCTACGACCCGGCATCCGCACTTGAAACGCATCTCCGCCATGAGGCCTCGGTTCTTCTCATGAAGCACCTCGCCCGGTTCCCCGAGGAGATACTTGACGCCGCGGAGAAATGCGAGCCCCACAGGGTCACCGCGTATCTCATGAAGGTCGCCCAGGCCTTCCATCGTTTTTACAGCGAGCACCGCATTCTGACCGATGATATCGAGCGGACCGTCACCTACCTTGCCCTCTCCGATGCCGTGAGGATCGTAATGGCGAATGGTCTCGGCGTTCTTGGCGTCACGGCACCGGAAAGAATGTAGACACGGCTCTAACGGAGGCCCCGGGCTGATGAAACGGGTCACGGTTCTCTCAACTGGCAGCGAGTTGCTCAGTGGAAAGGTAAGCGACATCAACGCGTCGCATATATGCCGCCTGCTGTATCCCCTCGCCGCCGACGTGCGGATGATCATGGTCGTGGGCGACGATATCACCGGGCTTGAACGCGCGATCGGAATCGCCCTTGAAGGGAGCGAGATCCTCATCATCACCGGAGGGCTCGGCCCCACCGACGACGACAATACCATAGCCGCGCTGTCGCGCATCCTGCGTCTCTCAACATGCATCGACGAAAACGCACAAAAAAAAATGGAATCGTTTTTCGCATCAATGGGCATCGAAATGACCCCCGCGGATCTGAAAATGGTAGAGATACCCGCGGGATCGAGGTCTGTAGAGAATCCCACGGGACTTGCGCCAGGTTTTATCATTCATGAGCGCGGCGCCGTGATAATCGCCCTTCCCGGGGTACCCGGAGAAATGCGTGTGATGCTGGAAAACAGCGTAATGCCGTATTTTGTAAACGAGCTGGGAATCCACGAGAGAAGCAGCGTCACCTTCAGGGTGACGGGCATGAAGGAATCTCAGATAAATGCCATGATGAGGGAGATGGATCTTCCACGGGATACAATTGAGTGGGGCATCACCGCGGGGGGCGGTGTGGCGGCCGTGACGCTCGTCTCCAGGGTGTCCGGTCGTCACTCCTGGAACGACGTGATCGACCGCGCCCGGAAGTCATTCGGACCACGTTATCTCGATCAGCGGTTTCAAGCGCCGGAGGAGGAGGTGGTTCAGAGACTTCGTGAGGCGGGGCTTACCGTCTCCCTCGCGGAGTCGTGCACCGGAGGCCTCGTTGCAAAAAGAATCACGGATATTCCGGGCGCCTCGGAAGTTTTTGCGGGAGCCGTCGTGGCCTATGGGAATGAAGCGAAAATGGCAATGCTTAACGTGAAGCCCGGGACCCTAGCTGATAAAGGCGCCGTATCCGAAGAAGTCGCCGCTGAAATGGCGACAGGGGCCATGACGGCGATGAAGACCGATATCGCCGTGGCGATAACGGGCATTGCCGGTCCCGGGGGCGGTACCGCGTCCAAGCCCGTGGGGATGGTCTGTTTCGGCATGGCGCACACGGGGGGTGTACGGACCCATACGAGAATCTTCAGCGGGGGAAGGGATCGCATAAGAACCTTCGCGTCCCTTGCCGCCATCGAAATGCTGCGTGATCATCTTTTCAACGGGACGTGAGGTATCCCATGACTCCGGGCAAAATCTTGAAAAAACCCGGATCATGAGATCGTCCTCATTCGAGATGAAACAATTCCCGTCGACTGGAGTCACATACCATACCGGGCCGCAATCGGGGGTCCGGATATTTCGGTAAATGGCTGCGTCTCGTGTCACGAATACTGCTCATATCATCCTTGCTCCTGGTGGTTTCCGTCCATGCATTGCCTGTGCGCGCACAGGATGAGCGCCGGCTCTTCGAACAGGGCATGGAGGCATTCAAAAAGGGCAATTTCGGATCAGCCGAACATCTTTTCAGAAAGACGCTCGATGCAGATTCGGAAGAATACCGCGACCGCGCATGGTTCCATCTCGCCCGTTCGATGCATGCGCGGGGTGATCATAAATCAGCCCTTTATGAATTCAACAGGTTCCTGAACCGCAGCACTAACGAGAGCCTTGCCGTTGAGGCGAGATTCTGGATGGGTGAATCCCGCTATCACCTCGGGGAAACACACGAGGCCATGGAGGAATACCGTCGCTACGTCCAAAAAAGTCCATCAGGCTCTCACGCCTCTCGTGCCCATGAGCGTATGGGTGACATGTACTATGATCAGAAACGCGGCGATGAGGCGATAATCGAGTGGGACGCGGCCATCCTGAAAGGAGCCGATGAGGAAAGAAAACGCTCGCTTCGGTACCGGAAGGCGAGGGCACTCTACGAGTCCGGCAGGTACGAAGAAGCACTCAGCCTGCTTCCCCGTCCCGGCACAACCGGGACCGGCCGTGAGGACGCGCGCATGATGATGCTCGCGGGCCTGGTGTATCAGAAACTGGGCGACGACAGGAACGCTGTCGGGGCTTTCCAATCAATTCCCGTTGAGATGAAGGATGATGAGGTTCTCAGGGAAACGGTTTTCTTCGAGGCGCGGTCGCAGCTGAATCTCGGAAACCGGGCGGCCGCCGAAGGGCTCCTGCGGGGATATCTGCAGTATGGCGGTGAGGCGCGCATGTACCAGGAAGCCCGTTGTGAACTGGGTGCCCTGCTCATCGCGGGAGACGGGAGCGCCGAGGGGGTCGCACTTCTCGAAGGGGTGAGGTCCTCGAAGGCGCGTCAGGAGACGAGAGTACGCGCGTCCAGGATGCTGGGGCTGTTCTATCTTGATCGTGAACCCGCCAGGTCGGTTGCCTACCTCGAGGAATCCCTCGCAGGTGCCGCTGTGGAGGAGCGCAGCGGTCTACTCCTCGCACTTGGCAGGGCGTATGCCCTTGCCGGCCGGCATGACGACGCAATAATGAAATTCACAGAAATTTTCAGGGATACGCCTCTCGCAGATGAGAGGGATGACGCAGGTTTTTTTATCGGGCTTGCCTACCTCGAGAAGGGTGATTTCGAATCCTCGATAAAAGCATTCGAAACGATACGTCGGGACCATCCTTTTTCACGCCATTACTCGGAATCAAGATACTACCTCGCATTGGCACGCAGCCGGAATGGAGACCTGGCGGGGGCGATAACAATTCTCGAGGAACATCTCAGGGAGAGTGCTTCGGCGAAGAAGTACGAGGCGGCACTTCTGCTGCTCAGGCTCCTGATCGCGAAGGATGATTTCGCAAGCGCGGGGAGGACCGTCGCGGTGCTGATGCGGGATCACCCGGGAGAAGACGGACTGAACGAAGCCCTTCTTGAGTATGCCGCGGCCCTTCTCGCGGCCGGGGTGGCATCAAAGAAACAGATCGACACTCTCGCCGCACAATTCGCAGATACGGAATACGGCGCAGAACTCGATTACCTTGTTGCGACCGATCACTATGACAGGAAGCGGTACGGGGAGGCACTCGGGCATTACAACGACTATCTTGCCACGATCTATACCGCGCACAGGGGTGGAGCGATTCTGGGTAAAACAAGGTGCCTGTATCAGCTGGGACGTTACGAGGAAATCACGGCCGCGCCAGGCGAAGGAGCCCTTCGCGGCATGGATTCGAAGAGTCTCGCAGAATGGCGACTCCTCCGCGCCCGTTCCCTGTACCGTCTTGAGCGGTACAGGGGTTCGTACGAAATTTTTGACGCGTCGCGACTGGGAGACTACCGGAGTGATGACCTGCGCATCTTCCTGGAGTGCGCGCTGCGAATAGGAGACCGGCCCTCGGCAATGAAAGCCCTGGCTCTTCTCGAGAATGACCGGGAGCGTTACTCGGAATCACTATATTTCATGGGCCGGTTTTACATGGAGAGGCAGGACCTCGGTGAAGCAGAACGGCACCTGAAAAGGGTGGTGGATGAATTCCCGGGAAGCAGCCATGAGGCGCATGCCCTGATTGCACTGGGAGAGCTGCGGCTGCGGGGCGGGGATCCGCGGGGGGCACTCGCGCTTCTCGCCGGCATCGATGTCACGCGGGGGGAGGATATCCAGATCTGGAAGAACGCGCTATTGATCCGGTGTCATTTCGCCCTTGGAATGCCGGACGAGGCGCTTGCCCTTGCGGAAAAGACTCAGCAGGGTCTTCTGCGGTGTCCCTGCGGAGAGCCTGTGATGAAACTGGCCCTCGATCATTATTACAGAAAAAAGGATTTACAGCAATTCAGGCGGTATGCTACATTTCTCGCGCGGTACAAGGGGAATGAAGAATTGATTGAATACCTTTCCGGAAAAGTGAACTTTCAGGCGGGGAATTTCCCAGTTGCGTATCGGCACTTCAAAGAGCTCTCCGCAAAGGGGACGCGGTATCGGGACGAGGCGCTCTACCATGCTGGACTTTACGAACTACTCGTACTCGGTAACGCTGAAGCCGCGGTGAATACATTTTCAAAGCTGCTTGAGGACAACGACGACGGTAATGCCTTCAGGGTAAAGGCACTCATCGAGATGGCATTGATACACGGGGAAAAAGGCGAGGAAACGAAGGCGCGTGACTGCCTCATGACTGTACTGCGCCTGACGAAAAAAGGAAACGCGAACACACAGGCCGAGAACCTGGTCGAGCGATTCGGATATAAAGCGCCGTAAACCTTGCAATCGGTTTGCGGACGGAGGGTTGACATGGAAGATACTCCATCGGTACTTGTCGTTAACGGGCCAAACCTGAATCTCCTGGGGACAAGGGAGACGGATATCTATGGCACCGCCTCCCTGGATGACATTACAAGGCTCATTGAAAGCAGGGCCAGGGACTACCAGGTAAAGGTGATATTCTTCCAGTCGAATTCGGAGGGTGCCATCATCGATCATCTCCACCACCATCTCGATGCACGTGGATTGATCATCAATCCCGCCGCATTCACGCATACTTCCATAGCCATACGGGACGCGATCGCCTCCACCGCGCTCCCGGCGGTTGAGGTGCACCTTTCCAATATTCATGCCAGGGAAAATTTCAGGAGCGTGTCGTACATCGCACCGGTATGTGTCGGTCAGATAGCGGGATTCGGAATCGATTCCTATCGTCTCGGGTTTGAAGCCCTCATGCGGCATCTCGGGATTTCGGAAGCGCGCTGAAAAGCGTGATTACACGACCGTGTTGCCCCGGATGCCCTTTTCGATCTGATGACGCTGCAGCGCGGTTGAAATGATTGAATCGAGTTCGGTCTGCCGTACAGGCTTGATGAGATACCCGTAATGACGGATGCGGTCTGCCCGGCGTATGGTGGTCGAGTCGGCGTTGGCGGTCAGAAAGATGACGGGCACGTCATGCTCCCGGGCGATGAGGGATGATGCTTCGATGCCATCCATGTCGTTACCGAGGAAAATGTCCATGATGATCAGATCGGGAAGAATGTCCTTTACGAGCCGCACCGCCTCCTCGCCCGATGAGATGGTGGCGGAAACGCGATAGCCCACCTTTTCTAGCATCCGCCTTATGTCAAGGGCGGTGATCATTTCATCTTCAACAAGCATTATATTTTCATTCATGAAGCTACCCAAACAACAGGGTTAATATACATTATTTTATCGTCACCTGCAACTGAAATTGATAATTTTTGGCGTCTTTCTCCGGATCATGGCATTAGTTTTGACCTGACAAGCCGAGTCATGTCCTGAAGCTCATCATCATCCATGGATTCCACCATAATACGGTCCCGGCTGACATGGGGGAGCAGCGATCGGCGCACGTCCTCCGGAAGCCCGCCGTATTGACCGATACAGGACCTGATACGCGCGTGAAGGCTGAATTCCAGCTTTTTCCTCGGATTGAGGGAGAGATACTCGTCAATTTCGGCAAGCATGGCGCGGCGATCACCCGGGAGCTTCCCGGATATATCAAGAAGGTTTGACGCGCTGTCGCTCAATATCTCCGTGTCGCTCTCCGTTTGTTCCACGATTGTCCGGATTTCCTTTACCGTCGCTTCTTCGGAGGCCTCGATAAATTCACCATTGTCAACAGCCGTTTCGACGCGTGTTCCCGGGAATATTTCCAGGGTCCTCAGTCGAACGAACTCCGGAGCTATCCGGGTAAGCAATTCCGCCGTTGCGACGGCATGGATTTCTGAAAGTTCAGCTCCACCAAGGCCGGGCATCACGTAAACCGAGCAGGACAGGCCAGCTTCCTTGGCTTTGAGACAGCCGTCAATATGCTCGGCTGCCGTTACTCCTTTCTCCATGAAGGAAAGTACGCGGTCGCTTCCGCTTTCCAGTCCGAAGTGCACCCTGTCAATCCCCGCCTGCCTTAAGGCGCGGAGATCCTTCACCGTTTTCCTCCGTGATGCCGTTGAGGTTCTCCCGTAGACGGTAATGCGCCTGATGGATGGAAATGATGAACGAAGCGCGTCGATTGTCTTATGCGCGAAATCCGGGGAAAGTATCAGGGAATCGGCGTCTCCGAGAAAACAGGTGGTGCCTCCGGCAATGCGCCATGATAGTATATGGTTCATGCACCCCGCGATGCCCGGATTGCTGTTAAACCATGATGAAAACCATGCGAGCCGGGGATCCATTATCGCATCGGAGTCCCCATGGGAGGTTGCTTCCTCACCGAGAATTCCCGCCTCGTGATGCGCCCTGACGACGGCATCCGCCAGGGACGGCACCCTTCTGAAATCAGCTTCTGAGTAGACCGGATATCCAATGCCGCTCTCGAACATGAAATCGTCTATGGCGCGCGCCCTTGCGATGTCTTCCTTGATCTCGTCAATGCTTCTCCTGGTGAAGGCCGAGCCGGTCTTGTAGACGGGGCAGAACCGGCACCTGTTCCAGTAGCAGTTCCTCGTGAGGCGGAAGGTAAGGCTCGAGTTCTCGGTGGGCGGCCGTATTGAACTGATCTCAAAGGAGCGAAGGGATAGGATGTCGGTTTTCGTTACCATGCAAGGCGTCTCGTTATGCAATGCGCCCGGGTCACTCCACCGTGACGCTCTTGGCGAGATTGCGGGGCTGGTCGACGTCACACCCGCGCAGCACGGCGATATGATAGGCCAGGAGCTGGAGGGGTATCACGGTAAGGAGGGGCGAGAATAGTTTCATTACTTCGGGCACGTAAATCACGTGGTCCGAGTACCGCCGGATGCTTTCGTCTCCTTCCGTGGCAATGACAATGATGCGACCGCCCCGTGCCTTGACCTCCTCCATGTTGCTGATAATTTTATCATAGATAATGTCCCTGGGGGCGATGAAGACAACGGGCATGTTCTCGTCTATGAGCGCGATGGGGCCGTGTTTCATCTCCGCCGCGGGATAACCCTCTGCGTGTATGTAGGATATTTCCTTCAGCTTGAGGGCGCCCTCCAGGGCGACGGGGAAATTCACCCCGCGCCCAAGGTAGAGAAAATTGTGGTTGTCCTTGTAGGTTTCAGCGATGGACCTGATGTGGGCGCTCGAATCGAGAAGCTTCGCGATCATTGAAGGAATTTCGTGTAGCTGCTCGACGCACACCCTCGCTTCTTCGGTGTTCATGTCCCTTCGCCGCGCGAGGAGTAGGGTAAGGAGTATGAGCACGGTGACCTGGGACGTAAAGGCCTTCGTGGACGCCACGCCGATCTCGGGGCCCGCGTGGATGTACACGCCGCCGTCGCTTTCACGGGCTATTGTGCTTCCCACGACATTGGTGATCCCGAGGACCTTGAGTCCCTTTGATTTGGCCTCGCGCAACGCGGCAAGCGTGTCGGCAGTTTCGCCGGACTGGCTGATTACGATGATGAGGTCACCGCGAGACAATACGGGCTTCCTGTAACGGAATTCGGATGCGTATTCAACTTCAACGGGTATCCGCGCGTATTCCTCGATGAGGTACTCGCCGATGAGCCCGGCGTGCCACGAGGTGCCGCAGGCGATGAAGATAACCCGCTTGATATCGCCGAATTCCTCATCGGTGAGGCGCAGCCCGTCGAGTCGGATGAGGCCCGTGTCACGAACGGCGCGTCCCCGGAAGGCGTTGTGAATTGTCTCGGGCTGTTCGAATATCTCCTTCAGCATGAAATGCTCGTAGCCCATTTTTTCGATCGAGGTGATGTCCCAATCGATATCCTCCGCCTCTTTTTCGATTGAATTCAAGTTAAGGTCGTAGGTGGTAAAGCCTTCGATCGTGATGTCTGCGATTTCCCGGTCCTCGAGATAAATGACGCTGCAGGTATGTTCGACGACTGCGCTGGCGTCCGATGCGATTATCATCTCTTTATCACCAACGCCGATGAGAAGGGGACTGCCGTTTCGAGCGGCGATGATCCTTCCCGGTTCAAGCTTCGACACGATGAGAAGACCGTACGTGCCTTCGAGTTTCGATACGGCTTTCATCACGGCATGCAAAAGATCCCCTGTTCCTTCATAATAATACTCGATCAGGTGGGCGATGACCTCGGTGTCGGTTTCACTCCTGAGCGTGTGACCTTTCCGGAGCAGCATGGTCTTGATTGCCGTGAAGTTTTCAATGATGCCGTTATGGACCAGGGCGATCCGTTCGTGACAGTCGGTATGGGGATGCGCGTTCAGGTCAGACGGTGATCCGTGGGTCGCCCAGCGGGTATGCCCGATACCCGTGCGGTAGCGCAATAATGTAGAGGGATCCTCACCCGCAAGGGTCTTTTCAAGTACGGATAGCTTTCCGCTCTTTTTGCGAATATACAGCTCATCCCCCACCAGGGCGACGCCGGCAGAATCATATCCTCGGTATTCCAGGCGCTTGAGACCGTTGAGGATCACTTCAACGGCGCTTTTCGCGCCGACGTAGCCCACAATTCCACACATTTTCGGATACCTCGCGGTGTACTTGCATGCGGGTGAAGCGTGAATCATCATCATCCGCCGGACGTAATGGTCAGTCTGAATCGTCTCTGACCGTCGCATTGTCAATGTGCCGCTTTCGCAAGGGGATTTATTAATACCGGCGTATAAATAGTCAAGAGATAAAAAATTGATGGCCCTTGATTTGCCGGGAAGGGAGATGCGCCGTGGAGTAACAAAATGGTTCGCGATGTGGAGTTGGAGGACCAAAAAAATGTTGTTGAGATCGGCGGGAATTGGTAGAATGATGACATATTTTCGAGCGAAATATATGCCATAATGGATGATCTGCGACAGCACATGCGAAGAAGGCTTTTCTGGGAACGATATTACCCGGAAGCCGCGGGGGAAAACGACCGCTTTCTCGATGCGTTGAAGACTCGAATAGCCGAATATGGAGTGGGGACTGTTTTCATGATTTCCTCCGAGGACGTCGATGCGGATAAATACCTCTCCCTGGTGGGAATGCTTGAATCCCTGGGGATGCGAGTGAGGAATATTCACCTCTCCCTGGCGGAGGAATCCCTGTTCACGGGCATGGTAAAGGTCCTGGATGAGATAGTCGGAAAATTCACCTCGGAAAGCTGTCTCGTGCTCTCCTACGGCAGAAGCCTTGCCCCGCTTCTCGTCGCGTGCTATAATGTACGCGCAGGAGAGTCTCCCTCGAAGGCCATCAACAGGGTCAGGGCGATCGATGATGCGTGCCTGCGGAACACCGAAGAGAAATTATTCGTCTATACCTTCGGGAAACGAATACATCCAAATGACGGTGATCGGGAGATGAACACCGAGGATCTGCTGCCATGGAGCGATGAATGAGCGGGGAGGGGGAGAGTCATCATCTGTCCTGGCGTGGAAAGGGATAAGGGAAGAAATGTTATTGTAAAATTATCGACCTGAAAAAATATTGTCACATCTCAAACACCGGGTGATGCTCATGGAACTGATTGATTTCGAAAAGAGCGGCGGTCTTGTCCCCGTCATAGCTCAGGATTGCAGGACAAACGAGGTGCTGATGATCGCCTACATGAACGGGGAGGCCTGGGATCTGACCCTCAAATCTGGTATCGTGCATTACTGGAGCAGGTCGAAAAAGAGGATATGGAAGAAGGGAGAGTCTTCGGGCAACGTGCAGGAGGTTCGCGAGATACGAGTTGACTGCGACAATGACGCGGTATTGATAAAGGTGAACCAGATAGGCGACGCAGCCTGCCATGAGGGATACCGCAGCTGTTTTTTTCGAGTGCTTCGAGACGGGACGCTCAAGGTAGACGGGGTCCGCATCTTTGATCCGAAAGAAGTATACGGAGAATAATGATGAAACACATGTTGAAGCTGGGAATACCCAAGGGAAGCCTGGAAAACGCGACAATCGATTTGTTCGAAAAAGCGGGGTGGAAGATCTCCGTGTCCTCTCGCAACTATTTTCCCGTTATTGACGACGTGGAGATATCCTGCTCCCTTGTTCGGGCACAGGAGATGGCCAGGTACATAGAAAGCGGCGTTCTCGATCTTGGCCTCACGGGACTTGACTGGATACTCGAAAACGAGGCTGATGTGCGGATTATTTCTGACCTGGTGTATTCAAAGGTGAGCACAAGACCCGCGCGGTGGGTACTGGCTGTGCCGGAGGATTCGGATATTCGATCGCTGAAGGATTGCGCCGGAAAAACAATTTCCACGGAACTGGTGAACTATACCAAGAAATACTTTTCGGAACGAAACATAGCCGTCCATGTGGAGTTCTCATGGGGAGCGACGGAAGCGAAGGTGGTGGAGGGTCTCGTCGATGCCATTGTCGAGGTCACCGAAACCGGTTCGACCATACGAGCCCATGGATTGAAGATAATCGATACCCTGCTTGAGACGAACACCAAGCTTGTGGCGAACAGGAATAGCTATGAAGATTCCTGGAAAAACGCAAAGATCCTCCAGATATCCAGGCTCTTGCAGGGAGCTCTCAACGCGGAGAAGATGGTGGGCCTGAAGATGAACGTGCCGGAGTCTCAGCTTGAGAACGTCGTGGCAATACTGCCGAGCCTCACATCACCGAC
>CAZKPR010000080.1:0-16188 GCA_964554685.1 uncultured Leptospirales bacterium | reverse complement strand
GGCGTAACAACGTCATCCATCGTCGCGAATTTGGTGACCTTGGTGACAGCGACCTTGTCTGTGGGACTGTTGGTCACGACCCAGGGATCGAGCTGGCATGATAGGATTGATGATGACATGAGCAGTAAAACGAACCCGTACCTTTTCATAGCGAACTCCATGTGGTGTGCTTATCAGCGGTGCCCGACCCGCTCATCGAGGGAATCTCTACGAGCGAGGAACCTGCCTGAGCCTCCTTGGCGGTTGTTACAGTTCTTTCATTATATCAGGCAACAATACCTGATCACTTCTATATCCAATAGTGATAAGAGTACAATTAAAATCAACCCAAAATCTGGATTAATGGTAATAAAATGTTGTAAAAAGTCCGTATATTCCATTTTTTCATTGATTAATCCACCGACTGAATCTCACGTACAACACCTTGTATGGATGCTGTTTAAGCCCCGGGCATGTCGTGGTGGAAACTTAACTCCCGGCGCTATTATTGTTGGCAATAATCAGGAAAGAATGTTTCAATCGAATTGCCGCTATCTGGAAAAGCAAGTAATTGGACATTGGGTTTATATCGTTCAGGAATCAGCCCGACCCAATTGCCGCGCACCCTGTATGGAATAGTGAAATACTTTATCGAAGGAGATACAAATGATGAAATACGCATCATATATGTACCTGCCGATTCTCGCGGGCCTCTGCCTGGTGACCGCTCTTCGCGCGGGAGAGGAAGAGTATCATCTGACCGTGTCGGGACTCGTGAAGCGGCCCGCGGTGTACAGCTCCGGGGACCTTCGCGATTTTAATGCCGTCCGCGCCCGGTACTGCGAGATCGGTCGATCGGGGGAATTCCATGGCGTCTTCGACTATTCCGGCGTATCGCTGAAAACCCTGCTGGATCACGCGAGGATATCCAAGGACGGGGACGGCTATTCGAAGCCCATCGACCTTGCGGTGGTGATCAGGGACGGAAAGAGGGGCGTTTCTGTTTTTTCGTGGGGCGAGGTGATGTATGGGGGCTATTCGGAATTCATTATCGCCCAGGAGGCCAGGGCCGCGATGCCGATGAAGGATTGCGGAAGCTGCCACACGGGGGGGGAGGAAAAAAAATGGCGGGCACCGATGGATCGCCGGCCCGTGATGCCCCGCCTCGTGATACCGGGGGATGCCCGGGATTCGCGGGCCCTTGAAGGGGTGAGATCCGTGGAGGTCGTGGAAATCACCCCGGGACCCCGGAGAGGGAAGGGAGATTCCCCCCGGTCGTTCACCATAACGGACGGAAAACGAACCAGGGAGGTCGCGTCCCTCGAGGGCGGGGCGCGCGTTGAGATCGAGGCGCGCCAGGTGGGGGACGGAAAAGGGTTCCACGGCCTGAAGAAGTATTCCGGCATGTCCCTCGCCGGGGTGCTTGAAAAAAACGGTTTCGCCCCGGGAGAGAATGCCATCATATACCTTACCGCCTCAGACGGCTACCGGAGCGCCCTTTCGGCGGGGGAACTCACCCTCGGAGCCAGGGGAGGGTCGATCATGGTTGCCGACCGCCTGGAGGGCAGGCCCCTGGGGCGCGAGGGCGCATTTAACGTGATTTTTCCCGGTGATTCGTCAGCCGACCGATGGGTCAAGCAGCTGAAAACCATTGAGATCATCGAGGCGGTGCCCGCGCGCCGGGAGGGGACGCTCCTGGTGATAGGCGTCGGTCCCGGCGACACCGCGCAGGTCACCCTTGCCGCAATCTCGGCCATGGCGAAGGCAGATTGTTTCATCGCCACGAAGGACATCGCCGAACGTTTTGCCCATTACATGGCGGGGAAGCCGGTTCTGTATGATCCCCTTACGTCCCAGTTGTTTTACATCATGAAAACCAATCCGCGCCTGAGCGCCGATGAAGCGAAAAAACGGATGGCGGAGAACAGGAAGAGGAACAAAGAGGTGCTGACGAGGGAGCTCCATGCCGGGAGGGTCGTGGCAATCCTTGACTACGGCGATCCCACCATTTACGGAAGCTGGACCTACTGGCTCCCCGGGGCGATCGGCAACACCGCGATACGCGTTGTCCCCGGCGTAAGCGCCTTCAACGCCGGGAACGCGATGATTGGCAGGAATATCGCCTACAACGGCTCCGCCGTCATCACCGTGCCAGACGGAATACTATCCAATGAGCCCCTCCTGGCGGCGACGGCGGCCCACGGGGATACCGTGGCGATCTTCGTGGGTCTCCACGAGATCGAACGGATCATGCCCGTGCTTAAAAAGTATTATCACGAAGACACGCCGGCGGCGATCGCCTACAGGGCGGGCTATGCCCGGGAGGGCCGCCTCGTGAAAACGACACTGGGCGGGCTTCCCGGCGTGGTCGAAAGGAACACCGAGAAGTTCCTCGGTATAATCTATATCGGGCCCTGCGTGGGTGACGCTCCCGCCGGGAACTGCGGCGGAACGGAATGACGCGGGTAACGCGCGGTTAACCAGGAAAATACGGCATGGCGGGGAACAGCTCCCCGTGGGATAAAGGGGCATGATGCATCCCGTCATCAAAAAGTATTGACACGCCTTCCCCCTGTACGAATCATGAAATGAGCGCCGCGCGGGTCACTCGATTCGCGAAGGCGTTTCCAGTCATTATAATCGATCATGCATGCAGGTGGCGCGATGAAACTGTCCCGATACGTCATTCCCACGTTAAAGGAAGATCCCTCTGACGCCGTGGTCCTGAGTCATCGGCTCATGACACGCGCCGCGCTGATACGCAGGGAATCGGCGGGGATGTACATATACCTGCCCCTCGGGTGGCGCGTCCTCCGGAAGATCATCGCCATCGTGCGCGATGAGATGGACAGGGCCGGGGCCCATGAGTTCCTGATGCCGGAAATGACCGCCGCGGATCTCTGGAAAGAGTCGGGGCGGTGGGATACCATGGGGCCCGAGATGTTCAGGATCAGGGACAGGAACGGACTGGAGTACGCCCTGGCCCCGACCCACGAAGAGGCCTTCACCGCCGCGGTGCGCGGCCTGGTCTCCTCGTACCGCGATCTACCCCTGAACGCCTACCAGATCAACACCAAGTTCCGCGACGAGATCCGGCCCCGGTTCGGCGTCATCAGGAGCAAGGAATTCATCATGAAGGACGCCTATTCCTTCGACATGGACGAGGCGGGTCTCGACGCTTCCTACCAGTCGATGCGCGCGGCCTACCGGCGTATCTTCGAGCGGTGCGGCCTCGAAACGATCCCCGTCCAGGCCGATACCGGCGCCATGGGGGGGAGCGACTCGGAGGAATTCATGGTCGCATCGGAGGTGGGGGAGGAGACCCTCCTCCTCTGCGACGCCTGCGGGTATCGGGCCAACAGGGAAAAGGCCGAGTATCGTCGTCCCGCACCCGCTGAAGCGGGAACACCGAAACCCCTCATGGAGAAGGCGACCCCCGACGTCAAAACGATCGATGACCTCACGGCCTTCTTCGGCGTTTCCGCGGAACGTTTCCTGAAAAGCATCGTCTACCTTGCCGACGGGAAGCCGGTCATGGCCGTGGTGACCGGCGACCGGGAGATCAATGAGCCCAAGCTGGCCCGCGCAGCCGGCGCCTCGGCCCTCGAGCTCGCCCCCGACGCCGTGGTCGAGGAGGTCACCGGCGCCCCCGTCGGTTTCGCCGGACCGGTGACAAAGCGTGACATCCGCGTCATCTGCGATAGCGCGGTGAGGGGTGCGGTCAACACGATCACCGGCGCCAACGCGAAGGATATCCACTACGAGGGGGTGAACCCGGGACGGGATTTTTCCATCCGCGAGGAGGGCGACATCACCTGCGCCGAGGAGGGCGACGCGTGTCCCCGGTGCGGCGGGGCCCTCTACGCGAAGAAGGGCATCGAGGTGGGCCATATATTCAAGCTCGGCTACAAGTACACGAAGTCCATGGGCGTCTCCGTGCTGAACGAGCGGGGGGAGGAGGTGGTTCCGATCATGGGGTGCTACGGCATCGGAGTGAACAGGACCATGGCGGCCGTCGTGGAGCAGCACCATGACGAGAAGGGCATCATGTGGCCACCGTCCCTGGCGCCCTTTGACGTGCATCTCGTGGGGCTGGGAAAGAGCGAGGACGAATTGAAGGAAACCGGGGACATATACGAAGCGCTTCGCGGTGAGGGGCTTGACGTGCTCTACGACGACCGAAAGGCGAGCCCGGGGATAAAGTTCGCCGACGCGGACCTCATCGGCATTCCCGTGCGCGTCACCATCGGGAAAAACTACTTCCGTACCGGCGAGGCCGAGGTCAAGGTCCGAAGGGGCGGGGACCCCATTGCGGTTCCCAGGAAGGACCTGGCGGGAAGGATACGGGAGCTTCTCCATGCATGAATGGATAAAGGATGGCCGGCATCGTGAACAAGGCGTGCCAGCGCCGCCGCCCGAAGAAAAAATATATGTACGGTTTCTATTAATATTGACAATTACAGGCATGTTTTAAAGAATGTGCACGCTGAACTCACACGTTGCTCTGTTATGGGTACTATAACAGCATTAGAATTTACATACTATATATTAAAATTCTGATTTGTACATATAATGAGCAGCGAATCCATTTGGGGTCATGAGCGCGGTAATGCGTGATGGATCCCGCCAGTGTTATCTCGAGAGGCTGTGGAAACGACCGCCTCCCGTGACGTCTCCGAGTCGTGATGACGGGGAAGAGGTCCGCGACGGTTCCGCAGCGAGTATCATCGTAAAAATTCAAGTGAGGGAGAAAGGAGATGAAGATTGCTGTCTGTTTAAAACAGGTTCCTGACATGGAATCCAAGTTCAAAATCGTTGATGACAAGAAAATCGATGAATCTCAGATCGCGTTCAAAATCAATGATTTCGACAACTATGCCGTCGAGGCGGCGCTGCAGCTGAAGGAAAAATTCGGCGGCGAAGTGATTATCGTCACCTGCGGGCCCGACCGGTCCGCCAAGGATATCCGCCAGGCCTTCGCCATGGGCGCGGACTGGGGAATCCACGTATCCGACCCGGAAGTGGAAGCGGGGGATAATTTCGTCGTGGCGTCGACCCTTCAGAAGGCGATCGAGACCATCGGCGACGTCGACCTGGTGTTCACCGGTGTCCAGGCGGAGGACGACCAGTCCGCGGTAACCGGCATTATCCTCGCCGACCTGATGGGGTGGCCCCACTGCTCCAACGTCAAGAAGCTTGAAGTGGCGGATAAAAATCTCACCGTCAACCGCGAGCTCGAGGGCGGCCTGAACGAGGTCCTCGAAATGACCGCACCGGCCGTGCTCACCGTCCAGTCCGGTATCAACGAACCCCGCTACCCGACCCTCCCCGGCATCATGAAGGCGAAGAAGAAGCGCCTCGACGTGAAAAAGGCCGCCGACCTGGGAGTTTCCGCGAAATCGAAGACCGATTTCATCAAGATGTTCTTCCCCGTATCGGAGCACAAGGCCGAGATCATCGAGGGTGACGCAGCCACGGCCGCGGCCAAGCTGGTCGAAAAACTGAAAAATGAAGCGAAGGTGATATAAGGAGGGCCGAACAATGGCAAAGATTTTAGCGATAGCCGAGCACAGAAACGGAAAACTTACCGACGCCTCCCGCGAGCTCTGCAAGGCGGCGAAGGCGATTGCCGCCGAGATGGGCGCCGAGCCCGCCGCGGCGATATGCGCGAAGGATGACACCCTCGCAAAGGAAGTCGCGAAATATATTCCCCTGGTCTTCGCAGTGGCTGACGCGAAGCTCGAGACCTACACCGCCGACGGATTCACCCAGGCGATCAAGGGCGTCGTTGAGTCTCAGGACGTGAAGGGCGTTCTCATCGCCCACTCATATGACGGCGTTGACTACGCCGCCAAGGTCGCCATGGCCATCGACGCGGGCATCGTGTCCAACTGCAACAAGGCGCGCGTCGAGGGGGGAAGCGTGATTTTCACCCGTAACACCTATAACGGCAAGATACAGGAAGAGAAGAAGGTCAACACCGACAAGTTCGTCGCCACCTTTGAGAAAGGCGCCTATGACATGGAGGCGGAGGGCGGCGCGGGCACCGTGACCGCAGTGAGCGTTTCCATCGGCGACGTGCGGACCAAGTCGAAGGGGATCATCGAAACCATGGCCGGCGCCGTCGACATCTCCCAGGCCAAGCTCATCGTGGCCGGCGGACGCGGCTGCAAGGACGCCGACAAGTACAAGGACATCATCGTGGGCCTCGCCCAGAAGATGGGCGCCGAGTACGCGGCCTCCAGGCCCGTGGTCGACTCCGGCTGGACCGATCCCGCCAGGCAGGTGGGGCAGTCCGGGAAGACCGTCGGTCCCGACCTTTACATCGCCGCGGGTATTTCCGGCGCCATCCAGCACGTGGCGGGGATGAAGGGCTCGAAATGCATTGTCGCGATCAACAAGGACCCCGAGGCACCGATTTTCAATATCGCGACCTACGGGATCGTGGGCGATCTTTTCGAAGTTATCCCGGCAATGAAGGAAAAGCTCTAGACCGGGAGAGGCTGAACCGAGTAAAAAAACGCGCGGCGTAACACGCCGCGCGTTTTTTATTTTGCAGAGATCGACGACCGGGGTATCAGCTCTTTTCATCCATGATGCAGGTGCCGTTGAAGAGCGAACCCGGCTCGATGCTGACGTCTGGCGCGATGAGGTCGCCGTTGGTTTTCGATTTTTTCAGCAGCTCGATTTTTTTCGTCGCCTTGATCTTCCCGTTGAATATGCCGCTCAGGGTGACTTCGGAGGCGCGGATCTCGGCGCTCACCTTCGCCTCCCGGCCGACGATAAGCTGGCCCTCGGTTTCGATCTTGCCCTCGAAAGCCCCCTTGATCTTGAGGGAATTCTTGAATTTCAGGCTGCCCCTGAACGAAATATCGTCGGCGATGACCGTATCGATCTTATTCTCGTCCTCGACCAGCTCTTTCGGATCCGCCATGGCTCTGCACCTCTCGCGTTCGCTGATTGGAAAACGCGCCGCCGCGGGTTTCCCCTCGATCAGGCGACGCAGTCTGGTAGCGTATAAAAACGCATGGAAATTGTCAAATAGAATCGTGAATGACCGCATGGTGAAAAATTGTCTTGATCTGTGGCTTCGCCGCGTGTATCCTGAATGGCCGAGAAGGAGGCGCGCATGGAGGAGATTCTCGAACTTGCCGGTGAATTGGGCAGGTTGATCAGGGAGACCGCCCCGGGGCGGCGGTTCCTCGGGGCTTCCGAGCGGCTCCGGGCCGAGCCCGAATCACTGGCACTCCTGGAAAAGTATTCATCCCTCGAAGGTGAAATGCGCAGAAGAAGGGAGGCCGGCGATATCATCGAGGGCTTCGAAATGGAGGCCCACGATGAGATGGCGTACGCCGTGGCGAAGAACGGGTTGATAATGGAATTCCTGGAGGCCAGGAAGGAGTACCTCGAGCTGCTTGAAATTATCCAGGGAGAGCTTTCCCGCGAGTGACCGGCGCCATGTTCGGAGCACGCCGTGTCGAAATAATAATTGTTGACTAATTTCAATAAGTCACGCAATTATCAAACAACATCACTGAATGGCGGTAGGGCCTATGCAACCAAACCTCGATAATCTTAAGAAAAAAATCCAGCAGAACAGGGACCTCGTCGACCGGATCACCGCGATGGTGCCCGGATTCACGGGTTACGTGGAGAAGGCGGAGATCCACGAGGCGGACAGGATCATCAGGAATCTTCTTGCCGATCGGATCCGCGGCTTCAAGGGCACGGTCAATTCCGCCCTTACCGCGCTGGAAAAAAAGGGTGAACGCGGCCATCACGGCGACCTGGATAGCCTGAACGTCAAAATGGAGACAATTATCAAGAAATGTCTCCATTCCGATTTCGGCGGAGCGCCGTCCCTTGCCGGCGCGGCCATTTCGGAAGAGGACAAGAACCGTCTTCTCGAGTATGACTGGAGGCTTCTATCCTCCCTCGACGAGCTTGCAAAGAGCGTCGCCGCCGTGGGGACCGCGGCTCCGGGGGAACTGGGCCCGGCGATCGACAGGGCGGTGACCCAGCTGTCTGGCTTCGATACAAACCTCGAAGAGAGAAAACATGTCCTGCTGGAGGTACTCTAAATGGCATTGCTCGACGTCGTTGAATGGAAAAACAAGAAGGGGGAGATCCTCCACCGTTTCCCCGAAGGGGCCATATCCATAGGTGCTCAGCTTATAGTGATGGAGCACCAGGAAGCGGTCTTCTTCAGGGAGGGACAGGCACTGGACAGCTTCGGCCCTGGTCGTCACACCCTCAAGACGGGAAACATTCCCATTCTTGAAAAGCTCGTGAACCTTCCCTTTGGCGGGAAGTCGCCCTTCCCGGCCGAGGTCTATTTCCTCAACAAGACGGAGATCCCGAATCTCAAGTGGGGGACCAAGGTGCCCCTGGATCTCCAGGACCCGGTCTACAACATCGCTGTCCCCATAAGGGCCTTTGGAAATTTAACAAACCGTAACATTGACAACAAGGAATTACACCCCATGCAGAACGGCACCTGGCAGGCCTACACCACCGAGGCCGTGGAGGCCACCCTCCGCGACCAGATCATCCTCCAGAAGCTCCAGGACCTCATCGCGGAGTTCATGCTCAAGGAAAACGTCACTATATTGAAGCTTCCCGCCCATTACGACGAGATGGCCGTTTCCGGCAAGGCGAAGATAATGGACGATTTCGCCAGCTTCGGCCTCGAGCTCGTGCGGTTCGCCATCGAATCGATCAACGTTCCCCAGGAGGACGAGTCGGTCAAGCGGCTCAAAAAGGCCCTGGCGGACAAGGCCGAGATCGGGATCATGGGCCAGGAGGATTACAAGATGCGGCGCACCTTCGATACCATGGAGAAGGCCGCGGGCAGCGACGGCATGGCGGGAGGCGCCATGGGCGCCGGCATGGGCTTTGGCATGGGAAACCAGATGTCCCAGATGATGGGGCAGGCAATGGGAAGCGCCACGGGTACTGCGCAGATCGTGTGCCCGTCATGCAACACGCCGAATACCGCCGGGGCCAAATTCTGTTCATCCTGCGGCAAGGAGATGATCGCCGCCGTCGCGTGTCCCAAGTGCAAGGCGAAGATAGCCGCCGGTGCCAAGTTCTGCCCCGAGTGCGGGGCGAACCTGGAGGGCTCGGCCTGCGTGAAGTGCGGGGCCAAGCTCCAGGCGGGGGCGAAATTCTGCCCCGAGTGCGGCGCCGCCCAGTCATAGGAGAAGCGCAGGGATGTCCGCGTCGAAATGTCCCTCCTGCGGCGCTCCCGTGGAGGTAAAGAACAGGTTCAGCAGGGTCCTTGTCTGCGCCTACTGCGGCAGCCACCTCCGGGTTACCGGAGACGGTTTCGACCCATCTTCCGCGCATCCGAAGCTGGCGGAGTTCCCGTCCATCTTCTCCGTGGGTTCCACGGGCACCATCCTGGGGAAGCCCTTCACCGCCATGGGGAGGATGCGCTATTCATATCCCGGCGGTCATTTCGATGAATGGTTCCTCGACTACGACGGATCCCCGGCCTGGCTCGCCGAGGACGAGGGGACTTATTCCCTTTACCTTGAGAGCGTTGAGGATGTGGGAATCCCCGACATCCGCGGCCTTCGGGCGGGAGAGAACGTGGAGGTCGGAGGCATGCGGGTCATGGTGAAGGAGAAGGGCGTCGCGGAGGTGGCGGGGGCGGAGGGCGAGCTCCTTTTCTACGCGAAGCCGGGGACGAAGGTTGCGTACATGGACGGCATTGCCGACGGGAAAAAGGTTTCGATAGAGGCGACCGATGACGAGATCGAGATGTTCATCGGGAGGCCGATCATGAAGAGGGATATCGTCGTTCAATGACGAACAACCATCCGTCATAACAACACGTCGCATCCGTACCGGACGGTCCAATCAGGAGGGAGGGAGCTTCCTTCGAGGACGGACGGGACAAAAGAATCCGGAGGATCCATGGGTTCCGAAACACCAGAACTCAAGGCAATCAAGTGCACCGCCTGCGGCGGCGACCTGGTGAAGAGTTACCGGACGGAGTACGACGACGAGGACGAGGAGAACGTCCGCGTGCCCCTGGCGCGCTGCGCCGCCTGCGGAGCCGAGTATGACAGGTCAACCCCCGAGTACTACCGGTTTTTTGCCGACGACCTTACCTACGACAAGGATGTGACCCTCTTCAAGCTCGGCGCCCGGGGGACCGTGAAGGGCGTCGAGTACGAGATCATCGGCAGGATCCGCTACCAGGAAGAGGAAGAGTGGGACAAGGCCACATGGGACGAGTGGTTTGCCGTTTCGTCTGACGGGGGCCATCATTACATCGTCATGGAAGAGGGGAGGGTGCATTTTTTCCGGGAGTACACCCCGCACTCGATCGATCTTGAATCGGACCCCGGCGGCATCCTCTTCGAGGGAAGAAGGATATCCAGGGACGGGGGCTTCACCGGGCGCATCGTCTACGCCGAGGGGGAATTGCCCTGGAAGCCTGAGATCGGCGAGCCCGCGACCATGTACGAATTCAAGAAGGATGGCGTCAAGTACTCGATCGAGCAATCCGAGGGCGAGGTTTCGGTCACGCGGGGCGAAGAGATCCCCTTCCGGGATATCGTCGAGGCCTTCGGGAGCGAAGAGGACAGGGAATTGTACCGCGCCACGGTCATGGCGAGGAAGGGATACACCCGAAAGGCCGTGGTCTACACCGTCGCCGCAATCGTCGCGCTGGTCCTTGCCGCCGGGGGCTGTTTTTCCACCTCGCCCGTTGAAGGGGCCATGAAGAACAGGGTGGTGGTGAGCGAGAATGTCCCGGTGGTGGAGGGCTCCGAAAGGATGTACCGCAGCGAGGTCGTGTACGGACCCTTCTCGCTCAACGAGGGAAACAGGCTCTACGGCGCCCGGGTTTCGATAAATCGATCGGTTCAGAACTTCAACCTGGAATGGCAGTCCTTTCGTCTCCTCCTGGTGCCGGAGGAGCGGCTCATCAGGCGGCTGGCCCCGCCCTTCACGCGGGCGGGACTGGCGGGGCTTTTCGACGAGGTGGATGCGTACGCGGACCCCCTCGAGTGCTATACCCTGAGCGGCGATTTCTGGGACGAGGAGGGATACGATGACGGTTACTGGCACGAGAGCGATGTCACGGCGGAGGATGATTTTCTCCTTGAAAAGGCCGGCACCTATTACGCCTACCTCGAGCTTGCGAGCCAGAAGCCGCGCCTTGTTTCCTCCGTGGAGGTCGCGTTCGAGATGGTGAAGAGCTACCGCTATTTCATAATCGCCATGATCGTTTTTGCCGTTCTTGCCCTCGTGAACAGGACGCTTTCGCGCACATATAACAAGATGCCCTACCGGATGTCATAGGGCGGGAAGGGATACTATGCTGAGGACACTCATCATTATTTCGCTGCTCCTCGGGGGGTCCTTTGCCCTGACGGCATACAATATCGGGTATTCCCGGGCCGGCGAGAAGTATATATCGAAACAGAAAGAGAAGCGGAAGTCGATACGTCCCGGATACTATTACGGACGTCCTGGTTCGGGAGGAATACGGGGAGGCAAATAGCCCCGGTGAGGGAGCTCGGCATGGCCGGAAGGTGTACGCCGGGAGAGGAGTTCGCCCGTCCCGGGCGGGCGCAATCGCAGAACGCATTCAACGCAAGGAGGTCGTGCCAGCATGGATTGGTCAGCATACGCGAAGGGAATTCTTGATACGGTGATTTACTGCCTTGTGGGGATCCTGATGATGGGCATCGGCATATTCCTCGTCTGCCTTGTCGCGCCGTTCTCCGTGAAAAAGGAGATAGAGGATGACCAGAACGTTTCACTCGGCATTGTCATGGGCGCCATTATCATCGGCATCGCGATCATCGTCGCCGGCGTCCTGTCCTCGCCGGGGGGAGATTACCTGGTGAAGAAGATCCAGGGGAACACGGGGGCGGTAACCGAGTTGAAAAAAGAATAAGCGGATGCCGGTGAAACGGGACTTCGCGCCGGCCGAGCAGAGAATCCTGTTATTCTCTGTTTTTTTTCTTTCGACGTGCGGGATCATCTACGAGCTGGTCCTGGCGTCCCTGGCGACCTATCTCCTGGGGAACCCGGTACAGCAGTATTCGATCACCATCGGCTTCTTCCTCAGCTCGATGGGCCTCGGTTCCTACCTCTCCCGGTACCTCACGAAGAACCTTCTCAGGAATTTCGTGGCCATCGAGGTCGCCCTCGGGTTCACCGGTGGACTTTCCGTGCTGTTCCTGAGCTACATGTTCTCTTTCTCCGCGACCTTTTACCTGCTGCATATATTCTTTCTCATCCTGATCGGCGCGATGGTGGGAATGGAGATCCCGCTCATGATGCGCATCATGCGGAAATACGGCGCCCTGAAGGATATCCTCTCGAACGTGCTCACCCTCGACTATATCGGCGGTCTGGCGGGCTCGCTTCTCTTCCCCCTCCTTCTCTTCCCCCTCCTCGGAAGGCTGATCACCAGCATTCTCGTCGGCGCCCTCAACATATCCGTGGCACTGGTCATCATCGCCAGGTTCGAGTATGACGGGAAGCGGAGGGGTGACATCGTCCTGCCGATCATCCTCCTTTTACTCCTGGCATTCATGGCGGCTTCCTCGGACCGGATCAACGCCATCATCCAGAAGCGCATTTATTACGACGACATCGTGTTCACCAAGCGATCACAGTTCCAGGACATCGTGCTTACCAGGAGCGACGCCGATTTTCGTCTCTACCTTGACGGGTCACTCCAGTTTTCCTCCGTAGACGAATACCGCTACCACGAGATGCTGGTCGCGCCGGCCCTTCTCCTTAACCGGAGCGGCGATTCGGGGGTCCTGGTACTCGGCGGCGGCGACGGCCTTGCCGTGAGGGAGGTGCTCAAATGGCCCAACGCCGCCGTGACCCTCGTGGAACTCGACCCGGCGATGCTCGACCTTGCGAGGAAAAATTCCTCGCTCCGGAGGCTGAACGGGGATTCCCTGAACGACCCCCGCGTCAGCATCGTGGCGGGGGACGCGTACCGGTACCTGGTATCGCACCGGCGTCAATTCGGCGTGATCATCGCCGATTTCCCCGATCCCCACGATGAAACAATATCGAAACTCTACACGGCGGAGTTTTTTTCCCTTGTCAGGCGTTCGATCCGGAACGGCGGCGTTTTCGTGACTCAGTCCACGTCGCCCTATTTCGCCAGGGAGGCCTTCTGGTGTATTAATGCCACGATGAAAAAAGTGTTCGGACATGTCACACCCTATCACGTCTACGTGCCCTCCTTCGGTGACTGGGGTTTCAACCTGGCCATGGAGCATCCCGTGGATCCGGAGGGGATGGAGGAGCCCCCGGACGGTCTCAGGTACTACAACCGGGAAACCTTCGTGCAGGCGCTCCATTTCCCCGTCGATTCATCCGAAACGGCCGTGACGATCAATACCTTCAATAAACCCGCGCTGTACCGGTACTACCTCAGGGGATGGAAACACCATGTCGAAGAGTAATCAGGCCTGCCGACCCGCGCCATGGTGCGATCTGACGAAGTCCGGTACACCAGGGATTCCGGGGGAATGATGATGCGGGACCGATTTAATTTTGACACGAAACAGATCCAGTCGTATCTGGAAGTGCTGAAACAGGGAAGCTTCACCGGCGCCTCGAGAAGGCTGAAGGTGGGCCAGGCGACGATCAGCCACCATGTGGGACAGCTTGAGAAAACCCTCGGGGTGCGGCTGATCAACAGGACGGCACGCGGCATCAGCGTGACCGAGCATGGCAGGGCATTCAGGTCCTTCTGCGAGGCGCTGTTCAAGAACATGGAACTCCTGGCCTCGGAGTTCGCCGGCGAGTCGGCAATGGGTCCCGCCGTAATCGCCGCGAGCACCATCCCGGCAGCCTATATACTGCCGCCGCGTCTTGCCGGGATCGCGAAGCGTCATCCCGGGTTGTTTTTAAAAATTGAAGTGACCGGCAGCAGGGAGGCCGTCGAGATGGTGAGGGAGGGGCAGGCCGATATCGGCATCGTGGGTAAGGAATACCGACATCGTTCCCTCGTTTTCACCCCCCTCTGCGATGATGAAATCGTCCTGGCGGCTCCTCCCGGGTTTCCCGAAAGGATCACCACCGCCGACGTGGCAGGACTGCCCCTCATCGTCAGGGAACCGGGTTCAGGGACCAGGAAGACCACTGAAGAGGCCCTGGGGCGCCACGGCATCGTGCCCTCGTCGCTCAGGGTCGTCATGGAGTGTTCTTCCATCGAGGGCATCAGGGAGTCGATCGCGGCCGGTATAGGGGTGTCTTTCGTTTCACGTCGGGCCGTGGAATCGGCGGTGAAACAAAAGCGGATGAATATCGTCGAGGTGAAGAAACTTGAAATACGGCGGTCATTCTTCTCAGTGCACTCAACGGGGCGCGCGCTCACCAGGAGCGCGCGCGCGCTCCTGGATGCCCTCGGAAGTATGTGAGGCTTTTCCGCGAATGAAGGCGCGAACGTGCCCCTCACATTCCCGTTGACGTGATTGTTGCCTTTGAATATATCAGGGAAGGATGGAGAAGCGGGCTTTTGTTAAATCGCCTTGGCGACCTTGCCTGAACGGAGACACCGTGTGCAGATATTTCGCCTCACGGGACGGTTGTTCTCAAGCACCCTGACCTTCTTAATGTTGGGACGCCAGATTTTTTTGGTTTTCTTGTTGGAATGGCTGACGCTGTTTCCTATCTGTATCGTCTTGCCGCACACATCGCATTTCGCCATTGTAGGTTCCTTTCAGACTGAAATAAGGGGTATTCATGCGCCTCCGGCGCCCACGGCATGCCGTATGGTGTGACACTATCAATTTTTGCCCGATTTTTTTCAACTATTTTATGGACAGATTGAAAAAATTGAATTTTAATTATTACAACGGCTGAAATTTGAAAATTCACCTTGAAAGAGTAGCGGAGAGAATATCACTATTGAAGTATCGAGGTCCGCCTGTTGCGGAAAAATGGGGCGGCATAATCCAGGCATGACGCGCGAGCTCGGGTAACGGTGAGGATCGATCTACCTGGTCAGGACTCCTTACGCGGGGCGGCCTATTCCCTGAGGGTAATATTACATGACGGCAATATGACGTGGTTATAATTAACTTGACAACAGGTGAAACCATTATTTCAGGATGCATGAACCGAGAAATGGGATCCACGCCATGAAGATAACGAGAGACACGAAGGCCCTGGACGCTCTCAGGATGTCCGGATCCGTGATCCAGGTCTTTGTGAAGCACCATCTCTATTGCCCGGGGTGCAAGGAACTGCCCCTGGAAACCATTGAAAAGATCGCCCTGTGCAACGGGCTGGACATGGAGCAATTCCTGGTCGAGCTCAATGATGCGCTGAAGTGAGATGGGAGGGATAAGGATCATCGCCGGTGACCTCAGGGGAAGGGTGATCCCCTTCACCAACAAAAAATACGACGATGCCGATATCACGCCCCAGAAGGTGAAGAAGGCCCTTTTCTCCATGATCGGCGAGAGGCTCCCGGGCACGTCTTTTCTCGACCTTTTCGCAGGATCGGGACAGATCGGGATAGAGGCGATGAGCCGCGGGGCGCGGCCCACGGTGATGAATGAGCCGGATCCCAGGCGCCATCGTTTCATCAGTTCATGGGTCAGGGGACTTGGCATGGATGAACCGCCACTTGTCCTGAACATGGCCGCCCTGAACGCCCTGGCGTATCTCGCGGGACGCGGATTCAGGTTCGATAACGTGTTCCTGGACCCGCCCTACGACCGAAGCGACGCCGCCGCCCGGGCGTATCGCGATCTTATTGATACTGTTGCACTTCATGGCCTTGTGGTGCCCGGTGGGTCGGTTATCGTTCAGCATTTCAGCGGAAACCGGCTGTTCGGGGAGATACCGCCGTTCTCCCTGGGGTCCACGAAACGCTACGGCACCACGTCCCTGTCGCGGTATATAAAAGGCGGCGAGGCGTGACATAAACGGCACGCGCTTAACAGCCCGTCACGTGGCGCGAGGGACGGGACGAACAGATCACCAGGAGAAGACACAATGGATACCCCATCACGAAGCACCCCCACGAACTTTATAAAGGATATCGTCGAGGGGGACATACAAAACGGCGTCAACGGCGGGAGTGTCGTGACCCGATTTCCCCCGGAGCCGAACGGGTATCTCCACATAGGCCACGCGAAATCCATCTGCCTCAACTTCGGCCTGGCGGAGCAGTTTCGTGGCAGGTGCCATCTCCGCATGGACGAC
>CAZKPR010000079.1:0-16206 GCA_964554685.1 uncultured Leptospirales bacterium | reverse complement strand
TGACCTGTTCCCCTCCGTGGACTACTTCAACGCCTTTGACCTGATCGTCTGTGCCGGGGGATACAACAACGTGTGGGAGACGGTTTTCTTCGGGAAAAAGGCCCTCTTCGAGCCGATACCGATGCTCTTCAGCGACCAGTCGGAACGGATCAGGAGGAGCGGGGACTTCTCCTTCGACGTCAACGGCGCGGACCAGCTCGTGGAGATTATCGGGCGTGCGTAACGAGGGGTTACGGGCCCACGTCACGGCACACTATCCCCAACACACCAAAAAAAGCTTGTAAATCCCCTGAACCTGCATTACATTCCATTCATTAACCATTCCCCCGGAGGGACCACCATGACACGCGCGCTTCGCCTGGCCATAATTCCGATCGCCCTGGCGGGCATGGTACTGACATTCTCCTGCTCCGACTCGGAGCACCGGATACCCTTCGGATACGCCCGGGCGGTGATCAACCTGAACCTCCCCCCGGAGACACCCGATGCGCAGGCTGGCCTCATCGAGCGGATACGCCGCCTCCTGGTGCCCGACGCCGTGGCCCAGAGCGCCCCGGCCGCCTTCTCGAGCATCACGGTACGCGTCACGGGGCCCGACATCGCCCTCATCGAGAAGAGCTTCGCCCCCTACTCAAACATTTCCATGAGCGTCCCGGCCGGCGCGCTCCGCAATTTCGAGGTGACCGCCTACGTGGCCCCTGGCGACCCGAGCGCCGCCCTCTCCTTTCGCGGCACCGCCTCGGCGAACTGCCCCGCCGGGTCCACGGTGAATGTCCCCGTGTTTATGGGGCTCAACGAGACCAGGATTGTCGTTCCGGATATTGGTAACGCACGCGTTGTTGTAAAAAATTCGATTCACAGCGGGTGGCATGTTATCTCCCTCTTTTCGCAACCGATGGACATTGACTTCGATGCAAGGGGAAGAATATACGTGGTTGACCAGAGCATGTACTATGTCTGGCGCCTTGAAAACATCAATGACACGAACCCTCTTCAAATATCTTCCTATGACTGGCTATACTGCCTGGCGGTTGACAGGTACCGGAACCGGATTTTTTATTCGGATGAATCGATTTTATTTCAGAACAATCTATCCGGCGGTAATGAGACAGAAAAAAGTCTTGGCGTATTCCCCTTGGAACTCACTGAAATTTATGCCATGGACGCCGCACCTGACGGCATGCTATACATTGTCGGCTATGCATTAGACGATCCTATGAACGACTACGCTATCATTAAATACAACCCTGATGCAAACTCCGGCAACGGTGCCGTAGTAAGCACCTCTCTCCACAATTCCGAGATAACAGCCCTGTTAAGCAATCCCGAGGACATCCAGGTAAAATTGCCCTATTTGTACGTGTCGAATAGTAGCGGTGCACCGAACTCACTGATTCTCAAGATAAGGGTTTCCGGTGACAGTTTTATACTTGTCGACAGTTTCGGCACATCTACGAGTACTTATCCTGACACCCTCCCGGGTTATTTTTACGGCCCGCTTCAATTTGTCGGATTAAATAACGACGGCCTCACCATTATGGACGACTTTTCAGTCGACTATTCCAGGCTCGTGTTTTTCGACAATAACCTCACCTCGGGATGGGCTACACTTGGAGGAGCTTCGGGCAACGGCGTTGATCAATTCAATTTCTAGCAGAACTGGCCAGTAACAGAGGGGCTCTCTCCCCGTACCACGCTACGTCTAGGTACTGCAGACTTTGGCGCAGAAATCCGTGAGGATCCGCGCCGTGAGGCCCCAGATCTCGTAGCCCTCGTGGCGGTAGAAGAAAACACGGTAGTCGTCCCCCCGGTAGTTGTAGAGCTCGATCCGCTCGCACCGGTCCTCGGAGAAGAGGGAAAGGGGGGCCGTGAAGCAGCTCTCGATCTCGTCCTCGTTGACCCTGCAGGGGAAGGGGTACTCCACGGCGCCCACGTGGCAGAACACGTGAAATCCCGCGATGGAGATGTAGTCGTCGAAGCGGCCGATGTAGTCCACCATGTCCCGGGGGATTCCCACCTCCTCCTCGGTCTCCCTGAGGGCCGCCTCAAGATGGCCCCCGTCCCCCGGGTCCACGGCGCCACCGGGAAAGGCCACCTGCCCCTTGTGGCTCGTCACGCGGTCCGTGCGGAGGGTGAGGAGCACGTGGGGCACTCCCTCCCGGTCCATGAGGAGCATCATCACCGCGGCGCGGCGCAGGTCGGACCCGGGGATCTCCCGGTGGTCCCGCGCCTCGAGGCGCCGCCGCAACTCGTCCTTGAAGGCCCTGAATTCCTCAGGGCCGCTGAATGACAGGTTCATACAGGTCACCCCCGTGGGCGTCGCTGGCCACGATGAGGGGAAATTCCTCGACCCGGAGGCGGTACACCGCCTCGGGGCCCAGGTCCTCGAAGGCCGCCACCTCCGCCTCCCTGATCCGCATGGCGAGGTACGCCCCGGCCCCCCCGTAGGTGGCGAAGTAGACGGCGCGGTACCAGGAGAGTATCTCGCGGACGTAGCGCACCCGCCTCCCCTTGCCGATCATGCCCCGTATCCCGAGCTGCAGCATCACGTCGGCGAAGGGGTCCATGCGCGAGGAGGTGGTGGGCCCCGCCGATCCGATGGGCCTCCCCGGGGGCGCGGGGCTCGGTCCCGTGTAATAGATCACCTGCCCCGCCAGGTCGAAGGGGAGCGCCTCCCCCCGCGCCGTCATCTCGGCGATCCTCCTGTGGGCCTGGTCCCGGGCCGTGTAGAGGGTCCCCGTGAGGAGCACGTGGTCCCCGGCGTAGAGGGATTCGACGATCTCCTCGGTCAGGGGCGTTTCGATGGTTCTCCACTCCCCGCTCACAGCTCCGCCCCCGCGTAGCGCAGTGAATGGCAGTTCAGGTTGAGGGCCACGGGGAGCGTGGCGATATGTGTCGGCGCCTCGACTATGTAGACCTCCGCCGCGGTGCCGCTCCCCCCGAAGCCGAGGGGGCCCACTCCCGTGTCGTTGAGGCGTTTTTGAATTCTCATTTCGAGGTCCGCGTAGAAGGGATCGGGGTGCCGCGTTCCCACGCCGCGAAGCACCGCCTTCTTGGCGTTGACCATGGCGACGTCGGCGGTGCCGCCGATGCCCACGCCCAGGAAGAGGGGCGGGCACGGGTCAGGCCCTGCGGCGATGACGGTCTCCGCGATGTACTCGATCACGTCCTCCGGCGGGTCCGTGGGCCTGAACATCCTCAGGGCCGACCGGTTCTCGGAGCCCCCGCCCTTGAGATACACCGTGATCCCCAGGCGGTCCCCCGGGACGAATTCCGCGTGGATCATGGCCGGCGTGTTGGTCCCGGTGTTGCGGCGCCGGAAGGGGTCATCCACCAGGGACTTCCTGAGATAGTGCGCGCGGTACGCCGCCTCCACGCCGCGGTTGACCGCGTCGACGGGGCTGCCCTCGATGGCGACCCCGTCGCCGATCTCCAGGAACACGACGGCGACGCCGCAGTCCTGGCAGAGGGGAAGCCGTTCCCGCTCCGCGATCGCGCTGTTCTCCGCCAGGACCGAGAGGGCGGCCCGCCCCGCCTCGGAAGCCTCGCGCTTCAGCATCTCCCCGATGAGCTCATCAACGCCGTCGGGAAGCGTGAAGCTCGCCCTGCGCACCAGCTCCGCGACCGTTTCCGAGACACGCTCCGATGATATAACTTTCCTTGCCATCGCTTTTCCGAATGGAACCAATCCAGCAAGATAATCTTGTTTTTTTGATGACGCGTGTCAAATATTTAATTATATTGATAAGTGATCCTTGAATTTCTGTGAAACACCCCGTTTCACGGGGTGAATAAGGCGAAGGCATGGGATTTTTTTTTTCTGTTTGACAAAATCAATCCCATGGGTTCCTGTTTTAGAAATATCATAAACGGAGGTTTACCATGATTCGTACTCTTTCTGTACTCAGCGTCGTCGTTGCGGCGTTCTTCGTCATCTCCTGCTCAGGCGCTTCTGTAGACGCCACCGGGCCGGCGGCCGCGTTCGTCAAGGCTTCCAACAGCCAGCTTGCCAAGTACCCGATAGGCGGTTTCGCCTATAAAAGCTCGGTGATGCCCCAGCAGCAGTGGACCCAGTGGGCCAAGGTCGCGGCTCCCATCGTCAAGAACATCCTCGAAAAGGTGCCGAGCGGATACGCCCTCGAGGTACGCGGCCATGCGGACGCCAGCGGCCCCGAGTCCCCCGAGGGGAACAAGCCCGGCAATCTCAGGATATCCTCGGACCGCGCCAAGGCGGTGTACAACGCCCTCGGCGGCCAGGGGATCAAGTCCTCCTCGTTGACCTACCGCGGCGTCGGCTCCTCCGAACTGATCCCGGGTGTCGCCGCCACCAGCGCGCGTCAGCGCCGCGTCACGTTCCAGATCGTTCCCAAGTGACCCTTCGCGTTGATACCAAACCCGGCACCGCGGCCGAACCAGGCCGCGGTGCTTTTTTATGCCGCCCGGCGAAGCGGCGGCGACTCCTGTGGCTCCTTGCCGCCGCGGTCATATTAATCCCCCCCGGCGCCTCGTCCCGGGAGAGGTCGTGGGACGAGGACTACCTCGTTACCGGGCACAACACGGCGCGCAAGGTCTACATCCGCGCCGATTCGGCCCAGAGCGAGAACCATCGCTCCCTCAAGGCGATGGACCAGGACGAGGAGAGCTCGTGGATCTCCGCCGCCGGGACCGGGCCCCACTGGATATCCGTTGACTTCGGGTCGAAGCGGCTCATCACCTCGATCGTCGTGCGCCCCGGCAGGAAGAACAACTACCGCACGATCCGCTACTTCATCCTTCAGTTCCAGTACGACAACAAGTGGTTCGATCACGTCACGGTGCCGGCCTACCGGGGCCGGGTACTCGGAAAGCGGTGGCTCGACCGCATCGAGATCGACCTGGGAGGCGTGGACGCCAGCGTTTTCCGGCTCTACTTTCCCCCGGACGCGGTGATCGACGGGCATGCCGCCATCGGGGAGATCGAGGCCTACGTGGGGCGCGCCAGGGTCACCTTCTTCGACGAGCGCCTGAAGGGGCTCCACCTGCCCATACGGAACGGGTTTCTCCCCGAGAGCGACCATGGCTACCCCAACGCTCCCCGCACCTACCGGGGTGGGCGCCACGCCGGGATCGACATTCACCGCTACCACCGGGAGGGCTCCTACGACCCCCTTCCCGTCACCGAGAAGACACCCGTGTTCGCCATTGACGGCGGCGTGGTGATCCGCGCCGACCACGATTACCAGGCGCCGGACATCGGCGAGTGGAACCGCATCGCCGCCCATCACCGCGCGAACAAGAGCACCTTCATGCGCCACTCCTTCGGCGGACGCGAGGTCTGGATCGACCACGGCAACGGCGTGGTATCGACCTACAACCACCTCTCGAGCATCCGGCCCTTCGTGAAAAAGGGAACGCGGATATCCAAAGGAGCCCGTATCGGGTACGCGGGCAACTCGGGCCTCGCGGGAGAGGCCGAGGGCAAGATGTACGGCATCCACCTTCACTTTGAAATCTGGGTCGACGGCACCTACCTCGGCTACGGGATGGACATGAAGGATATCCGCCGCTATCTCAAGTGGATATTTTTCTCCTCCTGGTAAGCGCGCCCGGGCAAGGTATTTTCTATTGACACCCCGGCGCCCCATCAGTACACTATCGTCATGAGCCGTCTTCAGCGCATAACAGTGTCTCGCGCGGCCGTCCTCGTCGTGTTCCTCCTCTTTTCATTCCAGGCCTCGACGGGAAGAAAACCCGCGCGCTTTTCATTTCTCTTCATCGGCGACATTCTGCCGGTGAACGAGATCAAGACCCAGCTGCAGGTCCACGGGGTCGACTTCCCCTTCGCAAAGATACGGGACGACCTCTTCAAATACGATTTCGTCTTCGGGAACCTGGAGACCCCCGTCACGGACCGGGGCCAGGTTTTCGTTAGCAAGGCGTACAACTTCCGCCTCTCCCCCGAACTGGCCCTCTGCATCAAGGACCTCAAGCTCGACGTGGTCTCCCTGGCGAACAACCACCTGATGGACTACGGCGTCGCCGGCATGGAGGACACCCTCGACTTTCTCGACCGGAACAACATCCGCTACGCCGGTGGAGGGCTGAACCTCGCCGATGCGCGCAGGCCGGCCCGCATCACCCGCGGCGGCGCGGTGATGTACATCCTGGCCTACTGCGGCCGTCCCCCACGGGAATTCTACGCCGGGAAGAATCGTCCCGGCATAGCCCCCATCGATATCGACACAATCAGGGAAGACATCGCCTCCTATAAGACCCCGGACACCACCGTCTTCGTGTCCCTCCACTGGGGAATCGAACAGACCCACGTGCCCCAGGCCTACCAGGTATTCCAGGCGCGGCAGATCATCGACGCCGGCGCCGACGCCATCATCGGTCACCACCCCCACTGGCCCCAGGGCATCGAGATCTACAAGGGAAAACCGATCATCTATTCCCTGGGCAATTTCATCAACGGGTTCATCAACCCCGTGGAACGGGACAATATCGGCGTGGTATTCAACTACGCGGGGAACCGCCTGGAGCATATCAAGGTGATACCGATCGCGGGACGGAACCGGATAAGCCGCTTCCAGCCCTACATCCTGACGGGAAAGGAGGCCGGGGAATGCCTCGCCCTTATCCGCAGTTTCTCCAGGCAACTGGGTACCGACATCGAGATCACGGGCGATTACGGCTTCATCGACCTGATGCGAAGCGACATCCGGATCGGTATGCGCGAATAGCGAGGATCACGCCGGAGGGTCCCGGTAATCTGTTTGACACGATGACGCCGCCGTTACATCGTGTCCCACCATTCAACGAGAGCGAGGTTCCGCCATGAAATTTTTCATAGATACCGCCGACATCGGCGAGATTCGCCGGGCCAAGGAGGCGGGAATCCTGGACGGCGTCACGACGAACCCCAGCCTGGTGGCCAGGACCGGGAGGCCCTACCGCGAGGTCCTCACCGAAGTCGCGAAGGAAGTCGACGGCCCCGTTTCCGCCGAGGTGATCGCCACCGATTACGAGGGAATGCTGAAGGAGGCGCGGGACCTGGCGAAGATAGGCACAAACGTCAATGTCAAGATCCCCCTGATCGAGGAGGGCCTCCGGGCCGTGAAGACCCTGGCCGGGGAAGGGATACGGACCAACGTTACCCTCTGCTTCAGCGCCCTCCAGGCCCTGATGGCCGCGAAAGCGGGCGCGTCCTATATCTCTCCATTCATCGGCCGCCTCGACGACGTGAGCGCCGAGGGCATGGAACTCGTCGAGGAGATATCCATCATCTACGGAAACTACGGCTTCGATACCGAGATCATCGTGGCCTCGATCCGCAATCCCCTGCACGTGAAGCACGCGGCCATGATCGGCGCGGATATCGCCACCATACCCTTTGACGTGTACCAGAAGATAATCCGCCACCCCCTGACCGATATCGGCATCGAGCGGTTTCTCGCCGACTACGCGAAGATCCCGAAGACCTAGACTCAGAATGCCGCGACGAGGACACCCAGGGCCGCCGCGCCGGCCAGGAGCGTGATCGAAAAACCGATGAGCGTGAGCTTCCTGAAGCGTGGCGAACCCAGGGCGATGGCCATGCCCGCCTTCATCACCGTGTTTGAAAATGCCGCAAGGGTGATCGCCACGGTGGCCACCCCGGACTTCGAGGGGTCCTCCCGGGCGATCCCGCTCATCGTCAGGGTTATGGCGTCGACGTCGGAAAACCCCGTGATGACGCTCATCACGTAGAGGCCCCGATCCCCCGCCACCGCCTCGATCAATCCCGCGACGAACATGATGGCCGCGTAGAGGAGCCCGAACTTCACCGCGGGCATGATGTTGAAGGGGTTCCTGAGAGGCACCTCGTCCCCCTTCTCGCTCCCTCCCCTTTTCCAGAGCGCGAAGCAGACCGTGAAGCCGGCGGCCGCCATCACCCCCATGACCGCGGAAATGCGCGGCGCCAGGGCGGGATTCACCACGAGGACCTCGACGACCACGCGGGGAAACATGGTCGAGCACGCAAGGAGCACCGCCAGGGCGTAGGCGCCATACTCCGGGCTCTCGCCGCCCCCGTCCTCGCGGCTCCGCCGGGAAAACGTCAGGGTCGTGGCGGTGCTCGACACCAGCCCCCCCAGGAAACCCGTGAGACCGATACCCTTCCGCGCGCCGAGTATCTTGGTCGCCAGGTATCCCGAGTACCCGATGCCCGATATGAGCACCACCATCAGCCAGACATTGAAGATGTTGATCACACGTACCCCTTCCAGTCCGGGGAAGCGCTCAAAAAGGCCTTCCGTCATCGGCCCGAGGTCCCTCAGGTAAAACGTGTGGTTCGGGTCTATCACGACGATGATAAAGGTGATGATGGCGAATTTCAGCGTTGCCCGCACGTCCTCCGCCTCGAGCCGGTCCGTGAAACGGCCGATGTATTCCTTCAGGTGAAGCACCAGGGCCATGGTTATCGAGATGAAAATCGCCAGGACCAGGCGGTCCTGGTCGACGAGAACCCCGATTATGAAACATACCGCGAGGCTTATCTCCGTGGTGATCCCCCCCTCGTTGTGCTTGATGAATGCCACGTAATAGGAGACGACGGTGAGGGCCACTATGCCGATGAAGGCCAGGGGCAGCAGCTCCGGGAACAGTTCCCTGCCCAGGAAGGAGGCCAGGGCGCCGTAAAGGGAAACGAGGGAGTAGGTGCGAATTCCCCCCAGGTAGTCGTCCACCTCCCGGTCGAACCTGGAGGCGAATGAGCGCTCCAAGCCGGGCAGGGCCCCCAGGAAAAGGGCGATCAGGAAGGGCTTGAGGAGATGCAGGTTCACGCTTTCGATCATTTCCACGCTCCGTATCAATGATTCCCATGCGTCCGGATGCCGCGGGGCATCGCCATATATACTTGACATAATGAGCCCCGGGGCCCATCCATTGTCGGATGAAAAAGGAGATTCACTACCCCGCCGAGATCACCTTCAAGGGCTTCTTCACCCACCGCCCGGAGCTCCAGGAGGACCTGGTGTCCGCCCTGGAGGAAAAGGGAATCATCGCCGCCGTCTCCCTTCGCCCCAGCCGCAACGGGAAGTTCTCTTCCTTCACCATCACCGCCGAATTCTCCTCCGAGGAACAGCTGAACGATGTCTGCAGCCGGGTCGCTTCCATCAGCGGCTTCTTCATGATGATCTGATCTCCGTGGAGGATTTCCCCGCGACGGCCCCGCTGCTCCATGCGAACTGGAGATTGTAGCCCCCGCTCACCCCGTCGATGTCAAGAAGCTCCCCCGTAAGAAAGAGGCCGTCGACCAGGCGGGACTCCATGGTGGCGGGATTCACCTCATTGAGGACCACCCCGCCGGCGGCGACCACCGCCTCGTTGAACCCCCTGGTTTTTCCCGGCTCGAGATCGAGTCCCTTCAGCGCCTTCAGGAGCCTGGCCCTTTCCTCCCCGGTAAGGTCGCAAACGGGCTTTCCGGGATCGACGCCCGCCATGCGGGGGACCACGTCGTTCATGATTCCCTTCACCACGCCCACGAGGCTGAAGCCGAGCGTTTTCGACCCGTCGCCCCAGAGACCCTCGAGGAGGTCCCTGAGCTCATCCTCGGTGAAATCGGGAAAGAGATCCACCAGGATGCGGCAGGGCCCCCCGGAGGGATCGTTCACCGCCCGTGAAACGTCGAGCGTCGCGGGCCCGGAAATGCCGTACGCGGTGAAAAGCAGCTCTCCCTCCGATTCCGCCCGGCACGTTCCGCCGCGCATCACCCTCACGCCGCACTCCCACTTCACGCCCTGGAGCCGGTGGAGCATCTTGAGGGGAACGTTGACGGGAAGGATGGCGGGAAAAGGTTCACGCACGGTGTGCCCGAGGAGCCGCGCGAGCTCATATCCGTCGCGGGAACCTCCTGCCGGGGGCGCGGCGCAGCTTCCCGCTGCGAGCACCACGGCATCGAACCGATCCGTCTCGCGTCCCGCGGTCATGACCATGAAGGAATCGCCCTGCCTCTCGATCCGCTCAACCTTCCTGTGGAGTCGCACGTCGACGCCGCGGCGGGCGAGTTCATATTCGAACAGTTTCACCACCGAAGAGGCCTGGAGGGACGCCGGGAAAAGCCTCCCGTTTTTTTCCTCCACCAGGGGAAGACCAATCGAATGAAAGAACTCGATCGTCTCCTCGAGGCCGTAACGCGCGAAGAGATTGTTCACGAATCGAGGATTGCCGCCGTGGTAATGCGCGGCGTCGAGGTTCCTATTGGCGATGTTGCACCGGCCGTTTCCGGAGACGAGCACCTTTCTCCCGATCTTTTTCTGCTTTTCGAAAAGCACAACGTTCGCTTTCGGAGAGGCATGACAGGCCGCCATCATGCCCGAGGCACCTCCCCCGATGATCGCCACGCGCATCGAGCCTATCCCTTCTTCAGTTTCTCGTTTATCATCTTTTCAATGGCGTTGATGTCGTTCGCGTAGTTCTGCAGATTCAGGTCCTGGTCCGAATTCGCCCTTGTTTTCTGGAGTATCCCCTTTACCGTTCGCAGGTCCCCCGCGTCGGCGATTCGGTTTTCCTCCACCAGCCTTTTCACCAGGGAAAACTGGTACTCCCGGAAGCACACCCTGACGTAAAATTCCACGCCGTAGACCGCGATGGTCTTTTCAATGGAGTTTTTTCCTGAATATTTCCTGAATTCCTCGATCCTGGTCGCGTCCGTCGCCCGCCGGTTCTTCGACGAACCGGCCGGGGATTCCTTTTCGCCACCACCGCGGTCGCCGCGTCCATCCTCATCGCCCGTGTCAAGAAACGATTCCAGCGGCGGCGCCTTCTCAATCTCCTCACCGAGCCGTTTCTCGCGCCATTTCTGGCCGAACTCCATGATGTTCCGCTCCAGGGTCGACTGGCTGGCCATGAGATTGATCAGGATGTTCGCCGTTTTTCCGACCTCGGTATTGTTGTACTCCTTCAGCCTGGGGAAAAATTCCCTGATGATCCGATCCACCGAGTATTTCATCGAGAATTCAGCCGAATAGGCCCGTACCAGCTCGTCGCCGAAAAACTGGACCATCTCCTTGATGATATTGCCTTCGGCAACGACATACCCCTCGATACGCCGCACGCGCTCCCGGCGATCAGCCTCTACGACGGGAATGATGAACAGCATGTGGGAATCCGCGAGAATCCTGAAAAGAGCCGGTATCGAGAAGGGGGCGAGTGAATAGCGTTTCGCGATCCATTCGGAAAACTCGTCCGAGAGCGGGAGGGACTGGATCCCGCGGAGGGTATTGCGGGAACGAGTATCAACGATGATCGCGTAGAGCAGGTCCGCAAGCGTTTTCATCGTCCGTGCATCCCGACTAATTAGAATTGCACCGCTACGACGGTAACGTCGTCGGCGAATTCAGGGTTTACCGCCTCTTCGAGACGGCGTTTCAGCCGCGTCATCATCTTGTCGGGACCCGCGGGCAGGTGCTCACGGGCTATATGCAGAAGCTCCTTCTCACCCTCGCTGATGTCAAGCCTGTCGCCGCCGAAACACTCGGTGACCCCGTCGGTAAAGAGGAGAAGCATGTCTCCTTTTTCATAGGCGACGGAACGCTCCTCGAACTTCTGGTCCGGGGCGAGTCCCAGGGCCCGTCCCCGCGCGTTGAGGGCCTTCACCTCCCCGCTTCCGGCGCACAGCAGGAACTGGTCATTATGACCCGCGCTGGCGTACCGGATAACCGATTCCCGGGAATCCACGACGGCGTAGAAAAGGGTCACGAACATTCCGTTCTCAGAATCCTGGTGAATATACCGGTTGGCGTTTCTCAGGAGTTCCGACGGCGAACTCTCCACCCTCCGTTCCGCCCTCACCACGTTGAGGGCAAGCCCCATGAACAGCGCCGCGGGAATTCCCTTCCCGGAGATGTCCGCCACGAGGAGCGAGTATGAATGCCGGTCAAGCCGGTAATAATCGTAAAAATCACCGCCCACGACCTTCGCGGGCTTGTTAAAGGCCGCGAGCCTGTGCCGACCCACCGATGAGGGAACATCGTGAAGTATTTTTCTCTGGATTTCGGCGGCCACGTCAATTTCATGGGAGAGCCTGCGGCGCTGTTCCTGCTCCCGCTGGTTGATCATCGCTCCATAGGCCTGCGACACCTGGCCGCTCACGGTGGTGACGATCCGGAGGTCATGGGAATCGAAGACGCCGCCGGTCAGCTTGTCGGCGCAGCAGATGACGCCGATGACGCTGTTCGCGAGCCGCACCGGGACGGCAAGAAACGACTCGGTCAGGTAGGATCTCCCTTCGCGGCGCATTTCCTCGGGGATTTCCTTCCTGATGTCGGTCACTATCAGGGGGTCCCCCGTTTTATACACGTGACCCGCGATGCATTCCTTCTTATCGATGCCGAAACCAGGCCCGACCGCATCCGGGAGACCGTAGCCGGACTCGATATGCAGCCCCCCCTCGCTTTCGTCAGCGAGCAGTATCGACACCCTGCGCACCTTTATCGACGTGGCCAGGGCGGAACAGATGGCGTCGATGAGATTCTCATCGGGCGTGGCAAGCGAGATCGACTGCGTTACCTCGTAGAGCGCCGTAATTTCCTCTATCCGGTTGTTCAGGTCGTCATGGAGCCGACGCGTGGTAATGGCCACCGCCGCCTGGCCTGCCAGGTACTCGGCCATCTCGACGTCCCCCTCGTCGTAGCCTTCGCGCCCGAGGGTGTTTACCACCTCCAGGACCCCCACCAGTTCGTCCTGGATCATCATGGGCACGCAGAGGATATTCCTGGTGTGGAAAAGGTATTTTTTATCGATTCCCCGGTACCAGCGCTCGTCTCCCTGGGCATCGTCCACGATTTCCGGCTTTCGCGTGGCCACAACCGTACCGGCGATTCCCTTCCCGCTGGGGACCCGCTCTCCCCGTATGATGTCGCCCTTGTCCCCTATCACCACGTCGAATACCAGGTCCCCGGTCTGCGGCTCATAGAGGAGGAGGGAGCACCCCTCGGAGCCGAGTAGTTCCCGCGCCGTATCCATGATGGCGTTCAGCAGGAGGGCCAGGGGAAGGCGAGAATTGATCTTTTCGTTTATGCCCTTGAGAACTGCGATGTCAACCTTGCTTGCGATGTCCTTTCTCCCTTGTCATTCCGCGGAGGCCCCGCTTCCCGGGCCGGCATGGATATGGCCGCCCTTCCCGCTAGAAAATCGGTTTAAAATCAAAGCGATGTATCGCCGTGATGTATCGTATCGTATGCGTTTTCTGACGCAGCAGGAGGGAGCTGGTCTTGGCCCCCCCGGGAACGTACTGGACGCCGGGGAGAAGCACGCCGTCGGTGACGCCGGTGAGCGACACTATCACGTCATCTCCCCGGACCATGTCCCCGATGCAGAAAATGCGCCCCGCCTCGCCACCTTCGATATCCCTGATCCGTTCCTTCTCCCTGCCGCCCCCTTCCACGAAACGCACCTGCATATCACCGTCCATGCACTTGAGGGCCGCGGCGGCGATCACCGCTTCCTTCGATCCGCCGATTCCCATCAGTATGTCGATCGAGCTTTCAGGAAACGCCGTTGAAATCGCTCCGGTAATGTCACCGTCCTGGATGAACTGGATCTTCGCTCCTGTCTTGCGGATTTCCTTCACGACACCGGCGTTTCGGTCCCGGTCCAGCACGCAGACCGTGATGTCCTCGATGTACTTGCCTTTCGCGCGGGCCACCCGCTTGATGTTTATGGCGGGGGACTGGTTGATGTCGACCACTCCCTTCGCCTCGGGCCCCACGGCGATTTTTGCCATGTGATAGGACGGCGCCCCGAGGAAGGTCCCCCGGGTTCCCACGGCGATCGCCGAGACGGCGTTATGCCCGCCCTTCGCGCAGGTCATCTTCCCGTCAAGGGGCTTGACCGCGAGGTCCACCTCGCCGCCGCTCCCGCCCCCGATCCGCATGCCGTCGTGCAGCGGCACGTCCATGCTCTCGGCGCCGATTATCACCTCCGCGTCGACGTCCATCGCCGAGAGCACCCTCTCCATCGCTTCCGCGGCGGTCAGGTAGGTAATCTCCTCGTCACCCTTGCCCATGTGACGGCTCGCGTACAGGGCTGCCGCTTCGGTGAGCCTCACCGCTTCAATGGTCAGCGATCTGTCCATTGACCCTCCGATACAATGCGGGATCTACCGCTCCGGACGCTGTCGTGGCGCCGTATGACACAGTAATGCCGCCAATTATTATTTCAAGCCATTTTCATTTCGCCGCCTCCGCGTCGAAATTAAATAATTGACGCGGCGATGCCGTGGCGGTACAATACGACATAATAGCATGGGTCCGAAGCCGGCACCGGGGGCCGGCGGGGAGCTGGGTGTGAAAAAGACGATCATGATCATAGGCGGCGGGCTACTCCAGCTTCCCGCGATCCTCACGGCGAAAAAAATGGGATACCAGGTAATCGTGACCGATTACAATCCCAACGTTCTCGGCATCAGGGACGCCGACATCCCGATCATCATGAGCACCCGCGACATCGAGGGATCCGTGAGGGCGGCCCGGCAGCAGAACGATGTTACGCCCATCAGCGCGGTCCTCACCGTCGGAACCGACGCGTCGATGACCGTTGCCGCCGTGGCCAACGCCCTTGACCTTCCCGGCATCAAGTTTGAGGACGCCGAGGCGGCCACCAACAAGATAAAGATGAGGATGCGCCTGAAGGAACACGGCATCCCATCTCCGAATTTCCTTCCGGTCTGGTCCCTCTCGGACGCGAAAAAAGCGGGAAAGATATTGAAATTCCCCCTGGTGATCAAGCCATCGGACAACATGGGTGCCCGTGGCGTCATGCGGGTCGACAACCTCAACCAGCTCCCCGACGCGTTCAAATTCGCCAAGAACGCATCCCCCAGCGGCGAAATCATCATGGAAGAGTACATGGAGGGACCCGAGCTCTCCATCGATGCCATCATCTACCAGGGTGAAATCACCATAACCGGCATCGCCGACCGGATCATCGAGTATCCGCCTTATTTTATCGAAACGGGCCACGACATGCCCTCGGCCCTTCCGAAACAGGAGCAGGAGGCGGCCTGCGAGGTGATGAAACAGGGCATCCGGGCCCTCGGCATAGAAATTGGAGCGGCAAAGGGTGACATTAAAATGACCGCGAAGGGGCCCATGGTGGGAGAAATCGCCGCGCGTCTTTCCGGAGGCTTCATGTCCGCCTACACCTACCCCCTCTCGACGGGCGTTGACCTCATCAGGGCCGTCATCGAGGTCGCCCTTGGGCGGGAACCGGGAAACCTGGAACCGCTCATGAACCGTGTCGCCATCGAACGCGCCATCATCACCAGGCCGGGCATCGTGAAAAAGATCACCGGCCTTGAAGAGGCCCTGAAGGTTCCCGGCATCGAGGAGATATTCCTCAACGTGCGGCCGGGCGACCGCGTGTCGCCCCCCCGTTCAAACGTTGAAAAATCCGGCCACATCATCGCCGTGGGACGTACCCTTGCCGACGCCGTCGCGAGCGTCGAGCAATGCAAGAGCATCCTCGCCTTCGACATGATCGAGGAATCCGAGATATCCATGGAGACGATCAATCTCTCCGCGAAGGAAAAGTTCAAGAAGATATGCTACGTGTGCAGGAACTGCGACGGCCGCGACTGCCCCACGGGCGTACCCGGCATGGGAGGTGCGGGCACCGGAGAATCCTTCCGCCGTAACATCGCCTCCCTTAAAAAATACAAGATCCGGACGCGGCTGATCCATGAAGTCACCCATCCCGATACAGCATCGCGTATCCTGGGGGTCGACCTGGCGCTTCCGGTCCTCGCGGCCCCGATCACGGGCACGGTAACGAACATGGGCGGGGCCATCGACGAGCTCGACTACAACCGCGCCGTGGTGGGAGGGTGCGCCAGGGCGGGAAGCCTTGCCCTCGTGGGTGACGGGGCGACGCCAGACAAGTACCGCATAGGGCTCCAGGCGATCGCCGAGTTCGGTGGGCGGGGCATCCCGATCTTCAAGCCCCGGAGCGACAACGGAGAAATCATTACGCGCATCAGGGCCGCCGAGGAATCGGGCGCGCTGGCCGTGGGCATGGATATCGACGCCGTCGTGTTCAAGACCATGGCCATGAAAAACCAGTCCGTGGGTCCCAAGAGCTTCAACGATCTCAAGGAGATCAACACTTCCACAACGCTGCACTTTATTAACAAGGGGAACATTAATTTACGCTAAGCCTAGGCGCCCTATCCCATTGGTCCCCCTGGCA
>CAZKPR010000078.1:0-16256 GCA_964554685.1 uncultured Leptospirales bacterium | reverse complement strand
CCTCTCCCGGGACCCTCAGGGCGTGCTGTCGCGGTAGCGCCTGAGGTCCCCCGGGAGGAACTCCCACTCCGGCGTAATCAGCCTGGACCCTACGCTGGCGGGGTACCAGGGGGACTGTTCGGAGAGGGGGTTGATGAGCACGTGGGTTTCCTGGGCGGGCATGTAGCTCTGGGCAAGGAGCATCATCCGTTCCCCGGTGCGGGGGTTCTTCGCCACGTCGATGACAAGGACCGCGTGGCCGTAGGGCCTTCCCCTCTGGAGAAAGAAATCCCCCGGGCGCATCGCGTCAAGGTCTACCGGGACCGTGTCGAGGAACATGCTCGCCGTGTTGGCATATGCGAAGACATGGTCCATGTACCAGAGGAACCGCCCGTAGGAGCGGTCGGGGCCGACCCGGTCCGTGTAGGCGCTCCGCATGCCGTTGGCCAGGGTGAAGACGATCTCGCGGTATCGCTTCAGGCCGAAGAGGTATTCCCCGCGGAGGCGCATGATGGCGTCGGCGCACTGCTGGAGGTCACGCGGGGATATCCTCTGGTCGATCACCGCGGCGTGGACCCGTGCGGGCTTTTCCCTCCCGTTGTAGTAAAGAACCGGGCTCCCGTGGGGTTTCAAAGGGAGTTTCCTCATGTAGTCATGGAAACTCCCCTCCGGGGCGGGTTCCCTCACATAGCCCGCCGGGGGGCGTATCCGCTCCGCCACGGTGGAGCCCGATGGTTCTATGAGGTCGGGCGGGAAGCCCGGCGCGCAGGGGGCGCCGGTGAGAATGGCGCCGAAGGTAATGGCTAACAGCCTGGTTGCGAGTTTCATGCCGTGCGGGTATCCTTTCGAAATAGTATTGACACGCCCACAGCGCGGGCTATGATTCAATAACGGCTGGTCCCCGGGACCGGCCGATCCGGTGGCCATTCAATGACCGATTGGACAGGCGAAATACAGGAGGCGGCCCGCCTCATCGGAAACGCGAAAAAGGCGGCGGCCTTCTGCGGTTCCGGCGTTTCCGCGGAGAGCGGTATCGCGACCTTCCGGGACCCCGGGGGAATCTGGGACCGCTTCGATCCCATGGAAGTGGGCACGCCGGAGGGATTCCTTTCCTCCCTCACCCGCAATCCCCGGAGCCTTGCGCCCCTGGCCCTCGAGCTCGTCGAGGCCTTCGAAAAGGCCGAGTGCAATCCCGGCCACCTCGCCCTTGCGGAGCTTGAACGAATGGGCGTCCTCAAGACCGTCATCACGCAGAACATCGACAACCTTCAGCGCGAGGCGGGGAGCGGCGATCTTGTCGAGGTCCACGGAAACCTCTTCCGCCTGGTCTGCCTTTCCTGTGGAAAAGAACGGGTTTATGAACGGCGCCCCTTCATCGCCGATCTTAAGGAACGACTCGGCCGTCTCACCGATTTTTCCCTCCCGGGCCTCGCGGCCATCGTGCCTCACTGCGAGGCCTGCGGCTCCCTGATGCGCCCCGACGTGGTCATGTTCGGAGAGGCGGTCAGGGAACTGCCACGGGCCTACCACGCGGCGCGGGTCTGCGACGCGATGCTCGTCCTGGGCACCTCGGGCTCGGTGTTTCCCGCCGCCGCCATCCCCTACGAGGCGAGGAGGAGCGGCGCGCCGATCATCGTGATCAATCCCCGGGAGAACGCCTTCGGGGATATCACCGACGTCTATATCCCGATAAAATTCGGGGAGGCGATGCCACTGATCCTCCGCGCCATGCGGGAATGTTAGGCGGGAGACCCCGGCGCGCTTCATACCGCGCGCCGGAGTCCCGAGGACACCTTCTGGAGCTCTGCCCGGAGGACCGAGATTTCCATCAGGTAATTGCCGTAGGTGGTGTGCATCCCCTTGGCTTTCGCTTCCAGGGCCAGGCGTTCTTTTTTACGGATGGCGTTCTCGATCCTGTTCGCCCGTTCGTCGCTTCTTACTCGGTACATTCCAAAACCTCCTGAAATCGGAAAATGCGGGGTTTTGGATTGACACCACGCTTTTTTTGCAGTAAATTTTCTGCGGATGGCAGATAAAGCGTATGTCGATCCCCGGGGATTTCCCCGGCGCCGGCCCCATGCCCCACATGGGGCCGGTTCTTTTAAAACCCCATTTTTGGTCAAACCTTGTGAATATATATACGCCGGATGGCATCGTCAAATTTTTACGCGTTTTTTTTTAAAAAAATTTAACCATGACGGAGCGCATGTCGGGGATCCCGGCCCACCCGCAGCAGCGGGGACCAGGGAGGAATTATTTCTCCTTCCATGAAAAAATAATTGCCGGCATCAGCATGGATGATGCGGACTGAAAGTGAATGGATCCCGGAGAAAATGTACATGAACAGGTCGATTCTCATGAGAGGAAAAACATGTCTGGTAACCGGAGCCGCGAGCGGGCATGGTGAGGCCGTGGCGAAGGCCCTTGCGGCCGCCGGCGCCGAACTCTTTATCCTCGACAGGAACGAAGCCGGCAGCCTCCGTGTCCGGGACGAGATCGCCGAACTGACGGGACGGGCCCCCGGTATAATCCTCTGCGATCTCTCTTCGATGGGGGACGTGCGGCGCGCCGCAGGGGAGTTCCTCGCACTGGGCCGCCCGCTCCACCTCCTGGTCAACAACGCGGGCATGGTGAGCCGCGTGTTCCGGGAGACCGTGGACGGCATGGAGGAAACCATGGCGGTGAACTACCTGTCGATGTTTCAGCTCACCATCCTCCTCCTGGACCGGATGCGGGAGAGCGCACCGGCGCGGATCGTCAACGTCTCATCGGACGCGCACCGGGTTGTTTCGATGGACCCGAACGACATCGAGGGGAGAAAGGGCCGCTACTCCATCATGGGTGTGTACGGCCGCTCGAAGCTCGCCGTCGCCTATTTTACCCTGGAACTCGCCCGCCGCCTCCAGGGCACGGACGTCACCGTGAATGCCCTGGATCCCGGGCCTGTGGCGTCAAACATCGCGCGCAAGGAGGGGTGGATCCCGAAGATGGCCCATGCGATCATTCAGTTCACCTTCCCGAAGCCGGAACGGGCGGCGCGGACATGCCTTCACCTGTCCATGTCGCCCGACGTGGAGGGGATGACCGGGGGGTACTGGCGCTTCATGCGGAAGAAGGAGCCCAGGCTGACCGGCGGTCCGGAACTCGGCAGGCTGCTCTGGGAATATTCCGAGGACGTAACAGGGTGTAAAAGCCCGCTGTGAGGCGGGGTTCCCGCGCACGTCCATATCCCGCCCGTGTGACGGGAAGGGCGGAAAAAAACGGTTGACCCTCCTCCCGGAAGGGTTTACGTTCCGGGTGACACTGGAAAAATATTTTTTTGAAAGAAAAAGGAAAAAATTCAATGAAACGCATACTCATAGCCGCGGTACTGGGAACGGCGGTACTCGTCGCCTGCGCCACGATGTCGGGAAAAGTGAGCGAGTCGCGGCTCCAGGACTTCGCCGCGCGCTGCACCGAGGAGAACGAGGCCATGATGCCCTCGACGACCCGGTGGCACAACCTGAGCAGCCAGGAGCGGAGAAAGAAGAGAAAGGAGCTCGAGGATTACCGGAAAGACCGGATACGGCTCTACCAGTCCCTCCACGAGTTCACAAGGGTCTACACCCAATACGTGGATAAAGACGGATGGTGCCGTCAACGGGAGTGCGCCCCCCTGGCAAAACACCGCGAGATTATCATGAACGGTTGCCCCATCGCCGCCGAAGATCTTCCTTCCGTTAATTTTGAATAGGGGTTCCGGAATGGTTTCCCGAGGGGGGGCGGATCATGACAGCGTTCACATCCGCGTCTCCGTGGTCCTCACGCGGATGATACTTTCGCCTCCGCTGCGGTCGGTGAATCATCCTTCCATTGCCGCGCCGACTCCCTGGCCATGAGGAAATAATGGAGCACGCACCTGACCTCGGACTCTTCGCCTCCACGGCAAGGGGGGTGGAGCCCCTTCTCGCCGAAGAGCTGCGCGCCCTGGGGGCGGGATCGTGCCGCGAGACCGCCGGTGGCGTACGCTATGCCGGGAATCTCGAAACCGCCCTCCGCTCCTGCCTCTGGTCCCGTACGGCGAGCCGTGTCCTTCTGCTTCTGGGCGATTTCGACGCGGTGAAAAAGAACGACATCTACGACGCGGCCCGCGTGATTCCATGGGAGGACCTCATCGCCCCCGGGGCCACCATCGCGGTCGACTTCTCAGGCTCGGGATCGGGGATTGACAACACCATGTACGGCGCCCAGGTGGTGAAGGACGCCCTCGTGGACCGGCTCAGGGAGCGCCGCGGCACGCGACCCGCCGTGGATCAGAAAAGCCCGGGGTTTCTCGTTAATTGCCGCCTCCATCGCGAAAAGATCGAACTGCGTCTCGACCTTTCCGGCGGGGGACTCCATCGCCGGGGCTACCGGGCGGAAACCGTGGCGGCCCCGATGCGGGAGAACCTGGCCGCGGCGTTGTTAGTGAAGGCGGGGTGGCCGGCAATCGCCCGTGAGGGAGGGGCCTTCATCGATCCCCTCTGCGGATCCGGGACGATCGTGATCGAGGCGGCGCTCATTGCCGCTGACGGCGCGCCGGGCCTCCGACGGGAGTCCTGGGGATTCATGGGATGGCTCGGCCACGACAATTCCCTCTGGGACCGTCTCATCAACGAGGCGCGGGAGCGGTTCGAGGCCGGGATGAAGACGACCCCGCCCTGCGCGGGCTACGACAGTGACCGCTCCGCGGTCCGGGGGGCGAAGCAGAACGCCAGGAGGGCCGGAGTTGAGGGCGTGGCCAGGTTTGAAACGCGAAGGCTCGAGGCGGCCCTCCCGGAAGAAGGGTCGTCCATGGGTCTCCTTCTCACGAACCCGCCTTACGGCGTGCGGATGGGGAACGGCGACGATCTGCCCGCCCTCTACGCGTCACTGGGGGACGCGATAAAGAAAAACTTCCGGGGATGGAGCGCCGCTGTCTTCACGGGTGAACCGGAGATGGGAAAGCGGATGGGGCTTCGGGCCACCGGCACGAACCTCTTCTATAACGGCGCCATCCCCTGCCGGCTTCTTCGGTTTCGCGTGGACCCTGAGCGTTTCGTGGACCGGGAGGCCCTGGACGCCCGCGCCGCGGAGCGGGAGATCGAAGGCGCCCTGGGCCGCGGCGCCGACGCGTTCCGGAACCGGATCAGGAAGAACCTCCGGTCGATCGGCACATGGGCCAAACGGGAGGGAATCGAATGCTTCCGGCTCTACGACGCCGATCTCCCCGAGTACGCCGTGGCCGTCGACCTCTACGGCGGCTGGGCCCACGTGCAGGAATACGCGCCCCCGGCCAGCGTGGATCCGAAGAAGGCGGAGGAGCGGCTTGATGATATCATGGCGGTCCTCCCGGGCGCCCTGGGAATAGGGAAGGACCGGGCTGTGCTCAAGGTGCGGCGGAGGCAGAAGGGTGCGAGCCAGTACGAAAAGCTCGCCGACCGGAAGCAGTTCATCGAGGTGGGGGAGGGCCCCTGCCGCTTCCTCGTCAACCTCACGGATTATCTCGATACCGGGCTCTTCCTCGACCACCGTCCCACCCGCGCCATGATCGGCGCCATGGCGAAGGGGAAACGCTTCCTGAACCTCTTCTGCTACACCGGGACCGCCACGGTCCACGCGGTGAGGGGGGGCGCGGCGCTCACCACCTCCGTGGACATGTCTGCCGCGTATCTTGAGTGGGCGCGCCGCAACCTGGAGTTGAACGGCATCCGGGGCAGGGCCCACAACCTGGTCCGCGCCGACTGCGTGGAATGGCTCCGGGACTGTTCGGAGCGTTACGACCTTATCTTCCTCGATCCGCCGACCTTCTCGAACTCGAGGCGGATGAAGGGGACCCTGGACATCCAGCGGGACCAGGGGGAGCTTCTCCGGTCAGCGGCGCGACTCCTGTCCCCCGGTGGGGGGTTTTTATTCAGCGTCAACCGGTGGAACTTCAGGCTCGATGACCGGGTGTTGGGCGGCCTTTCGATCGAGGAGATATCCGCGAAGACGATCCCGCGGGACTTCGAGCGAAACCCGCGGGTACACCAATGCTGGAAGGTATCAAGGAAAAAATGACCGGGGGGAACCACGGATGGACACGGATGAACACTGATTCAATCCAAACAATCTGCGCGTGTATCAAATACAGGTATCATCTTTATCATAGCATTATCATCCTGTCATGACTATGCATATCTGGCTTCTTGCATAGATGATTCTTGTAATTGAAAAATCCGTGTCTATCCTTGTTTATCCGTGGTTCGAAATTATCAATTTGACTTTTCCTGCGATGAGGCAATAAATACTTGACTTTTCGCTAGTTAATCGAATATAGTTTAAAAACTGAACTATGTTCGATATTTCCGATGCGGAGGGTCCTGCCATGACGAAAACCCTCGAAGGGAAGATCGCCCTGGTCACCGGGGCGGGGAAGAAGACCGGCATCGGGTACGCCATCGCGAGAAAGCTCGCCTCCCTCGGGGCTGACGTCATCATAGCCGACATCGGGAGGGAGGACGCCTCATCCCCCGTGAAGACCGGGGCTCTCGGCGAGATGGAGGTGATCGCCGCAGGGATTTCGAAGGAATTTGGCGTCGATGCCCTGGCCCTTCCCTGCGACGTCACCGATCCCGCCTCGATCGACACCATGGCCGACGCGATCCGACAACGTTTCGGAAAGATCGATATCCTCTGCAACAACGCCGGGGCCTCCTTCGGCGTCCCCAATTCCGTCATGAACTACGACGAGTCCGCCTGGATGCGGACCATCGACGTGAATCTGCACGGCGTGTTCCGCGTTTCCCGCGCCATCGTGCCCCTCATGGGGAGAGGCGGGGCGATCGTCAACACCTCGTCGCGGGCCGCCAAGGTGCCGCCCCTCTTCAATGGCGCCTATGCAGTGGCCAAGGCCGGCGTAAACATGCTTACCAAGGTGATGGCCAAGGAACTCGCCGGGGCGGGGATACGGGTGAACGCCATCTGCCCGGGCCAGGTAATGACCGACCTGGAAAAATGGCGCTTCGAGCTCGAGGCGAAGTTCTACAAGACCACGCCGGAGGAGCGCGAGAGGGAGATGTGCAAAACAATCCCCCTCGGAAGGATCGGCTCAACGGAGGAGATCGCGAACCTCGCCGTCTTTCTCGCCTCGGAGGAATCGTCCTACATGACGGGCCAGGCGGTCAACATCTCCGGGGGACAGCTGATGGAGTGCTGAGGCCGCCGGGTATGCCGGCCGCCGCATACCAATACAAGGGAGGCTGTTATGGCGAACATCGGCGCGCTGCTCGTTGAAAAGGCCCTGGCCGAGAAAAACGTCGAGTATATCTTTACCCTGAGCGGGGGCCACATAACCCCCATCTACCAGTTCCTCGAAAACTCCGCAATCAAAATCTTCGACACGCGCCACGAGCAGGCCGCGGTCTACATGGCCGAGGCCTGGGGGCGGATGACGCGACGCCCGGGGATCGCCATGGTAACCGCGGGGCCCGGGTTCACCAACGCGCTATCCGCCGTGGCAAACGCGAACATGGCGAACTCCCCCCTGGTGCTTATCTCCGGATGCGTGGGGCTGGAGTGCTGCGAAAAGCTCGATCTCCAGGACATGCGCCAGGCGCCGGTCATCGAGCCGATGGTGAAGAAGGCCCTGGTGTGCCACACCCCGGAACGTATCCCTGAGTTCATCGACATGGCCTACCGCACGGCCATGGCGGGGAGGCCTGGTCCCGTCTACCTGGAGCTTCCCGTGGACGTGCTGAACGCGCCGATCGATCCCGCCTCGCCGAAGATCAAGGAGCTGAACACACTCGTTGACTCGAGGCCCGTAGACATGGCGCAGGTGCGGAAGGCCCTTGATCTCATAGAAAGGGCCGAGCGTCCGGTGCTGATAGCCGGGAGCGGCGCCTGGTATTCCGACGCCGGGGCCGCCCTCACGGCCTTCGCGGAGAAGACCGGCGTCCCCGCCTTCACCTCCGCCCTGGGGCGCGGCACGATCCCCGACACGCACCCCCTCTGCTTCGAGTCCTCCCTGGCGATCCGGCCAGGGGCGGCGTTTTTCGCTAACCTGAACACGGACCTGGTGGTCCTCCTGGGGGCGCGCATCAGCCTCTATTACATATTCGGGGATATCTTCCCGAAAACCGCGAAGTTCATCCAGGTGGACCTCAAGCCGGAGGAGATCGGGCGGAACAGGACCATCGACCTTCCCGTGATGAGCGACGTCCGCGCCTTTCTCGAGGCCTGCGCCTCCGTCGTGGATGAGCGGAGAAACGGCGATGCCCTGAAACGGCGTTTCGCCCCCTGGGCGGAGCGGCTCCGGGAGGCTGATGGGGAATCCAAGGCGGCCCAGGCACCCAACTGGGAAAGCGACCAGGTCCCGATCCTGCCCATACGACTCGCCCGGGAGGTGAACGACTTCATGAGCGGCGAGGACGACATCGTCGTCGCCGACGGCGGGGACACCCAGATATGGATGGGGATGACCAGGACGATCCGCAGGGCGGGACGGTACCTGGACTCGGGCCTCTACGGGTGCCTCGCCGTGGGGCTCCCCTACGCCAACGCCGCGAAGCTCCTCCATCCCGACAAAAGGGTCTGCCTGATAATCGGCGACGGTTCCGTGGGTTTCAACTTCATGGAATTCGAGACCGCCATCAGGAAGAAGCTCCCCATCGTCGCGGTGGTGAACAACGACCTCGGGTGGGGCATGATCCGCCACAGTCAGGAGCTCCGCCTCGGCCACGCCATCGCCGCGGGAACCCATATCGGCAACGTGCCGTATCATAAGCTGGTGGAGGCCCTGGGGGGCAGGGGAATGATCGTGGAGCGGCCCGATGATATCCGTCCCGCCCTTGAGGAGGCCTTCGCCTCCGGGGAGACCGTGTGCGTCAATGTCATGACCGACCCGACGCCCATCAGCCCGGGCAGCGTGGCCCTGGCGAACCTGGGGGGATACAAGGCGCAGTGAAAGAGCCCCTGAACATCATGCCGCGGCGGTATGGCCGTGTCCGATGACCCCTACGGGAGGATCGCCGACGTCGATCTCGGGGAGGGAACCGTCACCTTCAGGCGGCTCCCCGACGGCGAGGTGCGACGCTTCCTTGGCGGCGGGGGAATCGCCGCGAAGCTCCTCATCGACTCCGATGACAGCGGAGTGATCATCATCGCCAATGGCCTCCTGACGGGTCTCCCGGTCCCCACGGCGTGCAAGACCTCGCTTCTCTTCAAGTCGCCACTCACGGGCGTTCTCGGCGAGACGAGCGTGGGGGGCATGTGGGGCGCAGAGCTTCGCAAGACGGGAATAGATATCATCATCATACGGGGCGCGAGCCTGAATCCGGCATACCTGTTCATTTCCGACGGCACGGTGGAGATCCGGGACGCCGCCGCGTTCTGGGGCATGGACACCTTCCAGGCCCACGACGCCCTGGCGGCGGCGCTTCCCCATGGGTCCAGGATCGGCGTCATCGGCCCCGCCGGCGAGAGGGGGGTCCTCTTCGCCTCCATCATGTTCGAGGGAACCGTGCCGCGCGCCGCCGGGAGGACCGGTGGCGGGGCGGTCTTCGGCGCAAAAAAGATCAAGGGAATCGCCGTGAAGGGATCGGGCCGCCCGGTCCCGGGGGACCCGGAGGGCCTCAGGGAGCGCGTGCGGGGCCTGATTCCTTCCATCAGGGAGAAGACCGAGAAGCTCCACCGGGACGGCACCGGTGGGAGCGTACCCTATCGCGAGGCCGTGGGGGACCTTCCCATTAAAAACTTTTCCGTGGGGAGCTGGCCCCAGGGTGCGGCGAGGATAGCCGGGAGTGTCTACGGGGATGGGATGAAAAGAAAGCACCTGGCATGCTTCGCCTGTCCGATCGCCTGCGCAAAGGCCATCGAGTTCACGAAGGGAGACCACTCGGTTGTGACAACCTCCCAGCCGGAGTATGAAACCATCGCCGCCTTCGGATCCAATCTCATGAACGACGACCCGAAGGAGCTGGCGGTCCAGAATATGCTCTGCAACCGCTACGGCATCGACACCATCTCCGCGGGGGTGGCCATCGGCTTTCTCTTCGAGTGCTTCGAGCGCGGGATTATCAGAAGGGAGGAGATCGGCCGGGATGGGATCAACCCCGCCTGGGGGGACAACTCGGCGATACGCGAGCTGATACGGATGATCGCATTCCGCGAGGGGATAGGGGACCTCCTCGCCGGAGGAGTGAGAAACGCCGCGGAGAGGATCGGAAAGGGGAGCGAGAAGTTCGCCGTCCACGCCCGGGGCCTGGAACTCCCCATGCATGACCCCAGGGGGTACGTCAGCTGCGCCATCACCTACGCCACGGGGAACCGCGGCGGGTCCCACAGCGAGTCCCTGGCCTACTACGTCGAGCAGGGGACCACGATCAGCGGCATGGGCTTCCCGGAAAAGGTCGATCCCCACGACTCCAGGGGCAAGGGGGAGATCACGGCGATGATGCAGAACCTGAGCGCCGTCTTCGACGCCCTGGGGCTCTGTAAATTTTTGATGATAGGGGGGGTGGGCCCGGGCCATCTTCGGGATTTCCTCGAAGGGGCCGCGGGAATATCCCTCACGGAGCAAGAGCTTCTTGACACGGGCGACAGGATCTATACAATAAAAAGGCTCTACAACCAGCGCCTCGGCGCAGGGAGGGAGAGCGATGTTGTTTCCGACAGGGTAATCGCGGAACGGCGCGGCTCCGGCGGAGCCGCCGGCGTCCTGCCGGATCTCGACATCATGAAGGATGAGTTGTACCGGTTTCGCGGATGGGACCGCGAGGGGCGCGTGACGGAGGAGCACGCCCGCTTTCTCGGCCTGGAGGAGTACCTTCCATGACGGGCGCGGCGGCACCCCCGGCGGTTCGCAACTAACTGTTTACTTCAAGGAGGAACGGCATGGACCCTGCAGCCCTGGACCAGGTACGCTTGAATTTCAGTCCCCAGGGGCTTCTCGTCATCAACGCGGCGATCGGCATCATGATGCTCGGCGTCGCCCTTGACCTGAAGCTCGACGACTTCAGGAGGATATTCGTGAAGCCGAAGGCGCCCTTTGTGGGACTTGCCGCGCAGTTCATACTCCTGCCGGCCTTCACATTCCTCCTCACCCTGGTCATCAGGCCCGCCCCCTCGATCGCACTTGGCATGATCCTCGTGGCGGCCTGTCCCGGCGGGAACCTTTCCAACATCATCACCTACCTGGCGAAGGGGAACACCGCCGTGTCGATCAGCATGACGGCGGTCTCGACACTCGCCGCCATCGTGATGACGCCCCTGAACCTGGCGATATGGGGGAGCCTTAACCCGGACACCGCCGAGATACTCCGGAAGGTGAGCCTGAGCCCCTTCGACGTGTTCTTCACCATCATCGTGATCCTGGGCATCCCCATGGCGATAGGCATGACGGTCTCCCGCATCTTCCCTGGCCTGGCGGACAGGGTGCGCAAGCCCTTCAAGATATTCTCCCTGGTCTTTTTCATACTCATCGTGGCGGGGGCCCTTGGGGCGAACTGGCAGCATTTTCTCAACTACGTGAACATAGTCATCCTGGCGGTCTTCATCCACAACCTCCTTGCCCTGAACATCGGCTGGTGGTCCGGCAAGCTTCTCCGGCTTTCCGAACGCGATTCCCGGGCGGTCTCCATCGAGGTGGGGATACAGAACTCAGCCCTGGGCCTCGTCCTCGTGTTCAATTTCTTCGGGGGCCTTGGGGGCATGGCGATACTCGTGGCCTGGTGGGGCATCTGGCACATCATCGCGGGACTTTCCGCCGCGTTTTTCTTTTCAAGAAGAAAGATTCCGGAGGGTGAGGCGGCGGAGTCGGCGTAAGGACGCCCGGTAAACTTTAGCAAGGAGCTGAACAATGGAACCGCTCGGTGAAAAGGGCATTGGTTGCGAAAACGGCACGGGCCTCGCGGACAGGCGGTCCCCCCTGCGGCGCATGATCTATCTCCTCATCGCCCTCTGCGTCATGGGCGCCATCATCCTGGTCCCGGTCCCCGGGCCACTGGAGCGGGGTGGGGAGGTGGTGCCCCTCACCTGGGCGGGGAAGGCGACCCTGGCGATCCTTGCCGCCGCCATCATCCTCTGGGTTACCGAGGTGGTTCCCTTCAGCGTCACGGCCCTTGGCGTCATGGTGCTGGTTCCCCTCTTCGGCATTGAGACCTTCGCGAACATGATAAAGCTCGGATTCGGCAACCCCATCATCGTGTTCTTCATAGGGGTGCTGATTCTCTCCTCGGCGTTCACGCGGACGGGACTGGGAAGGCGCCTGAGCCTTCTCATCATCGCGGTCATGGGCACGAGGACACGGATGGTGATACTGGGTTTCATCATCGTGGGGGCCATGCTTTCCATGTGGGTCACTGACATGGCCGTGGCCGCCATGCTTCTCCCGATCGGAGTGGCGATACTGAAGCAGGCGGGCATGAAGCCCCTGGAGAGCGATTTTGGGAGGGGTCTCATGATCTCCTGCGCATGGGGACCCCTGATCGGCGGGATCGCCACACCGGCGGGGTGCGGCCCCAATATCCTCGCCATCGGCTTCCTGAAGCAGCTCGCCGGCGTCAACATCGACTTCCTCACCTGGATGAGCCTGGGATTGCCCGCCTCGCTCCTCATGATCCCCGCGGGATGGCTCATCATCATAAAGATGTTTCCCCCGGAGATCGACCGGCTCCCCTTCACGAAGGAGGAACTCCTTTCAAAGGGAGCAGCTGAGGGCGGCCTCGCCCCGCGCGAGGTCTGGACAATCGTAATCTTCCTCGCCGTGATCGCGACCTGGCTCGCCTCGCCCCTGGTGAAGGATCTCACGTCGGGGCGCGTGGACATCCCGATGCAGGCAGTGGCGCTGGGGGGCGCCGTCCTGCTTTTTCTCCCCGGCATCGATGTCCTTACCTGGCAGGAGGCGAAGCAGGACGTCGACTGGGGCGGCATCATCCTGATCTGCGCGGGCATCTCCCTCGGCATGGTGGTCTACCAGACCGGGGCCGCCCGGTGGGCCGCCTGGCTCATCCTGGAACCGGTGATGCGGCTTCCCGGGGCGGTACGGGTCTTCGCCATCGTGGTCGTGGTATGCCTGCTCCACATGGCCTTTTCAAGCAACACGGTCACCGGGACCATCATCATTCCCCTCCTGATCGCCCTGGCGAAGGACCTGAACATCAATCCCTGGATCATATGCGCGCCCGCTGCCTTCTCGTCCTCTCTTGCGTTCATACTCGTCACGGAATCGCCGACGAACGTTATCCCCTATTCCGCGGGATACTTTTCCATCAGGGACATGGCGAAGGCGGGGATCATCATGACCCTGGCGGCGGCCCTCTGCGTGACAGCCGCCATTGTTGTCGTGGGAGGTATCACCGGGAGCTATGCCATATGGTAGGTACAGGATGCCGAAAAAGGAAGCCACGGAGTCATAGAGACACGGAGGAATCTATTTCGACTAACCGATTGAGTGAAATGAGGCACACCCATTATTACAAAGAACATAACCTCCGGTTTTTACTCTGTGACTTTGTGTCTCTGTGGCAAAATGACTTTTAGGTAAGATGAAAGCCCATTGGAGGCGGTATGCGGCGTGACTTCAGAAACAGGGTGGTGGTCGTCACCGGCGCGGCGAGCGGCATCGGCAGGGCCTTCTGCGAGCGCTTCGGCAGGGCCGGCGCGATCATCGCCGCCCTTGACATGGACCGGGAAGGCCTCGCGCGCCTCGAGGGGGACCTGGAGGCGGCGGGAGTCCGGGCCCGGGGCTACGAGTGCGACGTGTCGAACGACGGGTCGTGCCGTGAGTCCGTCGGGGCGGTCATACGCGACATGGGGGGCGTGGATCTCCTGGTCAACAACGCCGGGATCACCCAGCGGAGCCCCTTCATGTCCACGGGGATCGGGGTGTACCGGAGGGTGATGGACGTGAATTTTTTCGGCGCCGTGTCGTGCGCCCTGGCGGCGGCGGAAAGCCTTGTGGCGCGGCGGGGCATGATCATCGTCACCTCCAGCATCGCGGGATTCGCGCCCCTGGTGGGCCGCACGGGGTACTGCGCGAGCAAGCACGCCCTCCATGGCTTCTTCCGAAGCCTCCGGGCGGAGCTCTCGCCATCCGGGGTCGATGTCCTGATCGTCTGCCCCGGCTTCACCCGCACGAACCTCCAGACGCGCGCCCTGGACGGGGACGGCTCGGTCACGGCGCATCCCCAGTCGAGGGTAGGGGCTGAATCCACGCCTGAACGGGTCGCGGAAAAAGTATTCCGGGCCGCCCGGAAGGGGAAAAAGCACCTCGTCCTGAGCGGCACAGGCGTGGCCACGAGATGGATGAACGCCCTGGCCCCCAGTGTATACGAGAAAATAATGGCCCGGAAGCTCCGCGATGAAATCGTCCGGTAAGGGGCGGCGGTGAAGGGCGAGGTGGTTCGGTGACATGGGAGTGAAGGAACGGCGCACCAGGGAGAAGGAGAACCGGCGCAGCCAGATCCTGGACGCCGCGCGGACCCTGCTGTTTAAAAAAGGCATCCATTCCGTGACGATACAGCAGATCGCGAAGCTCGCGGAACTGAGCGTGGGCACCATCTATTTCTACTATAAAAGCAAGGAGGAGATCTTTGCCGCCCTCCAGGAGGAAGGCCTCGAAATCCTCCACGAGGCGGTACGGTCCGCCGCGGCGCGCCCGGGCACGGCCTCGGAAAAGATCGAGGCGATCGCCGAGGCCTATTTCGAATTCAGCGAGTCGCATCGGGACTACTACCATATCATAAATTACTTCCTCTCGGCTCCCCAGGTGATCTTCCCGGACCGGCTCAAGGACCGGATCGACCGCCAGGGCAACCGTACCCTCTCCCTCATCGAGTCGATCATAGAGGAGGGGGCCGGGAGGGGGGAGTTCGGCGGGGTGAATCCCCGACGGTGCGCCGTGGTGCTCTGGGGTCTCCTTTACGGCATCATCCAGTTCAGGAAGCTCAGGGGGACGATTCTCAAGGACGATGACCAGAGGGAGATCTACCGCTACGGCGTCATGCGGCTGGTCGAGGGAATGAAGACGAATGGACTGACCTGATGACACTTCGAAATATCATATCGAGCGCAAGGAGGCTCCCATGCCGGTACCGATAGTTATCGCCCTTTACATCCTTTTCCCGGCCCTGGTCATCTATCTCTGCTACCGGTATCCCCGGGTTAACAAGATCGGCGCCGTGGTCATCTGCTACCTCGCGGGTATCGCCCTGGGAAACATCGGCGTGCTCCCCGAGGCGGTGTACCCGGTCCAGGAGAGTCTCTCCGAGGTGAGCGTGGTGATCGCGCTGCCGCTCCTCCTCTTTTCGATGGACGTGCGCAAATGGGCGCGCCTCGCCGGGAAGACCCTCCTGGCCATGCTCCTGGCCACGATTGCCATCCTCATCGTCGCCGTGGCGGGTTTCTTTCTCGTGAGGCCCTACGCGGGGGACGCCTGGCAGCTCGCGGCACTTGCCATCGGTGTGTATACCGGGGGCACGCCGAACCTCGCGGCCATCAAGACCGCCCTGAACGTGGAGTCGACGCGCTTCGTCATCGTCCACACCTACGACACCGTGGTTTCAATTATCTATATCATCTTCTGCATCACCGCAGCCCGGAGGGTCTTCGGCGTGATCCTTCCGCCCTTCGCGAGGGCTGCCCGTGTTGATGGCGAGGGGGGAGATGCCGACGGTCTCGAAACGGAGCAGATCAACGCCTACGCCGATATCTTCAGCCGCGGTGTCCTCCCGGGGCTCCTTGTCGCCCTTGGGATCGCCGCGGGGATCGTGGGGATCTCTGTGTTTTTGGGGTCGCTCCTGCCAAAGGATTATTCCACGTCCTTCATCATCCTCTCGATCACCACCCTGGGGATCGCCGCCTCCTTCGTTCCGCGCATACGCGCCATCGCGCGGACCTTCCAGTTCGGGATGTACGTGATCTACATATTCTGCTTCACCGTGGCCTCCATGGCGAGCTTCAAGGCCCTGGTGAACATTGACGTCGCCATCATGCTCTTCATCGTGTTCTCGATTTTCGGTTCCATGGCCCTCCACGCGCTCCTCTGCGCGCCCTTTAAAATCGACAGGGACACCTTCATCGTCGTGTCGGCATCGGCCATCTGCTCACCCCCCCTGGTGCCCGTCGTGGTGGACGGGTTGAAGAACCGGGAGGTGCTCCTCTCCGGGCTTACGACGGGGATCATCGGCTACGCGATAGGTAACTATCTGGGTATATCCATCGGGATAGCGTTACGGACATTATTTTAGCGCTCTCCCGTGGAGATGCAAGACTATGGAATGAAATAACATGTGAACCAC
>CAZKPR010000077.1:0-16325 GCA_964554685.1 uncultured Leptospirales bacterium | reverse complement strand
AATCGCTCGCCCCTGGTGTTGGCGTAATTATGCTGCCCCACGAAGTTCATCTGCCACTGCGCCTGGAGCTCGATGGTGTCCGTGGGTTTCACGTTCAGGCCCACGAGGACATAGTCGGGAAGGCGCTCTTCAGCGATCTTGCTGTAATGATATTTCACATCCACGTTCTTCCCGCGGGCGATGACCTTGCTCGAGTAGAGGGCCGTGATGCTCACTTCCTTCACAGGGGTCAGCATGATGCCGCCGAAACCGGAAAAGCCGTTCGCCGTCGTGACTTCTTTTGAAACCGTACCGAGGCCCACGTAACCGATCGCCTGCTCGCCGCTGTACATGCTGAACTTCACGCCGGCGGTCACGGCGAGCCAGTCGGTGAAGGCGAAGGCGCCGCCCACGGCGCTCTGGATCCAGAAGCTTTTCGCTTTCAACTTGCTCGGAAGTATCGGCAGACCTGCAGCCGAGGGCTCGAGAAGGAGCGTGCCTATACCGAACTTGTTCACGTAGTTGACCGTTCCGCCCCCGGCGGGCACGTACACAGACAGGAAAATCGCGCCCCTGTCGTTCTTCCACGCAAGGCCGAGATTCGGCATTATGAAGGAAGGAGTCGCGTCATGGTAGTTCCGGGAGAGGAACTTGTGCATGTAGCGCTTCGCACCCATCTGGTTCCCCAGGTCAAGGTACATGCCATTTTCCATTTTCACAAGGCCTACGGGATTATAGTAGACCGAGTCGACGGAGCTTATCGTCGCCGCCCGGGCCTGGGTCCGCGTGAAGCTGGTCGAATGGCTGTAGTTGTAGGCGAAAAGGTCCCCCGCCACGAAAGCGGAAACGAACAGTATCGCCCCCAGAAACAGTAAAAGTCTTTTCATAAAATCCTCCTTACTTGTAATACGTTTTTGTAAGTAAATGCGAAAATTCCTTAGAATGGCGCCCGCATACTAAAAAGACCTGACACCACAACCAACACTAAACGGCCCGCTGATCATCAATGTCAGGTTTTTTACAGTACAATACGCACCGATTGATAACTAGTACGGATAAAACAAAATGTCAATTGATTTTTTTTTGTAACGTAATAATATTTATGTTGTCGTGTATCTGTTACATGTTAAGTTATATTTTACCGTCAGTTAAATAATCCCGGATTTCTTCCTCCCTGGCATGAGAATTCCCCGCGGCACGGACCCTGGCACAACTGTCACGCGCCACGCGCCGACCGCGCGCGGCGCTCACAGTGAAAGGTTATGCGGCAGTAACGGCGCCCTCTCTTCACAATTGATTATGGGCACCTCGGAAAATTAGATTTTTCATTTTGAAACCAACAGAAAAATCTAATTTTACCTTGAAAGTGCCCACAAGGGAACTTCCAAATCTGATTTTTAGAGATTCCCTTATTTTACCATCCAATAAAATAATGCTTGCGTAAAACGTATTAATCGTCATATGAACTGTTGATCATATCACCCCGCAACCACAGGAGGCAATCCAAACCGCCTGTGCAGGCCAATCCATGGGAATGCGTCGCGGCGGGATTTCTTGCCATGAAATCGGGAAACAAGGACAGCGCCGGTCATGTTTAAAAAGAAAAAAGCATCGGTGGATCTCGCCGATGTCGAACGCAAGATACATAACCTCACGAAGCTCGTCGGCATCAACCGGATGATCAATTCGACCCTCGACATGGGCCGCCTCCTCACCCTCATTATGGAAACCATAAAGGAGATCATGGAAACGGAGACGAGTTCCCTCCTTTTATATGACGAGGAGTCAAACGATCTCGTGTTCAAGGTCGCCCTCGGGGAGGCCGGCGAGGAACTCACGGAAAAATACCGGCTCAAGAGGGGCCAGGGGATCGCCGGTTACGTGGCCGAGTCGCGCAAGCCCCTCATGGTCAACGACGTGTACCGCGACCGCCGCTTCGATCCGAATTTCGACAAGCTGACGGGATTCGTGTCCCGGTCCATTATCTGCATGCCCCTCCTCTTCAAGGGAAAACTCCTGGGGGTGATACAGGCGATCAACCCGGTCAACCGTCCCGAGTTCACCGAGGAGGACATGACGCTCTTCAGGCACTTCGCGGACCAGGCGGTGCTTGCGGTTCAGAACGCCATTTTTTTCCAGAACGCGATACGGGAAGAGCGCATCAACGCGGAACTGGCCTCCGCACGTGCGATCCAGGAGGCGCTCATACCCTCGATCGACACGCGCTTCGCCGGCGTGCGGATCAGGGCGCGGTCGACGACGGCCCTTGAAATCGGCGGGGAATTCCACGGCCTCTTCACCCTCGACGACGATCATATCGGCATCGCCATGGGCAACCTCCACGTCAAGGGCGTGCCGGGGGGCCTGAACGCCTCCCTGGTGAGCGGGGCCATAAGCGCCCTCACGAGGACCAGGGGGCGCAACCCCGTCGAGCTGCTGCGCCTCCTCCGCCGCATCATGGAACAGGACGGCAGGCCGATACTGAACGCCTCCCTGCTCTACGGCGTCCTCGACCTTCGCGAGACGAAGCTCCGTTTTCTCAACATCGGGGCGGGATACCCGGTCCTGGTGCGCGACGGCGTGGCCCGCTATCTCAGGTTCGGGGCGCGGAGCCTGGAGAGGAGCTTCGAGGAATCGAAACATGTCGCCGTCAGCCTGAGACCGGGCGACATGTTCGTAATCGTCACGGACGGTCTCCTCAGGGTCAGGAACCGAAGCGGGACCCATCTCGGCCTCAAGAACGTCATGCGGTTCCTCGAGGAGGAGGTGCACCGGAGCGATGACCTCATCGGCGGCGTCATCGCCCTGGCCCACACCCATGCCGGGGACGTGGGCATACGCGAGGATATTTCCGTAATGACCCTCGCGGTGGAGTGAAGCCGTCAAAAACGGCTTGCAAAAATCGAGCCGCGGTGGGAGTATTCGTCAATTCACGGGGAGGGTACCATGGGGAATTTCATCTCGGTGATCTTCTGCAGAAACTGCAGTTCACGGTACGTGGAAATATCGGAATGGACTTCCGACGGCAAGGCCATCGTGCAATGCCGCTCGTGCAACAACAGGGAAGTACTCGCCCATTTCACCCTCGGCAGGGCGAAGATCAGCAACCCGGAGCTGCAGAACGCCCGTGACACGATCGCCAAGCGTGGAAAGTACGAAAAGTAGGGACCCTCATTTTCTTGAAAAAAGCCGCTTCGCGACTGCCATTATGAAGAAGAAGGCAACCCGCACCAGCCTGCCCGCCCTCCAGGGACGGGTGATGATTCGGTAAAACCACTCCAACCCCCGCTCGATGAAAAACGCCGGGGCCTTCCGCACCTCGCCGGAGATAACGTCAATGCAGCCGCCGATGCTTATGAAGACGGCGTTTTTGAATTCCCCCTTGATTTTCGCGATCCACCGGTCCTCACGGGGAAAGCCGAGGCCCACGAATATTATGGAGGCCTCCGATTTCCGCATGGCCTCCACGACGGACCTCTCGCGCTCGGGGTTGAAATAGCCGCCGTGCCGTCCCACGATCCGGATATTCGGGAACGACTTCTTGATGTTGAAGAAGGCGCGCTCGGTGATCTCCGGTTTTCCTCCCACGAGAAAGATGGAGTATTCCTTGATCTCACTGATGCGGATGATGTCCATCATGAAACTCAGGGTGGGGATCCGCTCCCTGATGGGCGTCTTCAGAATGGAGGCGGCCCACTGAATCCCCGCCCCCGCCGCCAGGTGCATGTCCGCGCCTCCCGAAACGACGCGGAGATCGGCGTTCCCCTTGACTCGCTGCAGCTTGTAAGGGTTCAGGGATATCACGTGATACACGCCGCCGGACTTGATCATCTCCATGACCTTGACAACGGCCTGGGCGCGGGTGATGTTATCGATGCCGACGCCGAGAATGTTGACTATCCTGACGTCGCTCAGGTCGACCTGGTTGTACTCGAGGATGAGGTCGCGCTCCTCCTTGTATGAATCGTAGTACACGTCATGTTCCTTCATCTGGTCCTCCTGGAAGAAGCGGCCGGGGCGGCGTCACGGGAATGACGTCATGTCTCCCGGATGGAACGCGGCAAATAATAAACGGGTCGCATTGTACCGGATCATTATTCCCTGACCCCGGCGTGTCAATACAAATTCCGATTATGTCGGATGGATTTTTTCAACGGAAAAAGGGCTCAGGGGCGGCAGGTCACGCCGAAAATCTGCGTTCCCGGGGAAAAGTTCCCCGTGTTCCAGGAAAGCCCGTCGTAAGAGCTGGTATAACTGTCCCCCCCCGTCACTGCGACAAACGTCCCGTTGCAGCCGGTCACGTCCACCAGTGACGAGCCGGCGTCGTGCAGATCGCCAGTCCATACCAGTCCGTTCGGCGAGACAAACACCGCGCCAATGGCAAGCTGGTCGCCCACGGCGACGAATTTCCCCGAATCATAGGTGACGGCGTTCAGATGGCATGGATTAATGCCGCATGATTCATGCACGTAAAAGGGTTCCGACCACGCCAGGCCGTCCGGCGACACGATAACCCTGCCTGATTCTCCCACGGCGACGAACACTCCCCCGCCGTACGCCACATCCTGCATCCCGTACGTGGGGACGGTCACCAGGTTGGATGACCAGGCCAGGCCGTCTTCCGACACGGAGATCACGTAATCCCCCACGGCCACGAATCTCCCGTTGCCGCAGGCGACCCCCCTGAACATTTGGGCTGGCACCGCCGGGGCGGAAGCCTCGAAAAAGAACAGGCCGTCCAAAGAGGCCCAGATAGCCGAAGTATTGGTTGGTATATCCATGCCCGTCGCGAGGAAAAGCCCCTTGCTGAACATGATATCCGTCACATTCAGGTTCCAGTCCGTGTTGCCCCGGCCCCAGATGAAGCCATCGGGTGAAACGAATAGATTCGACGCGTCGGGAAGGCCATCGTAGAAACCAAGGGCGACGAAGCGGCCGTCACCGTAGCCCACCGCGCTGAGGGGGTTTATTCCCCCTCCGGACACCAGGTTTCCCAACCAGGCCCGGCCATTTTCCGAGGCGAGGATCATCTTTCCGGCACCGTCAGTTCCCACGGCAAGGAAAAGCGGATTTTCACTTTTCCCGTAAAGCATTTCAATCGCGTCCTCGTCTCCGAAGGCGCAGGAGAGAACGACGGCGCAGCACGCCACGGGGAGAATCCTCTGCATGGTCCGCAGGACAGAGGATATCCGCTTCGCTATTCCATCACACATGGTACCCTCCGGGTAATCATGCAATTCACCTCGCGGCCCCCGGTTACAATATAATCGGGGCCGTCCGCCCCAGGACGCGCCACGAGAAACCGACGTAGACCTGGTGGCCCTCGACGTTATTGTGTGAAACGCCGACGGGAGTATAGCCTATGTTGTATTCCGCGAATATGGCAAGCATCGGAACGGGCGCCACCTCGATGCCCGCGCCGCCGATGACGCCTATCGACACCAGGTCGATGCGGCGGTCGGGCCCTCCCTGCCTGTTTTCCTTCAGGACTGAATGATAATGAAGGAGCCTGGGCGCGCCGATAACGTAAAACTGCCAGAGGACATGGAGAAACTGGACGCCGATGACCGCCCGTATGATCAGGTCCCATGACATCAGGTGGAGGCGGTTGCTCTCGTTCACGAGTTTTTCCTCTTTCTCGAGGACATCCCGCCCAATGGTGAAATCCCGGTACATGAAGCGCGCGCCGATATCGAAACCGTTGCCCCTGCGGCTCCGTCTCCGGTAAAAGAAACAATCCGCCATGAGACCCCAGGACTCGTTGTAATAGCGCTTCAGGTCCCTGTCCGCCATCTGGATCATCTTCGGCGCCGCAAAGCCGACGCGGATAAACGGCGCGGAGGCGCGGGCCATGCTCTCCCACTCGACCATCCTGACGCTGTTCGAGGGATTATACGCCAGAAGATCCGCTGTCGGGACCACAACAAGGGCGGCGAAAAGGATGGAAGCAGGGGGAAGTATGCGGCGTATCTTCATAATGGATTCAATCGACCTCGTTACCGGCGGCGTTCCCCTGTTGCGCGTCCCGGCCCGGGACGGAAACCGGAACGCGGGGCGCCATGCCCCATCTTCAATCAGAGCCTTCCTCATGGTAGGAGAACCTTTCCGGGCGACCACGTCAAGAAATTAATCTGGTCCCATCAGGGAGGGGGCGCGCGCGATATCCGGCTCCTCCTCACGGCCGTACCGGCGGGGGGATTGTGTGAGTGTTTTAAAAGAAATATTTTTTAATAAGCCTGAACCTGCCCCGCGTGATAAGCCGCATCCCGGAATGACGCATCACCCTCCGTATCATCGCGCGGTACTCCGGGGCGTAGCAGTGGGTGGGGCACTTCTTGCAGGACGGCTTCGGATCGTGGGGACAGGTAATGCGCTTCGATACGGCATAAAGAAGAAGGTCGCGGCATTCATCACAGTAGGCGAAGGAAATCCCTTCAAGGTACCGTCCCGCGGCGCCGCGGGAAACGGCGGGGTGCCTGGCCGCTCCCGGGTGGACGTCCTGGCAGTAAATATGAATGAACTCCGCGAGCACCTCGACATCGTGTTGAACTTCACGGGAGACCGTGTTCATGAGATTGTTCTTCGACCCCATTTCCGCCGATGCCTTTCCTCCCTGTTCGTTCCCGTGCCCCGCGATGCCGGTACCCATGGCGGGCGATGTCACCCTACACCGCCTCCGCCGCGGCCCGGGATACTTCCCCGATCACCTCGCCCCTGACCGATATCACGGCCTCCCTCACGGGGACGGTCTTGCCCGCCTTCTCCATCGCCCTCTGGAGAATGACATTGACGCCGCCGCAGCAGGGAACCTCCATTCGCGCGACGGTGATCGAACGGATCTCGTGCCGCGAGAGTACCGCCGCGAGCTTGTCGATATACTCCTCGACGTAGGGGTCGAGCTTGGGACAGAACATGATCACCGTTTTTTCCGCAAGGAAATCGCGGTGGAAGTCGCCGTAGGCGAAGGGCACGCAGTCGGCCGCGACCAGGAGATCGGCACCCTCGAAGTAGGAGGCCCCGGGGTTGAGCAGCTTGAGCTGGACCGGCCACTGTCGGAGCGCAGAGGCGACCCTCGGACCCGGGGCGCCGGCTCCTTGACCTTCCTGCCGCCGCCCCCGCATGTCGATGGCGGCTGACCCGGGGCACCCGCATGCCTCCGCGGCAGGGACCGCGGGGTCGTATTCCGGAACAGGTATATTCTTCTCCTGGAGATACTCCACGGCCTCCCTCAGAAATCCCATCTCGCCGTGGTCTTTCAAATGATGGAGATGGGCCCTGATGACCCCGTGTCCCTGTTTCACCACGTTTTCCATCACCAGCCGCTCATTGTACGGTTCCGCCTCACGCATCTCCACGCTGATCGCGCCCTCGGGGCAGGTGCCGATGCAGGCCCCGAGACCGTCGCAGAAGAGATCACTCACCAGGCGCGCCTTGCCGTCTATGATACGGAGCGCCCCCTCGGGACAGTCGGGCACGCAGAGCCCGCAGCCATTGCACTTTTCATCGTCTATCGTGATGATATTCCTTTTCATATAAAGGCCTCCTCTCCCGGACATCACCCGCCGCTTCAGCACCGGATCGCGGGTATGCATATCATGATAATGAAACGCGGAACCGGTGTCATTGACCCAGGTCAAGATCGACCGGCGCCAGATCAGTCAATATGAATATTCCATAAAAAAATTCTTTACTAGTGCTCGATTCTGTGATGCGCTTTATACGACAGCGTGGAATGGAGGTCGAGTGCTCGGAGCCCTCACCGTCGCTCCCGACCACACCGGGCGACGGCCTCAAACCCGTACGGGGCGCACGCGAGATGCCCCCGGGAACCCTGCGGAGGTCCATCCTGATGGGAATCAGTAGGAAAAAGCTGGTCATTGCGGGCGCGGGTGTCATACTGCTCATGTTCGCCTCGTTCGTCCCCCAGGGGCTCCTGGACCAGACCGCCCGCCCCGCCTTCTGCAATCTCTGCCATCCGATGAACGACCAGTACGCCGCCTGGCTCCTCACCGGGGTGCACCGCGGCATCAGGTGCGTCGACTGCCACCTCCCGAACGACAACCCGGTCAACCACCTGGTATGGAAGGGGATCGACGGGACCAAGGACGTCGTGTCCTTCTTCAGCGGCGTGTATCCCGACCGGATCACCGCCACGAACCACGCGAAGAGGGTCATCGGGGACAACTGCGCCAGGTGCCACGGTGAAATGGTATCGCGCATCAACACCGATGGGATGAACTGCTGGTCCTGCCATCGAAGGATGGATCACAACGTGCGGGATTTCGGTTTTTCCGACATCACCGCCGCGAACCGGAGGGAACCATGAAACACCACGGAATAACGCTACTCCTCGCCGCAGCCCTGGCCACATCCTTCCTGACGGAGTGCGGCCCCCCGAAGCCCCAACCGATCACCGTGGGTCTCATCAGGGAAGGCGTGGTGGACCCGGAGGAATGGGGCAAGGTCTATCCACTGCAGTACGAAGCGTGGCTCAGGACAAAGGAGCCGAAGCCGACGGGGAAGAGCAGGTACAAGCGCGGCTGGGACAAGGACCGGGTCATCTACGACAAATTGAGCCAGTACCCCTTCTCGGCCCTGCTTTACAGCGGCTGGGGGTTCGGCGTGGAGTACAACGAGCCGCGCGGTCACTTTTACGCCGTTATCGATCAGATCGAGATCGATCCCTCGCGCACGAAGCCGGGGGGCGTGTGCCTGGCGTGCAAAACTCCCTACCACAAGCCCCTGGTCGAAGCGCACGGCATGAAGTACCTCACCACGGCGTTCAGGGACGCCCTGAAAATGATCCCGGAAAAGAACCGGGAGCTAGGCCCCGCCTGTATCGACTGCCATGAACCGGACACCATGGGCCTCACCACCAACAAGGCCCATATCACGAGGGCCCTCGAGATGATCGGCAAGAAAGACCTCACCCACCAGGAAAAGAGGGTCATGGCCTGCGCCCAGTGCCACATTACCTATTTCGTCCCCAGGGACCGGGAGAAAAAGGTCGCCGCCGACGTTACGATGCCATGGAAGGGAAGCTCATGGGGCGACATCCCCATCGAGAACATCATCAGGGACCTCCTGACCGATTACCGCCGCATTGAATGGACGCAGAGCGTCACCGGGTTCGACATGCCCTACATCAGGCACCCGGAATTCGAGCTCTTCAGCCGGAAGAGCGTCCACTGGTCAGCAGGCGTCTCCTGCGCCGACTGCCACATGCCCTACCGGCGGAGCGGTTCCTACAAGATTTCCGATCACGACGTGACGAGCCCCCTCAAGGCGGACCTCCGGGCCTGCGCCCAGTGCCATACCGAGACGGCGCCATGGCTCCGGGAGCAGGTCTTCGCGATCCAGGACAGGACGATGTCCCTCCTGAACCGGGCCGGATACGCCACGGCGGGAGTGGCGAAGCTCTTCGAGAGGGCCCATGCCCATCGTGACCGGGGCGGGGCGATCGACACGGCCCTGTACAACCGCGCGAAGGAGGCGTACATGCAGGCGTTTCTCCGCCTGGTCTTCGTCAACGCGGAAAACTCCCTGGGCTTCCACAATCCCACCGAGACGACGCGCGTGCTGGGCGACGCCATCGCCTTCGCCAGCCGCTCCGAGGCGCTCCTGAGACAGATCCTGGCAAAGGCGGGAGTTGAGGTGCCCGACATGATACCCCTGGGGCTGTCGAAGTACCTCAACAACAGGGGGGAGCGCCGGCTCATGTTCAAGCGTGAGCAGGAACTGCCCGACCCCTTCGGTCTCCAGGGGTTTTTCACTTCCGATGCGTCAAGGGGCCTCTGAGGGAGGGGAAGGCACGTCAGCCCTTGATCATGACGAGCATCATCTTGAACCGCCCGGGGGCCGTCACCGCGTGGGGTTCCCCGGCGGGCATGATGATCATCTCCCCCTTCCCCAGGCGATGGGCCGTACCTGATATGAGTATCTCCGCCGAGCCGTCAAGCACGATGACCATCGCGTCGTAGGGTGCCGTGTGCTCGGAAAGTCTCTGGCCGCCGTCGAAGGCGAAGAGGGTCACCGTTCCCGCCGGGCTGTCCATCACCGTGCGGCTCACCACGGATCCCTCGCGGTAATCGACGAGGTCCTCGAGCACCGCGCCCCGGCCGGTGAATTCGCTCTTTTGTGCATCTTCTCCCTTCATCATTCTTCTCCTTTTCGCGTGCCTCGCCGCGCAGTGGCCCGGCGAGGGGCTCGCCTTCACTATGAGTAATTCAGGAGCCTCCGCTCCCCCTCGATCTTCCTCTTCTCCGTGAGATCCTGGGTCACCTCGATCGTGCCCAGGTAGTCGCCCGATTCATCGCGCAGGGCAACGTATTCGATATGCACGAACCTTCCCCTGTATTCGATCCAGAAGGCGGCGCTGTCCTGTGCGCCGGATCGAAAATCGTCCAGGATTTTCTGCACGGTGGAGACGCTCGCCGGGGGATGGCACTGCTGGACCAGGCGCCCGATGATCGCCCTGCTCCGGGTGAACACCCGGTCCCTCCCCTGGGAAAAATACTTCACCCTGTCGTCGGCCCCGATGAAGGTGACGTCCACGGGAAGTGCGTTCAGGAGGGACGTGATCTCCCGCGGCGAGAGGCTGCCCGTGGGGAGCACGACGCGGCCGTCGCGGCCGTGGGACTCCGTCTCTTCTTCAACGACGCCTTCGGGCTTCCAGGCATCCCCGGGATCGTACAGGCAGAACCCTATCCCGGGGGACTGGCGGTATATCCGGTACCACTCATCCACCGCAAGGGTGTCGAGGCTCATGGGAAAGAGAATCTGGTCTTCCTTGCCGATCATTTCATGGACCGATCGGGACGCCTCGCGCACGGCGTTCAGGACCGGGGCCCTGTCCGCCCCCCCTCCCGCATGTTCGTGAAGGGCATTGAGCGCCTTCTTGAGCAGCGCCCGAGTCTCGTCGTGTTTCGCCCACATGACGGCGGGGGGCGCGGTGATGCCATGTTTTTCAAGATAGGGAAACAGCAGGTTTTCCTTGCGCTGGTAATGCTTTTCCACGTCCATGAGCCCGTTCACGGCCTCAACCAGCTCGAGGTGAATCTTCCCGGTCTTCCCCGCGGAGGTTTCTTCGGCCTCGACGCACAGTCCCTCGATCCGATCGATCAGCACCTCGAGGGCCCGGTTTTCCTCCTTGAATGTATCCACCGGATGCCCCGTCGGCACCGTCTTCTCTCCCGAACGGTCGATACTCCCCTCGAGGACCGCGGTGTGGATGTCGCACAGCTTTACGACTTCCTCCTGGGGAAGCCCCCCGTCTATCAGCTCCTGTTCAACCCTGACCACGTCGTCATAGGGTATCCGGCCAAGGATGTCCTTCAACTCGTCCCTGACCCGCCCGGGGTCCACCCCCCGGTGAAGCTTCAGTATCAGTTCCTTCAGCTTTTCCCGTTTTTTCTCCGCGTTGTTGATGATCTCGCTCATGATTGCCCCCGGTTGTTCTCTCTGATTAAACCCACCCATCACGCGACATGCGTGGTACGTTCAATGTATCCGCCCCGAATAACAATGTCCACAGGAATAACGAAAAAGTCATTGACGCAGGTCAATCCCCGGCACGAAAATATCTATCCTGTGAATGCGCCCTGCGGGGGCTTCCGCCGCGCAGGAAGCAGGACGGGGTTCCGCGCCATGGATCTGCACGCGATACTGAAAATTTCCGAGCTGTTCAGCGGCCTCAGCGACGAGGCCCTCGGGCATGTGACCGGACGGGGGAAGATCATGCCGGCCCACCAGAACAGCATGATTTTCCTGGAAGGGGAGCAGGGGGATTCTTTCTATGTCCTCATCGCCGGGAGCGTGAGGCTTTTCAAAAGCGCGCCGGACGGAAGGGAGATCACCGTGAAGCTCCTGGCTCCCGGCGAGATTTTCGCCGAGGTGGTCCTCTTCGAGAAAGACCGCTACCCCGTGAGCGCCATGGCGGTGACCGACACGACCCTCTTCGCCATGGGACGCGCGGCGTTCTATTCACTTCTTGAAGTTGAGGACTTCCGCAGGGAATTCATCTCCGTGCTCATGAAGAAGCAGCGCTACCTGGCGGGAAGGATTCTCTACCTCACGGCGTACGACGTCGAGGAGCGGTTCTTCCGCTTCATCGCCGAGCATTACGGCAGGCACGGGTCCTACGACCTGACCCTGCCCAAGAAGGAGATCGCCTCGGCAATCGGCACGATTCCCGAGACCTTTTCCCGCCTCATCCAGCGGCTCACGACGCGCGGCATCATACGCTGGGAGGGATCGAAGCTCCTGCTCGGCGACGATTTCTGGGAATCCCAGGGGTACGAATAAGTCCCAGTTCCCTCCCGAAGCGGGCCGCTTCCCCCCTTTCATTAAGACGCACGACGACATGCAGTTCCTCCCGGGCCCTGGTACAGGCCACGTACAGGAGGCGCCGCTCCTCCTCGATGTCGCTGGCGGGGTCAGGTATGATCGAATCGGCCACGCCGGCGACCACGACGACATCGAACTCGAGACCCTTAGAGGCGTGCATGGTCATGAAATGAACCTCCGGGAACCCCTCACCGATGCCGCGGTAACGGGCGAGGAAGCGGCCCTGCCAGTTGTTCCGGTAGAGCACGGCGTGCGTGCGGCCGGCGCCCCCGGCGGCGAGGACCCCGCGCACGACCTCCGCTTCCTCCTCGGGCGTTTCAACGGCGTACATGCCCACGCGCCCCCCCCTCCCGAGATGGGACCTGAGGCGCTTCCTCGTGCGAAACCTGTTTCTCTTTATGAAGGCGCCTGAAAGCGCGACGATCTCCCTTCGCGACCGGTAATTTACCGTAAGGCGGAATACCCTCGCCCCGGGGAAATGGCGGCGCATCCTGACGATATACTCCACACGGGCCCCGCGGAACCCGTATATCGACTGCCAGTCATCCCCCACGGCGAAAAGGTTGCCCCCGTCCTCGGGAAGGACGAGTTTCAGGAGGCGCACGTTATCCGGAGCAACGTCCTGGAACTCATCGACGAACACATAGCGGTATCGCGCCCGGACCCCGTCGCGCACCCCGGGGTACCGTTCGAGCATGGCCGCGGCGAGGTCTATCATGTCCCCGTAGTCGATGAGGTTCCGTTCCCTCTTGTGTTCGACGTATTCAGCCCTGAGGAGTTCCAGCTCACGCCGGAGGCCCGCGGCGTCGAGCCGCTTCCTCGCCGGTGCGTCGATGGAATCGATCACGTCGAGCAATTCGCACGCCATGCGCGCGGGAAGGCCCCGGAACCTCCTGAGATCCGCCATGGCCAGGTCCCGGAGGACCGACTTCCTCTCCTCGTCATCCAGCACGCCGGGGAGACCCGCGACGCCCCGCATCTCCGCGAGGTTGTCGGCGTTGTCGCGGAGAAGACCGAGGCAGAAGGAGTGGAATGTCCCGGTCGTCACCCGGAGGGCGCCGCCGATCCGCTCGCGGAGCTCTTCCGCGGCCTTTCGGCTGAAGGTGAGCACCAAGAATTCGGCGCCTTCCATGGACGGTTCCCCCATGACGTTGCGCACTTTTTCCACCAGGGTCCGCGTCTTGCCGGTTCCCGCGCCGGCTATGACGAGGCTTACCCCTCCAGAGGCGCGCGATGCGCGATACTGCTGACTGTTGAGCCGCTCCATCAAATAGATTAACGAATGAAGAAAAAAATAATGAATGGATTTCCCGACGGCCTTGCCGCGCATCCGGCCGAGGTTAAAAATTCATTTGACTTTTTGCCTTGTCGCGGTGAAATTGTTGCCTTCACGCGGGAGGTATCCGATGAGAAGGCACACCGGGGCATGGTGCTGCGCCCTGCTCCTTCTCCTGGCGTGCTCGAAAAAGAGCGAGCTCAACCGGGAGCTGATCACCGCCGTGACACGGGGAGATGTGGACGCCGTGAGCGGTCTCCTTGAACGGGGAGCGGGCACGGATGCACGGGAGGAGATGAACCCCGGAAGGTCGGCCCTGGCCATCGCCGCCGAGGAGGATTTCGTTGAAATCGCCTCACTCCTGATGGAAAGGGGCGCGCGGGTGAACGCCAGGAGCAATGACGGCACCACCCCCCTCATGTACGCCGCGGGCGAAGGAAACCGTGACGTCGCGCTGCTGCTCATGGAGCGCGGGGCGGAGATCAACGCCGTTGACAACCTCGGCCAGACTCCACTTATCAAAGCGGCGGCTGACGGTCACGACGCCGTCGTCACCGCCCTCCTCGGCAGGAACGCCGATCCGAACGCCAGGGACGAGGCGGGCCATTCCGCCGTCATGAAGGCGATGATCAACGGCCACATGGAGGTCGCCCGCCTGCTCCTCCAGGGCGGGGCCCGTCTTGACGAACGCGACAGAAAGGCGATAGAAGAGGCGGCACGACTTCACGACCAGGGAGAGGAAATCGATGAAATCGACGAGAAGTAATCAGAGGATCCGGCAACGTCCCGGGGTTGGGGCCGGGCCGGCCCGGAACCATCACGCCGCGGCCTGCGCCCTCATGGCTACCCTGTTCCTGTTCCCCGCCTGCTCGGGAGAGGCACGGAGAAAAAAGACCGATTACAACAACGCGATGAGCGGGAAGATGGAGCTGAGCAATGCGCACCTCGGAGGGACGAACCTCTCGGGGGCGAAGCTCGAGGAAACCAACCTGACCAACGCCGACCTCAGGGGGGCCAACCTGCGCAACGCCAACCTCATGGGAGCGGCCCTGGGCGCCGCCCGTCTCGAAGGGGCGAAGCTCGATGGAGCCCGGCTCAACGGCGCCGATCTCACCTGGGCGAACCTCAGGGGCGCCAACCTCGACGGCGCGAACCTCTCCAAGGCGAGGCTTCGGCGGGCCGTCATGACGGGGACGCGGCTGAACAACACCATACTGAAGGGCGCGTTCCTGAACAGCGCCGAGCTCTCGGGCCTCTCGATGAAGGGCATTAACCTCAACGGCGCCGAGCTTACCGGCGCCCACCTCGCCCGCGTCGACATTCAGAACGCGGACCTCGGGGGCGCGGAGCTCTCCTGGGCCATCATGACGAAAGCCGACGCGAGGAAGGCGAACATGGAGGGGGCCCGACTCTCCAACGCTGACCTCACCGGGACGAATCTCAGCTGGGCGAATCTCCAGGACGCGGACCTGAAAGAGACGCGCATGCGGCTGGCGCGGATGGAGGGTACGCGCCTCAAGGGAGCGGACCTTACCTCGGCCGATCTCCGGGAAGCCGTGCTACTGCAGGCGGGCCTGGCCGGGGCCATTCTCCAGGGATGCAATCTTGTCGGCGGGATTCTGCGCAACGCGGACCTGTCCAGGGCGAATCTCCAGGGCGCGTTCCTTAACAGCGCTGACCTGGCCGGGGCCAATCTCGAGGGTGCCCTGCTGGAAAACGCCGACTTCACCGACGCGGACCTGGGCGGGGCGAAAATCGAAAAAAAATGGAAGAATCTCCTGGCGAAACAGCGGATTAAGAACTACGAGGGCATTGCCTGGGTGGACTGAAGCGCCCTCTTCGCCCAGGATGAACCGCGCGTCCGTTCGAGTTTCGAGTAGACGCAACCGCAATAATTCTGCCGGTAAAACCCGTACCGCCGCGAGAGTTCAACGCTCCGCTGATAGCCTCCCCCCTTTTTGAAGTCCTCCCTTATGAACCGTACGCCGTACGTTTCCTGGAGGGACGCGCCGATACGGTTGATCATATCCGCGTCCTTGTGGGGGCTTATCGTGAGGGTCGTGGCGACGGCATCAATCCCGGACCCGGCGGCCACGCGAAACGACTCCTCGAGCCTCATCCTGAAACATTCCTCGCACCGACGGGAGCCCTCCCCCAGGAACCGGTACTGCTTCACCCGCGCGGTCCAGTCCCGGGGCCGGAAGGGGCCCTGACGGCAGGGTATCCCCGCAATCTCCGCGAGGCGCTCCACCTCGGCGAGTCGAAACTCGTATTCCGATGATGGCGCGATGTTGGGGTTGAAGAAATAGAGGGTGATGTCGTGTGAGCCTTCGAAGAATTCGCAGACGTAGGCCGCGCAGGGTGCGCAGCAGGCATGGAGCAGTATCGACGGGGTAGTCACCTCTCGGGCCTTCAGGGTGCATCGCCTGCGACACCCGGATACCGGGGGCCGCCGCGCCTTCTACTTGAGATATTTCGCCATGAACCGCGAAAGTTTCCGCGCGTTCGCCGGGCTGATGGTGCCGTCAAGCCAGAGGAGGAGCTGGGAACAGACACCGTTCTGCCGGCAGTACTCGTGATGGATGACGTATCGCGCTATTTCCAGCTTGAGATCTTCGAATATCTTTTCCGCCAGGTGAAGATTCGACGGATCTGCTCCGAGAATGTCGCAGATCTTAACGACGATTTCATGCTTGTCAATCGCCTGGAGCTCCTTGCAGTAATT
>CAZKPR010000076.1:799-16338 GCA_964554685.1 uncultured Leptospirales bacterium | reverse complement strand
CAGGTTGAAGGGGAAGACCGCCTCCTTGACCCCATAGTGGCGTATCGTTTTTTTCTTCACCTTCATGTCCCTGAGCTTCTTTCCCAGCATAACATGGGTCGCCACGCGGGCCATGGAGAGGTCGCAGACCTTTGAGACCAGGGGCACCGTGCGCGACGCCCGGGGGTTCGCCTCGAGGATGTAAACCGTGCCGTCGGAGATGGCGTACTGGATGTTCATGAGGCCCACGACGTCCAGCTCAAGGGCGATGCGCCTGGTGTACTCCTCGATCACGGCGATCTCATTGTCCGATATCGTCACCGGGGGGATCACGCAGGCGGAGTCGCCGGAATGTATCCCCGCGAGCTCGATGTGCTCCATGACGGAGGGCACGATCACCTCCGTTCCGTCGGAGATGGCGTCGGCCTCGCACTCGATTGCGTTCTCCAGGAACTTGTCGATCAGGATGGGGCGTTCCGGTGAAACGTCGACGGCGGCCTCGACGTACTGCCTCAGCATCTCCTCGTAGTGGATTACCTGCATGGCGCGGCCCCCCAGGACGTAGCTGGGGCGCACCATGAGGGGGTAGCCAATTCGTTCGGCGATCGCCAGGGCCTCCTCGACGGTGCTCGCCATCCCCGATTCAGGCTGGGGTATGCCGAGCTTCTCCATCACCTTTCTGAAGCGGTCGCGGTCTTCCGCAAGGTCGATCGACTCGGGGGAGGTGCCGATGATGTTCACGCCGGCCTTCATGAGCTGGTTCGCCAGGTTGAGGGGCGTCTGGCCGCCGAACTGGACGATGACCCCCTCGGGGCGCTCTTTCTCGTAGATGGAGAGCACGTCCTCGACGGTGAGGGGCTCGAAGTAGAGCTTGTCGGAGGTGTCGTAGTCCGTTGACACGGTCTCGGGGTTGCAGTTCACCATGATCGACTCGTAGCCCTCGTCGCGGATGGCGAAGGCCGCGTGGACGCAGCAGTAGTCGAACTCGATACCCTGGCCGATGCGGTTGGGGCCGCCCCCGAGGACCATGATCTTTTTCTTTCCGGATACGGGGACCCTGTCCTCGCCGTGGTAGGTGGAATAGTAGTAGGACCTGTTCTCGACGCCGCTTACCGGAACGGCGTCCCAGCGCTCGACGACGCCCAGGGACTTTCGTCCCTCGCGCACCGCGTCCTCCCCCACGCCGAGGATCTGCCCCAGGTAGCGGTCCGCGAAGCCGTCCCGCTTGGCCCTGGTTAGGAGGTCGTCCGGCGGGAGCGCTCCCCGGTGCTTCAGAATCTCCTCTTCGAGGTCAACCAGTTCCTTCATCTGCTCGATGAACCAGGGCTTGATGTGCGTGAGGCGGTGGAGGCGGTCCACGTCGGCGCCCTTGCGGAGGGCCTCGTACATGATGAACTGGCGCTCGCTCGACGGGGTGGCCAGGAGCCGCATCAGCTCGTCCAGGGAGAGCGAATTGAAGTTCTTCGCGAAGCCGAGGCCGTGACGGCCGGTTTCAAGGGAACGGATCGCCTTCTGGAACGCCTCCTTGTAGGTCCTGCCGATGCTCATGGCCTCGCCCACGGCGCGCATCTGGGTGCCGAGCTCGTCTTTCACGCCCTCGAATTTCTCGAAGCCCCACCGCGCGAATTTCACCACGACGTAGTCCCCCGAGGGGGTGTATTTGTCCAGGGTGCCGTCGCGCCAGTAGGGGATCTCGTCGAGGGTGAGGCCCCCGGCCAGGAGCGAGGAGACCAGGGCGATGGGGAAGCCCGTGGCCTTCGAGGCCAGGGCAGAGGAGCGCGAGGTGCGGGGGTTTATCTCGATGATGACCACGCGGCCGGTTTTCGGGTCGTGGGCGAACTGGATGTTGGTCCCGCCGATGACCTGGATCGCCTCGACAATGTCATAGGAGTACTTCTGGAGCCGTTCCTGGAGCTCGGGGCGTATCGTGAGCATGGGCGCCGTGCAGTAGGAGTCCCCGGTGTGAATCCCCATGGCGTCGACGTTCTCGATGAAGCAGATGGTGATCATCTGGTTCTTTCTGTCGCGCACCACCTCGAGCTCGAGTTCCTCCCACCCCAGGACAGATTCCTCCACCAGGATCTGGTTCACCAGGCTCGCCGATATACCCCGGGCGGCGACGGTGCGCAGCTCCTCGACGTTGAAGACCATGCCGCCGCCGGTCCCTCCCATGGTGTAGGCGGGACGGATCACCACGGGGTAGCCGAGATCGTCGGCGATCTTCTCGGCCTCCTCGACGCTGTAGGCGGGCGCGCTCTTAGGCATGTCCACCCCGAGCCTGGTCATCGTTTCCTTGAAGGCGATGCGGTCCTCGCCCCGCTGGATGGCGTCGACCTCGACGCCGATGATGCGCACCCCGAATTTCTCCAGGATGCCGCGGCGCGACAGCTCCGACGAGATGTTGAGGCCCGTCTGTCCCCCCAGGTTGGGGAGGAGGGCGTCGGGGCGTTCCTTGTCGATGATTTTCGCGATGGTCTCCACGTTCAGGGGCTCGATGTAGGTTGCGTCCGCCATGCCCGGGTCGGTCATGATGGTGGCGGGATTGGAATTGACCAGGACGATCTGGTACCCGAGCTGGCGGAGGGCCTTGCAGGCCTGCGTTCCCGAGTAGTCGAATTCGCACGCCTGGCCGATTATGATAGGGCCTGACCCGATTATCATCACTTTCCTGATGTCGTCGCGTTTCGGCATTGTTCACCTCGCACCGGTGGATGTCGGATGGGCCTGGTACAGCCGGATCATTCCGCAGTCAGGGCAAAATTATTGAAGGGGCGTGATTATGTCAAGATGGAATAATGGCGGAAGCGATAAATCCCGGGAGCATTTGACGTCGTCGGGCGGCGACCCCTTCATTTCGACACGACGAGATACACGAAGGCCAGGGCGGGGGGCGCGGGATCGTTGACGGGCCCGGCCCAGCCGTAGAGGTGGTAGCTCCCCGGGGCCCTGATCTCCAGGCTGACGTCAATGATCCCCCCTCGGCCCGTGAAGTGCTTTTTAACGAGGGTTTTTCCGGAAAGGTCCCGGAGATTGACGGTTATCGCGATACCCCGGGGGGCCCCGTAGGCCAGGGCCAGGTCCCGCCCGCATTCGATCGTGGCTCTCCTGTTGCCGTCCCTCTGCCGCAGGCCATGGGTGAAATAGCCGTGGCGGTAAAAGGGGAGATCCGAAAATTCCTTTTTCGATATTTTTTTCTCCCTGAGCTGCCACCGGCGCAGGTCCGGCAGGTGGGAGTGGATGAACTCATCGGGAGGCGTAAGGAAGAAGTGCTCTCGGTAGTTCCGGATAAAGCGATCCTCCTTCACCTGGCCCGCACCGTAGGTGGCGTCCAGGAGGTGCCATGTTCCGTTGATCCTGACGGCGTTCCAGGCGTGGTTGGCCCTCACCGGCTCACCGGGGAGGTGCCCGCTTCCCCTGCCGCGCCCCGTGATCTCGACGGCCCTGACGCCGGCCCGGCGGGCGAGCTCGACAAAGAGCTCCGAATAGCCCTGGCAGGTCCCCCGGAGGTCCCTCAGGGTGGCCCGTGCCCCGTAGTTCTTCTTCCCCGTGTCGTAGGAGATGAATGCGGTGATCCATCGCCAGATCGCCCTGACCCGCTCGAGGTCGTCCCGCCCCTCCCCGGCGATGCGGCGGGCGAGGGAATCGAGGGTCTCGCCGGCCCCGGGCGCTGCGTTCAGGACCCGGGCGTCAACGTCACGGAAAAGGACGGGATCGAACCGGCGGTTTCCCGCCTTTTCCGCCGGGATTCGCACGACGCCGTACTGGTGGGCCATCAGGCAGGAGACGAAGAGCGCCGGTGACAGCGCGGGGAAAATGCGGAGGATCCGTCGCATCGGGGAATGATGCGGGAACCGGGGGTGCGTGTCAAGAAAAATGGCGCCGCTGCCCCGGCGCGCTGATTATACTATTGACAGGAAGGTCTCGGGGGTATAGGGTGTACGGCGGGTCGATCACGCGGCAGCGATCATTCCGGCGCCACCGCGATTCGGATCCGGCGCGCCCTGTGCGCCGGAAGGGCGGTACCCGTTTCAGGGGCGCGGCGTGGGCCGCGTCGTACATACCGTCAGGAGGAGGACCAATGAAAAAAATCATTCTTTTTACCCTAACCGTGGTGGCGGGCGCGGCACTTGCGCTGCTCGTATCCTTCGATCCGGTGCACAACGCCTATGCCGGGGACGGCTGCTATCTCTGCGCCTCGGGAAGCTCGGCCGACCAGTGCCGGTACTATGGCAGCGACACCTTTGACCAGCGGAAGAAATGCGAGTCCATGGGATGCAAGGTCACCGGGACATCGAGCTGCTCCACGGCGGCGAACGTAAAGGTCATCAACTAGCCTTTACGCACACACATGCGAAGGGAAAGGACCGGCGGCATGCCGGTTCTTTTTTTTACGGTGAGGCGGTCACTTCCCCATTTTCTGCTTCAGGCGGTCCCGGTCTTTCAGTAATAGGTCGCGGTGGTTGAATTCCTGGTTCGCAACGGCTGCTATCTCGGCGGCGATCTCCCGGTAATAGTCACCGATCCGGACCAGCATGTCCGCGATGCCCTGGTAGAGCTTCCCCAGGGACTCCTCGGAATTGGCGAGTTTCTCCAGAACGCTGAGTATGTCCTTTTCCTCGGAGATCTCCCTGAACACCTTCTCCACCAGGTTGTTCTGGAAATCGGCGATCATGCTCTCGCGGAGGGCGGGTTTACGGTGTTTTTCCGCCGCGTCCCGGACCAGTTCGGCGTGCTCGAAGGAATGGGTCTCCATGAACTCGAGGACCGACCGGGCCCCCTCCAGGCGGGGGAGGTTCTTGATCTTCCCGTAGTAGGTGCCCAGGGTGTTTTCCAGGAGCACGATGAAGTTGAGATACTCGTCGGCCATCTGGCCTCCCTTTCCGTCATGGGGCGGCATGTGTGGAGTCGCGCTCGCGGTGCGGTGTTGCAAAGGTTCGCCGGATTCCGGTGCGAACTCCCCCGGGTGTCCCGCGAGGGGGGCGCCGCCTGCGACATCTAATCCTCGCCGGATTCTGCCGGCACTCCCTTCGTTTCGTCGTCTTCCTCGTTGATGTCGTAGTCCAGGGTCAGGGTGGTTGAGCAGCTGTAGGTTGTTGTGTCGCAACCCGAGAGGTTGGCGTAGCGCTCCATCCTGTTGTTTTTGTAGATGATGATGGTGAGGGAGGACTTCATGTCGCTCTTGGTGGCCGTCACGGTGACGGTCTCGATCTTGCTGGGGGGGTAGAATGACGTCGTCGGTTCGTCGGCCAGGCTCACCACCGACTGGCTGACGGGGAATTTCTTGTCGATGAAATAGTTGACCGTGAAGTCATTCGTCGGGCCGCCGTCGCAGAGTACCTGGACCATTATTTCAGGTTCTGCATCCGTGTCTTCAAGCTCGCAGGAGGAGAGAAGGGCCGCCAGGGCAAGTGCGATAGCGATCGATACGCTCAATAGTTTTTTTCGTTCACTTCCCATGGCCTCTGTCCCCTGTTCGTTGCCTGTTATGGTACTTACATGACTTTCAAGGATAAAAGTAATGATTAAGGCCGTATTTTCAACAATTAATTGATCATTTAATACAATAATTTATTGGTACACCCTGCCGTATGTCTGTTTCAAAAAACAATGTGAACCGGCAATTGTTATCGGGTCTTCCCGGCCGGTTTCGTTGCCCCCCTGGGGGAAGATCCTGCGAAAGCCGTTTCAAAGGGGAAAGGTGTCCCTGAAGAGGCGGATAAGCTCCACCGTGTGGCTTGATATCTGCCTCGTTTTACCCATGATTCCGTAGAAAAGGATGCTCAGCCTGGTCTTCGAGGTCTCGTTCTGGATTCTCTTGATCTGGTGGATGTTGAACTTATCCACGAGCCCCTCCATCTTTTTCTGCGCCGCGTTGATCGATTTCATGTCGAGTATCGTCCCCCGGAGGAAGGCGGAAATGGCGTGGTCCAGGAGCCCGTTATAGCAGCGGATCACCTCCTTCAATTCCCGTATCTGGACCTCCAGGAGGCCCTTGTGGTGGTTGTCGACGTGGTCGAGGGAGCGCATGATGATGTCCCTGTGGCTCTCGGCGATTTCCTGGAGGTTGGTGATGATCTGGGCGTAGTTCTGGGAGTGGCGCACCTCTTCCCGGCTCATGAGGCGGAGCGCCTTGTAGATGTTGGCGGTGATGATGTTCGCCCAGGTCTGGATTTTTTTGTTCGACTTGCGGAGCCCCCGCAATGTTCCCAGGTCGTTCGAGAAGAGCCCCTCGAAGCACTGGTTGGAGGTGGCCTTGACCTCCCTGAGGAGGAGGCCGCAGTGCGCGAAAACCGCCTTCACGGTTTGGCCGATATCGCTCACCTTCGAAAGGTTGAAGACGTCGAGCTCCTTTTCCTCGGTTTCCCGCTTCCTGTGGGAGCGGTGGTTCCGGGCGATCACGAAGAGCGCCCCGGCGAGGAGAAGGAGGGTGGCGTACCCGTCGCTGTAGAATATGGCCGCGGCGAAGAGGGCCGAGACCGTGAAGGCCGTGAAGGCCGTGAAGAACCATCCCCCGATCACCGTGAGGACCCCGGCGACGCGGTAGGAGGCGCTCTCGCGCCCCCAGGCCTGGTCCGCCAGGGAGGTCCCCATGGCCACCATGAAGGTCACGTAGGTGGTGGAGAGGGGCAGCTTGAGGGACGTGGCGAAGGAGATCAGGGCGCTCGCCACCATCAGGTTGACCGACGCGCGGAGGAGGTCGAAGGAGGGGGCGCCCCCCTTCCCGGGGCTGTGGTCCTTCGGGTTGTAGAGGCTCGCGTCGAGACGCCGCGCGATGGCGGCGAGTACCGCGCCGGGCACCATGGCCCTGACGCCGCTGAAAAGCGTGGAGGTGAGGCGCACGACGGAGCGGGAGAGGGACGATGACCCGAAGCGCTCGAAGCCCTCGATCTGGCTCCCCAGGCTCACCTCCGTCTTCGTGACGGTCCGGGCCTTGCGCGAGAACCAGAGGGTCGCCGCCATGATCATGCCGGCGATCACGAGGAGCCAGGAGTTCGTATGCATCGGCCCCCCCAGGGCCTCCATGGTGATCCCGAAGGGGTCCCCGCTCGCCGCGGCGACCCGGTAGGCGCCCAGGCCCGCCAGGGGGACGCCGATGAAGTTCACCAGGTCGTTCGCCGCGAAGGACATCGCGAGGGCGAAGGTCCCGATCAGCACGACCGGCTTGAGGATGTTGTAATCGAAGATGAGAAGGACGACCTGTAGCACCAGGGCGGATCCGAGGAAGCATGCGACGAGAATCTCGATGGTGTGGGTATGTATCCAGGCAAGGGTTTCGGGCGTGACGAAGGACGCCCCCTTCGCCCCCTTGATGATAATGAAGTAGAGAATCAGGGAGAGGCTCATGGCGCCCCAGAGGGCGCCGTAGCGTTTGAGGCGCCGGTGGTAGTCGAAGGTGAAGATGAGCCTGGTGATGAACTGCACCAGGGTCCCGAAGAAGAAGGCGATGGCCACGGAGAGGAGTATCCCCGCGATGATCATAAGGGCCTTCCCCGTGTTGATGTAGTTTCCTATGTCTGCCAGGCTTCCGTCCCGGGCGGTGATCTTGATCAAGGAAACCGCCACGGAGGCCCCGATGAGCGAGAAAACGATGGAGACCGTGGTGGAGGTTGGGAGGCCGAAGGTGTTGTACACGTCAAGGAGGAGGACGTCGGTGATCATGACGGCGAGGAATATCGCCATGACCTCCTTGATGGTGAAGAGCCCGGGATGGAAAATCCCCTTCCGCGCCACCTCCATCATGCCGCTCGAGAAGAGCACTCCGGCCAGCATGCCGGCGCTCGCCACGAGGAGTATGACGTGGCGGGGGGCCACCCTGGAGCCGAATGAGGAGTTGAGGAAATTGACCGCGTCGTTGGCCACCCCGACCATGAGGTCGGACGCGGCAAGTATCATGAGGAGTATCACGGCTGCGAGATACAGTTCCATGGGCGCCCCGGTTGCTGCAGGGTAGTGTCTGGTAACGGCAGCATACTATTCATTGCGGGGGTTCGGCGGAGCCGTCAAGCAACTATTGAAATTTTTTCCCGCGTGCGAGCGAATCCGCGGCGGTATAATGAAGAATCGCCCGTTGCTAATTGTTTAATACGGCAGTTGAGTTGCCAAGGATTGAATCTGGTCGCCTTCCCCCTTCCGCGGGCGGGAGGACGCGGGAGGAAGAACCATCACATGCCCAGATCGGACTCGCCGGGGATATCTTCTTTCGTTATCGTGCAGAGGATCTCGTCGGTGAGGGGGGTGATGCCCGCGATCCGGTTCGCCTGGCGCTCCACGATCTTTTCGAAGATGTTGCGCACGAGCCTCCCGTTGCCGAAGGTGCGGTCCCGTTTCCCGTACAGGGATTTCAGGAGATCGAAAAGGGCGCTCCGCGCGTCCTTCTCCACGCGGAACTGCACGTTCTTGCAGAAGGAATCGAATATCCGGATCAGGTCCTCCGGGGGGTAGTGGTCGAAGTAGAAATAGCGGCTGAAGCGGGATTTCAGGCCGGGATTCGACTGTATGAGGCGCTCCATCTCGTCGGGATATCCCGCCACGATCACCACGAGCCGGTCCCGGTAGTCTTCCATCCGCTTGATGATGGTGTTCACCGCCTCGTGCCCGAAGTCCTTGCCGCCGATCTCGTCGGGCACCAGGGCGTAGGCCTCGTCGATGAAGAGGACGCCGTCCAGGGCCTTCTGGACCACGCTGTCGACGTTGATGGCGGTCTGGCCCACGTAGCCCGCCACGAGGCCGGCGCGGTCGGTCTCCACGAGCTGACCCTTCTTTAACAGGCCCAGGCACCGGTAGACCCTTCCCAGGAGGCGGGCGATGGTGGTCTTCCCCGTGCCCGGAGGACCTGAGAACACCGCGTGCAGGGTGAGGGGCGTGACGGGGAGCTTGCGCTCCTCCCGCTCCTTCTGGACCTTGATGAGGTTCACCAGGGTCGCGATCTGTTCCTTTATCTTGTCCATTCCCACCAGGGCGTTGATCTTTTCCATCACCTGGTCCAGGGTCTCCTCCTCCTCGGCTTCCTTGACGGCCACGGCGGTGGAGGACATGGCGGCGCCCCGCGTGATGAGGCGGTAGATGCTTTTCAGCCGCTCCTCCTCCTCCGGGGAGACGGAGCCGTCGGCCTTTGTGAGGCACTGGGCGAAGGTGTGGAGGGCCGAGCCCGCCCGGTCCGAAAGGGCGGTGCCCTTCTCGCGGTCGAAATTCTCGAGAAGGTTCATCGTTTTGAGCGAGAATCCATCGAGATCCTTCCCCGGGGCGGCCCTTCGAAGGTGCGCGGCGATCCGTGCCCGGTATGCGGCGATCTCTCCCCACCGCCCGGCGGGGAAGTCGTCCCCCGAGAAGAACTCGCGCGCCGATGCCCCGGTCACGGTCTCATCCAGGGGCATGAGGACCATGGCGATAAAGGCGAGCTCGTCGTCGGCCAGGGCGCGTTCGCCGCCTGCGCAGAGGGAGGCGAGGATGATGATGTCGTCGGTCAGGGCCTCGCGGAGACCGATGCCCCCCGCGCTTTCGAGAAGCTCCGTGACGGTCCCGTGGATCTTTTTCGCCTCCCGGTAGAGGAACCGGAGGCGCTTTTCCGGCACCGTGGGCGCCTCTCCTTCGGAGGGGGGTGCGCCTTCGGCGCCGATGGCCTCGTTCATCTTCGCCAGGGACTTGATGGTCGCCGAGACCTCGTCAAGGAGCCGGAGGGTCTCCTCTTCCCTGGCCGGCGCCGTGACCCCGCCGGCGGACGCCGCGTCGATGAATTTCGTTACGGCCGCCCTGTTGTCGAAGGTCTTGAAGGTGACGGGGGATGACTTGAGCCTGAGGGTCATGACGATGGATGAAAAGGCGCGCTCGAAGGCGATGCCCCTGATCTCAGACGGGGCGATCTCCTCGTAGAGGGGGCGCGAAAACTCGCTGGTCACGAAGAGGAGCCTCCGGTTCGTGGCGACGAGCACGCCGGGGAGGTCGCCCTTCGACGAGAGCTTCAACCCGCGGTAGAGGCCGTCGAGGAGATCGACGATTGTTTCGCCGTCTTCCATGAGCTTCGCGAGGCCCCGGAGCACGTTTTTCTTGTTCGAGACCAGGGCCCAGTTGCTGTTGCCCTCGAGCTGTTCCGCGATTGATTCGGGAGACGGCATCGGCGGATTCCTCCGGTCCGGCCCTTTCCGGGCCCACCGGTACTCTTACTACGGATCGCCGGTATTACTCAAGCACTATTTTCCCCGCTCCGCCGGGGGCTACAGCCACTTTTTCTTGATGAAAAAGAGCACGAGAATTATGGCGAACACGAAGGACGAGGTGATGACGAACACGAAGGCCAGGGGGTGTTTCTGGAAGGGCAGGCCCACGTTCATGCCGTAGAAGCTGGTGATGATGTTGGGGATCATCATGATTATGGTGATCGACGTCAGGAGCTTCATGACCATGTTCAGGTTGTTCGAGATGACGGAGGCGAAGGCGTCCATCATGCCGCTCAAAATGTCGCTGTAGATGTTCGACATCTCCAGGGCCTGGCGGGTTTCGATGACGATGTCCTCGAAGAGGTCCTCCAGCTCCGGGTCCTGCCGTATGATGCTGAGACGCTGGAGGCGCTCGAGCATCAGCGCGTTGGTCTTGAGGGAGGTGGTGAAGTAGACCAGGCTCTTTTCGATGTTGAGGAGCTTGATGAGCTGCTTGTTCTTCGATTCGAGCTCCAGCTTTTTCTGTATCATGTTCGCTGCGTTGTTGATCTGCTTCAGGTACTGAAGGTAGACCTGGGTGGCGCGGAAGATTATCTGGAGAATGAATCTTCCCCCGGTCAGCGAGGAGAGTTTTTTCACCCGGCCGTTGATGAAATCCTGGAGTATCCCGACCTCCCTGGAACAGACGGTGATGAGCATCCCGTTGGCCAGTATCAGGCCGATGGGGAGCGTGAAATAGAGAACGTCCGGGTTATGCTCGTCGAAGTAGGGTACCTTGATGATGATCAGCGTGGTGTTGTCCTCGGTTTCGATGCGGGCCGTTTCATCGATGTCAAGGGACGCCGTGAGGAAGTCCTGGGGGATGTTGAAGTGCCGCGCCAGGAGGGGAAGGTCGTCCTTCGAGGGATTGACGATGTTGACCCAGCAGTTCCTGTCGATGCGGTCCACGGGAAGGATTGACTTGTCGTCGAGGCGGTAGACCCGGATCAGGGGCTGTATCTCGCCGGCGATTTCCTCGGGGGTCATTTCCTCCTCTTCGGGGCTTTCCGACTTGAGAAGCTGCTCGATCACCCCGGCCAACTCCGAAGACTCCGGGGTCCGGAACCGCCGTGCCAGGGCGAGCATCTCGCGCTGCCTCCCCAGGGGGAGGATCTTGAGGAAGGAGAGCCTCTCCTCGTCGAGCATGCGGGCGACGAGGTCTACGGATTCGCCGTTTTCGAAGAGGGTGGCGAGGGAGAGCTTCACGTCGTCGTCGAAATAGCTGAAAATAGCCGATCGGGATTCAGGATCCAGGTTTCCCAGGATGCTCTTTATTTCCTTCGCTGAAAGGGGACCGAGGAAGTCCGCCGCCACGGAAGGGGGCGTCGTTGCGCAGAATTCACGGATTTCTTCGAACTTGTTGGACGCGAGCATCTCGCGGAATTCGGGCACAAGCAATGGATTTTTCATCTGATCGCCTCCTGGGAATGGAGGGAGACGGGAATCCATGCGTACCCGATCGATCTACATGGAGCCGCTCCCCGCGTTTGCCGCATAACTCAATGGGTCGCTATCCATCATTCCGCTCCGTGGTGAAAATATGGTCCCTTATGATGAGCTGCACTGATGCGGTACGTCCGGGTCGTTCTATCCTTGAGGAGTTGATATCCACGGACCCGTTAAAACGCTACACGCGGTTCCCCGGCATGTCAAGCCGTTTATGGAAGGGGTAACGAAAAATAAACCGCGCGTGGCGCCCCCGTGAATAATTTGAGGAGGGAAAATAATTATATTGACAAAAGCCGGGATAACGGGTCATTATTTGGACCTCTAAGGGGTTAAAGGCGTTCCCCCCTCCGAACATGAGGAAAAAGATCGAACTTTTTTTCGTGTGTCGGGTCAACACAGAGTACAATAATTACAGAGGAGGTTCACTACGGTGAAAAAGGTTGGTTTGTTATTGATACTTACGGCGCTTGTGATCGCGCTGGGCGCGGGCGACGGGTTCGCCTTCAAGCTGGGCGGCCAAGAGATGGTGAGGAACGGCAGCGGTAAAAGGACCAAGAGTATTTTCGGTACGCTCTACTACGCGACCCTCTGGGTCCCGGCATCCCTCAAGGGCAAGGACGGCAAAGAGATCATCGAAGCCAACCTGCCGATGATGATGGTCCTCACGATCGACAGCTCACTCATCACCCGTGAGCGCTTCGTCGAGGCCACCAGCGAGGGTTTCGGCAAGTCGGCGCAGGCGGGGTATGCCAGCGCGAAAAAGCAGGCCTTTCTCAACCAATTCAACGGGATGAAGTTCAGCAAGGGAGACGTGGTTTCCATGGCGTACACCCCGGCGGGGCTCACGACCTCGATGAGGTTCAAGGCCGACGGGAAAACCAAGGTTCTTGGGACCATCGCCGGTCTTGACCTGAAGAAGGCCCTCTTCGCCATCTGGCTCGGTTCCAATCCGATCCAGGATTCCCTGAAGGCCTCGCTCCTGAAAGGACAGTAATATCGGCACGCGTGAAATGAGCGAGATCCGGGGCCGTTCCATCGAGCGGCCCCGGTCTTTTTCTGGATGCCGGAGCCGATCGCCTCTCCCCGCTCGCACGCTCCATGCCGGGAGAATGTTTTTGCAACCGATTCGCCGCCGGCCCTGTCTTCTGCGAGGGTAACACAATCCCGCCGGAACGCCTTCTCTCCGCATGATTCCTGTTACGCCGCATACACTACTGATGGGAGAATAATCTTGAATACACAAACTACGTACCCGGAGGAGGTGAAGGGCCGGAGAAGGGAATCGCCCTTTATCGCTGCTTTCTATCATGCCCGCGGCCTTCTTTCAATGACACTTCTTGGCGCCAACACGCTCGTTCTTTTCGGGCCCCTGATGCTGGTGGCCTTCCTGAAGCTCATGGTGCCCATCGGGGCCTGGAGGAAATTCTGGGGCATGATTGCCAACGGCATCGCCGTAACGTGGATATCGATCAACAACTTCAACCTTGACGCCACCCAGCGGATACGCTGGGACGTGACCGGCCTCGAGGGGCTGTCCCTCAAGGAGTGGTACCTGGTAATATCAAACCACCAGACCTGGGTCGATATCGTGGTGCTCCAGAGGGTGTTCAACCGCCGCATACCCTTCCTCAAGTTTTTTTTAAAAAAGGAACTGATCTGGGTTCCCTTTCTCGGCGTCGCGTGGTGGGCCCTCGATTATCCTTTCATGAAGCGGTACAGCCCGGCATTCATCGAAAAAAACCCCCACCTGAAGGGGAAGGACATGGAGATCACCAGGAGGGCCTGCCGGAAGTTCAGGGCAATCCCCGTTTCGGTGATGAATTTCGTCGAGGGAACGCGCTTCACCAGGGAAAAGCATGAACGGCAGCAATCCCCGTACCGGCACCTCCTCAGGCCGAAGGCCGGCGGAGTCGGGTTCGTGCTTTCGGCCATGGGAGACCAGCTGGACAGCATCCTGAACGTGACCATCATCTATCCGGGGGGGGATACGAGCTTCTGGTCTTTCCTCTGCGGGAGGTTCCGTGAGATCCGGGTTATCGTCGAGAGGATACCCGTCACCGCCGACATACTGGGGGATTACACCGGGGATGCGGCCTACCAGGCGCGGTTCCAGACGTGGCTGAACGGGCTCTGGGCGGAGAAGGACAGGCTCCTGGGAGCCTGATCCCTACGACGACGATCCCTCCCGGTTTTCCCCTGCTTTCGTTTCCGCCGCAGGGACCGCGGGCGCCCGGGCAAGGCGCTTCCGTATCAGGAGGCCTGACACGAGGAGTGTCCCGAAGACTGCGAGTATGGGCGCCGCGAAATGCCATGCGGCGGTGAACCCGAGGTGCCGTATGTAGCTCCGTGCCGCCAGGTCCCCGAGGAAACCTGGATAATAGGTAAAGATGTTGAGCGAGGCCCAGAGAAGCGCCCCGCAGGCCGCGATGATCAGCACCGAGGGATAGATGAAAAGCCTTTTCAGGGCGATGAGCTTCCTCCTCCGCTCCACGGTGGAGAAGAACAGGTACACTACATAGAGCAGCAGGATTCCCAGGGCGCCGTAGGGAGCGTACTGCGCCACCGATAGGATGCGTATCGCCAGGGCCGCGGATTCCGCCCGGTCGCCTTCGAGGATCGGGCCGGGGAAACGGATCACGCCATTCTGAATCGAAAGGCCGAGCCCGGCGAGGCGTTTTCCACCGACGTATTCACCCAGCCGCGTATCGGACAGCCTGAAGAGCGTGGTGAGAATGAAACGGTTCTGGAGGCCCTCGGTCCGCTTCACCTCCTCGGCAAGGAGGTCGCTCAGGACATGTTTCTTTCCGCCGGAGGGTCCCTCGTCCACCCAGAGGCTTATGGAAACGGAGGGGAGGCGGACCCTGAGTGACCGGAGGCCGAAGGCCTCACCGAGGGATGAGCGGACGTAGTAGATTTTCCTTTCCTCGACCTGCCTGTCGTAATCGGTGATAAACGCGAGAAACTTCCCGATTTCATCCTTCACGGCCCCATCGATCAGCCGTTCGTTCAGGATTTTCGTGAGGGGCCCCTCGATCCGCGCGAGGTCGGAATAGATGCTGTCCGTGGCCTCGTCCCTGTGCCGGTCGGCGATCTTTCTGGCTTCCTTCTCTTTATCCTCCATGACCGAGAGCGCGGCGTCGTATTCCTTTCGGGCCGCGATCATCTCCTCTTCAGCGGCGTCTATTCTTTCCTCCTGTGCCGCGCGGAGCTTGCGGATTTCCGCCAGCCCCTCGTCGATTCTCAGGAGTTCCCGGTCGCGGAAACTGGCGAACGCTTCCTTCGTGGGGAAGGTTGACGAAACGTCCTTCCAGTCAAGGCCCTTTATCTCCTTTCGTTCCCGTTCAAGTGATTCGAATTCCTCGTCCTTCCTGAGTGAGGCAAGGTCCGCCATGGCCTTTTCGTGGCGGGACCGCGCCATGTTCAGCACGGCGCCGTGGCGCGACATCTGGAGCTCGCTCTCGATTTCATCATTGATCCTTTTCTCAATGTCCCAGTTCCTGCCTTCAACATAGGCGGTAATGAGCCGACCCTGCTTTAAAATACCGGCATAAAAGCCGGGGCGCAGGATTACCGCGAGGGCAATCGCCGCGACAATAATCGGCGGTATCAGGAAAAGCGCCATGATGGTTATGATGGCGAAGAGGGGCCGTCGGCGCGGTTTTTCCGGTTTCGGGCCGTTCACAGCTGCGGGTCCTTCTGTCACTTCGGTCATTGTGTGATGCTCCTCTGTATGCTTTTGCCACAATCCGAGCATGACTTTTCGGAGCCTGTCAATACATATTTGCCCTTCTGACCGACGCGATGACCCGCCGCGCCGCGGGAGTCCGGGACGGGCCGCGTGATTTTCGGAAAAACTGGGATTGACAGAAAAAAATTTTCCCCGTAGGAGTTACCCGGGCGTATCATCATCGGAGGTTT
>CAZKPR010000076.1:0-789 GCA_964554685.1 uncultured Leptospirales bacterium | reverse complement strand
TTCCTCTATGGAGGATAACGCCATCCGTGAGGGCTTCGATAGCCTTCGTCCCGGCGGCGTTACTTGCATTCTTCATGCTGGCAGGGTGCGCGAAGGCCCTCATTACGACGCCCATAACCATGCCGGGCGGTGACTTCGACGTGACCCTCAGGGCCCTGACGCAGGGACCTGACCAGTACAACACTGCGGGAGGATACTGGACGCCCCGCAGAGGAACGGGATTCACCTGGGCCACGGTGGTGATACGCAACCGTGGGGTCGCCACGAAGTCGCTGCGCCTGAATGATATTCGTCTCGTCGCCGGGGGGAGGACCATCCGGCCTTTTATCCTTGACATGGCCTCGGCCGTGACGATGCGGGCCAATCCCGAGCCTTTTCTGGAACCCGGCGAGTCGATAACGCGACGCCTCGGCTACGTTGTTCCCGAGGTGGACCCGGTGGAAAAGATACTTCTCCTGGGGAAGGGGGAGGTTCTGATTCCGCGTTAAAGCCGGGAAGGGTGTCCGCTCAGCTCATCCGGTCCAGGAAGTCTTTCAGGTCAATCAATTCCTCTTCGCTGAAGGGCGTATCCAGGTTTTTCTGGAGCTCGACGGCCTCGTCCGCGGGGAATTGATCCGATGTCTGAATGGATGATGTGATGACGTATTTTTTCGCCGGGAGGGTGGTGATCTCCTCCTTCGATTCCAGGGAGCGCACGATGATGTTTCCGCTCCTGGAGATGAGGGTGGTGCGGTTTTCGGCTACTTTCAGAACGAATTCGGTCCTGGACGCGATGAGACGTGCGTTCGG
>CAZKPR010000075.1:6498-16444 GCA_964554685.1 uncultured Leptospirales bacterium | reverse complement strand
CCACCTTCCTGCTGTGCCCCAGGTGGAAAGCCCGCCGCGCCTCCTCTTTTAAGACATCAGTCATGACTTTTTTTCGTATCGGATTCCCCACGCGGAGGTATCGGTCCCTTCTTTTCAGGTAATCCGCGGCGCCCCTGAAAGTGCCGTACACCTTCCGCGCCGAGGATTCGAAAAAACGCGTGACCTTCCCCGGCACGCTGTTCTGTTCGCACAGGAACAGGGGAACCTTCCTCAGGCGAGCCGCCATGAGGGCGGGAGCGGACACGTACCCTCCCATCCCGATCACCGCGGTGATCCCTTCTCTCGCGATTATCTTCCTCGCCGCAAGGAGGGCCAGGGCGAACCGGAAGGGAAAGAAAAGGAGCCCCGCCGGGTTGCGTGAAAACGGAGGAGCGCTGTAGAGCCGCAGATCCCCCGAGGCCGACTCCACCAGGGAAGGGAAGCGCGCGTCGCGCTTCCCTGAGAGCAGAAGGACCGGCACGTTCTTCTCCCGGAATGACTCATACAGTGCGATTCCCGGGCTTATGTGACCGCCCGTTCCGCCCGCCACGATAAGTACTTTCGTCTGGTTCACTGCCACACCTCTTCCATGCCCCGCTCTTCCTGCCGCACGGCCCCCCGGTAACGCGAGATATTAAGGATGATCCCCACGGCGATCATGCTCGACAGGAGCGACGATCCGCCGTAGCTGATGAAGGGGAGCGGAATGCCGGTTGTCGGCAGGGCGCCGGTCACCACTCCCAGGTTGATGAATGCCTGCACCACGATCATGAGAGTCAGCCCCATGGCCAGGAGCCTGCCGAATCCGTCAGGAGCCGCCCCGGCCGTGATGATTCCCCTCCAGAGAAAACCGGTGAACAGGAGGACGATAATGACGGTCCCCACCAGGCCCGCTTCCTCAGCGATGACCGCGAAGATGAAATCGGTGTGGGGTTCCGGCAGGCGGGAGAGCTTCTGTGTGCCGTTGCCCAGGCCGACGCCGAGAATCCCCCCCTTCTTGAAGGCGATGAAGCCCTGTACCAGGTGGTAGCCGATCCCGTACCGGTACTCCCATGGATTAAAAAAGGCGAGGAGGCGGTTCTTCCGGTACTCCACGAGATAAATCAGAAGGTAGAACATCGGGATGCTGATAATGAAGAGCGAAATGATGTAGACCAGGGGAAACCCGGATACGAAAAGAATCAACACGGAAACCGCGAGGATGTCGATGGCGGTGCCGAAATCGGGCTGCATCATTATAAGGAGGAACATGACCGACACGATGATAACCGGGACCAGGATCCTGGTGAAGTGGTCGTCCTGTTCCGAAGAGAAGACCTTGGCAAGATAGATGACGGTGAAGACCTTGACGAATTCAGACGGCTGGAAGGAGAGCCCTCCCGTCCCGAGCCATCGCACCGAACCCTTCACCGTGTGGCCGACCCCCGGGACGAATACCAGGGAAAGAAGCAGGAACGACAGGAGCAGCATCAACTTGGTGTACCTGACATAGTTCCGGTAATCGATCTCCTTGAAGATGAGGAGCAGCACCATGCCCAGGGCGAACCAGAGAAACTGCCGCTTGAGGAAATAATACGAATCCCCAAAGATCTTCATGGAATACACGGCACTTGCGCTGTAGATCATGGCGATGCCGATTCCCGCCAGGGCCAGGACCGTGGTGAAAAGGATCATGTCCGGCTCCCTGGGCCGGCGGATGTCGACGAAGGATCTCAGGTCCATTGCAGGACCCCGCTTTCCAGGCGGCGGAACGCTTCCCTGAACCGCTCCCCCCGCTCCTCGTAGTCGGTGAACATGTCGAAGGAGGCGCAGGCCGGCGAGAGGAGTATCGTGTCCCCCTTCCTGCTCTCCCTCATCGCCTTTGCCACGGCGTCGTCCATCGTGTCGGCCAGGACCTGGCGATAGCCCGTGAACAGCTTCGCGAAATGGGCCCGGGATTCCCCGATCAGCACGAGTGCCCGTATCCTGCCGTTCAGGCCACCGGCGAGGCGGGCATACTCGTCTCCCTTGGTCCGCCCCCCCAGTATGATGACCCCCGATCCGGGAAGACTCTTCAGCGCCGTGAGGACCGCGTTCACCGTCGTCGCCTTCGAATCATTGATGAAATCCCTCCCCTGGAAACGCCCTATCCTCTCGAGTCGATGGGGCAGGCCCGGGAAGGATGAGAGGGCCGCGGCTATCCGGCCGTAATCGGGCGTCCCTCCCCTCTTTCGCACCAGGCTGCACACCGCCAGAACCGACGCCATGGCATTCTGGACGTTGTGGAGGCCCAGTACCTTCAGGTCACCGCCCCTGAATATCTCAATGCCGGTATCCTTTTCACGGACCCCCCCGTCGAGGTAAAAGAGGTCCGCGTCGTCGCTTATCATGGAAAAAGAACGGGTGCGCGCCCCTGTCCCCGATGCCCCCCGGGCGGCCCACTCATCGTCAAGGTTGTATATGAAGAAGTCATCGCCGTTCTGGTTCATGGCGATTCTCATTTTCGCCTCGAAATAGCCCTCCATTCCTGCATGGCGGTCCATGTGGTCGGGGGTCAGGTTGAGGAGAACGGCCACGTCGGGACGGAAGCGCGATATGGTCTCGAGCTGGAATGAAGAGAGCTCCGCCACGATCACGGAACCTGGCGTCGTGGATCCCGCGAAGGTAATGAGGGGGATCCCGATATTACCCCCCACCCTGGCGTCGAACCCGAGCTCTTTAAAAATGTGTCCCGTCATGGCGGTGACGGTGGACTTGCCGTCGGTGCCGGTAATGCCCACGATCGCCCCATCCAGGTACCTGGACGCCAGCTCGATCTCACCGAAGACGGGGATGCGGCGCCTGCGCGCCTCCTCGGCGAGGGGGATGTCCGCGGGCACGCCGGGGCTCAGGATGACCGCGTCGAATCCCTCCTCCAGGAGGGAGGGCCGCTGCTCTCCCGTCACGACGCGCACGGCGGGATCAAGGCGGTGCAGCACGTCCGATAGCTCCGATTCGTCCTTGCGGTCGGACGCCACCACGGAAACGCCGCGTCCCGTGAGAAAATTCGACACCGCGACGCCGGTCCTGAAACCGAGCCCGACGACAAGCGCCTTGTGTATCACATCCCGGGCCAACCCGATACCGCCTCCTAAAGTATTTTCAGGGAACTGAGTCCCAGTATCGCGAGGATGATCCCCACGATCCACATCCGCACCACCACCTTCTGTTCGGGCCACCCCGAGAGCTCAAGGTGGTGGTGCATGGGCGCCATCTTGAACACGCGCTTACCCCTGATCTTGAAGGATACCACCTGGATGATCACCGACATCACTTCGGCGACGAAGACGCCCCCGACGATGAAGAGGAAAATCTCTTTCTTTATCATGACCGCCGTGATGCCGATTATCCCCCCCAGGGCAAGGGAGCCCGTGTCCCCCATGAAGACCGTGGCGGGGTTGCTGTTGAACCAGAGAAAACCGAGCGATGCCCCCATGAGGGCCGCGAGAAACACCGTGAGCTCCGCCGCCTCGGGCACGTAGGGTATCTTCAGGTAGGCCGCGATCTTCACGTTTCCCGTGAGATAGGCCATGATGCCCAGGGTCACGCCCACGGTCATTACCGACCCGATGGCCAGGCCGTCCAGGCCGTCAGTGAGATTGACGGCGTTCGTGGCGGCGACGATGACGAGGACGGCAAAGAAAATCCAGAGGACCCCGAGGTCCATGACCGCCATGTTGATGAAGGGCACGTAGAGGTCCGTGAGACCGTCCCTCCCCGAGGGAATGCCATAAATTGCAAGGGCAACGCCGAGGGCCACGGCAATCTGGCAGAGAAGCTTGATGCGGGCGGGTATCCCGTCTTTTCTTTTCATGACCGACTTGATGTAATCATCGACGAAGCCAAGGGCCGTGAGGAGGAGCGTGGCGCCGATGAGCACGCAGAGATAGACATTGGTGAAATTTCCCCAGAGAGCTATCGATGCCATGACCGCGCCGATGATGAGGATCCCCCCCATCGTGGGGGTCCCCGCCTTGACGCGGTGGCTTTCAGGTCCCAGGGCCCGTATCTCCTCGCCCATCTTCAGGGCCTGGAGCCAGCGGATCACCAGGCTCCCCATGATCAGGACCAGAAGCAGCGCCGTCACCGCGGCGTAGGCCGACCTGAAGGTTATGTACTGGAAGAGCCTCAGGAACGAGAGGTACTCCTTCAGCGGCAATATGAAATGGTAGAACATCTCACTCCCCTCTCTCGGTCACGGCGGCGACCACTTCTTCCATTTTCATTGACCGGGACCCCTTCACGAGAACGACGTCGCCGGGCAGGAGGGAATCCGAAAGAAACCGCGTCAGGTCTTCCTTCGTTTCGAAGGTATGGATCCCGGCGCTCCCCATCCCCCCGCGGGCGGCTCCCCCGGCGTAGTGTCCGGCCATTTCGCCCCATGCCAGAAGCATGGTGAATCCGTTTTCCGCCGCGGCCCGGCCGCAGGCCTCGTGGTGACCGGGGGCCGATTCCCCCAGCTCCTTCATGTCGGCGAGCACGGCGATTTTTCTCCGGTCCGGAAATATCTCCCGCACGGACCGGAGGGCGCTGGTCACCGACAGGGGGTTGGCGTTGTAGCTGTCGTCGATCACGGTGAAGGCCCCCCGGATGATCATTCCCCTCCCCCCAGCATTGACGAACCCCGAAAGGGCCTCGCGCATCTCCTCCGGCGTCACGCCCCACCGCATCGCCACGGCAGCCGCGGCGACCAGGTTGTAGACGTTGTGCATGCCGAAGAGGGGCGCCACGATCTCCGTTCCCCGGAAGGTCACGGCGACGCGGTCGTCCTCCAGCCGGTACGACTCGGGACGGATCCCTGCGCCGTCGGTGAGCCCGTAGGTCTCCACGGTGAGCCCCGCCTCACGGGCAAGGTTCCCGACCAGTTCGAAGCAGCGCATCTCCCTGTTCAGGTATATCACGGACCCGGGCTTCATGCCGTCCACGATCTCCGCCTTGGCCCTGGCCACGTTCTCCACGGAACCGAGAAATTCCAGGTGTCCCTCGCCGATGTTCGTGATGAGGGCCAGGTCCGGCCGGGCGATGCGGGAAAGCCTTCCGATCTCCCCGGGGTGGTTCATGCCCATCTCGACCACGGCGACCCGGTGTTCCGGCTTCAGGGAGAGAAGGGTACAGGGGAGGCCTATCTCGTTGTTGTAGTTCTTTTCGTTGCGGAGGCACCGCATCCTCGAATTCAGGAGGGTGAAGAGGAGTTCCTTGGTGGTGGTCTTCCCGTTTGTTCCCGTGAGGGCGATCACTTCCGGGCCAATCTCTTCCCTGCGGCGCGCCGCCATGGCCCCCAGGGCCGCGAGGGTGTCATCGCACCGTATCTCGGCAACCCCGTGACGCTCCGCGATTCCGTCATGCCCCCCGCGCATCGTGAGGTAGCCCCGGAGCCGTCCCCCGGCGGCGAGGTCGCGGATATACTCATGGCCGTCGTACGTACCGCCGACGAGGGGAATGAAGAGATTGCGCTCCCCCAGTTCCCGCGAGTCCGTGGTTACGGTATCGATCACCGCGGAGGGGTCGCCTGCGGTCAGGTGACCGCGGCACGCCTCGGCAGCCCATCCCACGGTGGTTTCGATTCCCACGATCACCTCGCTCTCCCGGCGCCGGCGCCCGGACGCATCCACCGAGCCGCCGTTTCCTTGTCGTCAAAATGTATTTTTTCTTTGCCGATGATCTGGTAGTCCTCGTGGCCCTTGCCCGCGATCACCACGATGTCCCCCTCCCCTGCCGTTTCAACGGCGCGGCGGATCGCCTCCTCGCGATCCGGGATTATCTCGTGCCTTCCCGGCGTCATGCCACCGACGATGTCGGCGATGATGGATCCCGGTTCCTCGGTCCGGGGGTTGTCGCTCGTTACGATAACGATATCGGAATGCTCCTCGGCCACCTTCCCCATGAGGGGGCGCTTGGTCCGGTCCCTGTCGCCCCCGCATCCGAATACGGTAATCAGCCGGCGGTGCTCCAACTCCCCCGCTGACGTCAGAAGCTTCTGGAGGGCGTCCACGGTATGGGCGTAATCGACGACAATGGCGTATCCACCGTCGCCCAGGAGGACGTCGAACCTTCCGGGGACGCTTTCGATTTCAGCCAGGCCCGCCGCGATCGCCTCGTAGGAAACTCCGAGGTGGTGCGCCGCGGCAACGGCGGCCAGGGAATTGTACACCTGGAACCTCCCGGGAAGCCTGAGGGCGATTTCCACCCCGGGGTGGGGGCGCTCCAGGACGTAGCGGACGCCGCGCAGGGTGTTCTCGACGCTGCCCGGTGAGGGCATGTAATCGGCGTCACCCTCCGTTCCGAAGCTCTTGAAGGGATAGGAGTAGTGATTCCGCATCATGTACAGCTCGTTCCCGTAGGGATCATCGATGTTGACGATGCCGCAGCGGCCCTTCTTGCCGCTTTTTTCCAGATGGCTGAAAAGCTTCTTCTTGGCGTTGAAGTAGCTCTCGAAATCCCCGTGGAAATCAAGATGGTCCCTGGTCAGGTTCGTGAAAAGAGCGACGTCGAAATCCATGTCGTCGGCGCGGCCCAGTTCCAGGCCGTGGGACGAGACCTCCATCACGAGGGCGTTCACCCCCTCCTGTTTCATGCGGAACAGCATCTCCTGGAGATCCCTGGACTCGGGCGTGGTGTTGGGTGCCGGGAAGACCTGGCCGCCCCAGCGGTAATTGACGGTCCCGACAACCCCGGGGTTGAATCCGTGGCGCTTCAGCACGGACTCGAGCATGTAGGTGATAGATGTTTTGCCGTTGGTGCCGGTGATCCCTATGGCGATCATGGCGCGCGAGGGAAAGCCGTAGAGGGCAGCGGAGAGGCGGGAGAGGGCGCCCCTGGTGTTTTCCGCCACCACGATCCCGATGCCCCTGGCCTTGAGGGAGTCGCACTCCCCGGCCCGATTCTCCGAGACGCAGATCGCCGTGGCGCCCCTTTCAATCGCCTCGGCTATGTAGCCATGACCGTCGGTCTTCATGCCGTCCACGGCCACGAAGAGGCTCCCCTTTTTTACGTTCCTGGAATCGTACTCAACCGACGTAACGAAGGCCCCGCTCCCGCCGATTACCCGCAGCCCTTCCCCGGCGCTCCCGGCCAGTTCCCCGAGGTTCGTCGATTTGGGTGAATGGTTATTCGACATCGGTTTCCTTCACCGCCATGACCGCGAAATCGCCGGGACGGATCGGCCTGAGGCCGTTCATCCTGGCGTGCTCTTCGACGATCTCCATCCTCCTGTACCGCTCTATCCGGTACCTGAGCCGGTCCCGTTCATCAAGGAGACGGCGCTCCTTTTCACCGAGGTCCCGGCACTCGATCCCGATTTTCACGACCTCGATGTTCTGCCACACGTAGAACATGACGAAAAGGGTCGTTAAAAATACGACGAGGAAGTACTTGATGGCGATCCTCCGCGCCGCGCGCCCTTCCGGGACGGCGGCTCAAATCTTTTCGCAGGCCCTGAGCCTGGCGCTGCGGGCCCGCGCGTTCCCTTCGATTTCGTCCACTTCAGGCCTGAGCGGCTTTTTCGTCAATAGTTTTACAATGGGCTCCCCGGCGCACCGGCAGTCACGCATCTCCTCGCCGCACAGGCATCCCCGGGCCAGCCTCCTGAAGCGCTCCTTGACGATCCGGTCCTCAAGGGAATGGAACGATATCGCCATGGCGCGCCCGCCCGGCGCGAGGAGGCGGTGGAACGACGCGAGTGACGCGTCTATCGCGCCGAGCTCGTCGTTCGCCGCGATTCTCAAAGCCTGGAACACGCGCGTGGCAGGATGGATGTTTCTCACGTGAAACCTCCTGGGTATTGCGCGGAGGACGATCTCCGCGAGCTGCCCCGTGGTCTCCACGGGCGCCTCCCTCGAGGCGCGGACAATGGCGGCGGCGATCCTTCTCGACCACCGCTCCTCGCCGTACCTGAATATAATTTCGGCGAGGCGCTTCTCGTCACCGCAGTTGACGATGTCCGCGGCGCTCTCGGATCCCCCGTCAAGCCTCATGTCGAGCCCCTCGTCCCTCGCGAAGGCGAATCCCCGGCCACTCCGTTCGTAGTGGTAGGAGGATATCCCGAAATCGTACAGGATGAAATTGATCGTCCCGTTCATCGATTCGAGATGCTGAGGAACACGAGAAAAATTATCGCAATGTAAATCAACTCTGCTCCCATAGTGCTCCAGCCTTTTCCGCGCTATTGCAAGGATGTCGCGGTCTCGATCGAAGGCGATCACCCGGAGGTCGGGGAAGGTCTTCAGAAAAAGCTCTGAATGACCCCCCTCGCCAGCCGTGCAATCAACCAGTACGCCCGTACCGCCGAACACCGAGCTCTCGATGAAATGAACCAGCTCCCGGGGCATTACCGGGATGTGCGCGTACTCCACGTCCACCTCGTCTGATTATGTCTCATTGGAGCCGGTTCCCCCGCCACGTCCCGACCACGCCGGGACTATATACCAAGATCCCCCGCCAGGGCGTTCAGCGAGTCCTGGTCGGGACGGTACCGCGCATAGGTCTCGGTCGCCCATATCTCGATCCTGTCGTTCAGCCCGAGGAGGGTGACCTCGTTTTTTATTCCGGCGAATTCAAGATGGCTGGTGGGGATGATGATCCTTCCCTGCCGGTCCAGCTCCTGCTCGCGCGCCCCTCCCATGAGATGGCGCACCCAGTTCCTGTTCGTCGGGTTCGATTGCGGGAGGGGGACCAGCTTCTCCCGGACGAAACGCCCCCACTCCTCCTCGCGAAAGGCCATGATGCAGGTATCGAAGCCGTAGGTGAGGACAAGCCTGTTGATGACCGCGTTTTCACCGAAAGCCCTTCGCAGCTTGATCGGGATCGCGATCCTCCCCTTCTCGTCAAGGGTGGGATTGTATTCACCCATGAACATGCCCGGCCCACCACCTTTTTGGATAAAATCTACATCAATCCCCACTTTTCCCCACTTGTTACCATATGAGACATAATTTGTCAAGGATATAATGAAATAATGAAATTATTTGTATATAAAAAGTGACCTATACATAAGTGGAGTAGTATTGACTCGAATCCCATGTTCATCATAAACCGCTCATGGAAAGTAGCCGATAACAATCGGCCCCTGCCACCCAACCCAGGGGACTCAGAATTTTTTTATTGACACCTGAGGGCATTGCAGATTTTTTATAAGGGCATCATGCATGCCCGGCGGCAATCGTCGGCGTGGATGGCTCCCGCGAGGGGGCATTTTTATGGTGCCGCAGGATGGGTATTCGCATACCGGCGCGAGACCCATCACATCAGAACAATGCGGGTGTAGTTCAGTGGTAGAACTCCAGCCTTCCAAGCTGGTCACGTGGGTTCGATTCCCATCACCCGCTCATCATGAAAAGCGAACAGGGGAATGTTCGCTTTTTCAATAGCCCGACTGGGGAAAAGGCCATCGAACCCATCGACCTCATACCCGATTCCCGGTGGTCCGTCTTCTTCAGCGACCCCGGGGCCTGGCGCGCGGGCCTATACCTGCCCGAACACGCGCATCCCGATGAGATTATCGTCCTGGAGAAGCACACCTGCCCGGAGCTCTTCGTCTGCATCGGCGCCCGCGCGGGCCTTCTCCTGAAGCAGGACGGCGACGAACGCCTCATCCAGCTCACGCCGGGCCAGGCCGTCATGGTAACGGACTATCACAACGGCTACACCGTCGATCCCGGGGGCAGCTTCCTCGTTATCGAGCGTACGGAATTCACCACGGAATACATCGACCGGCTCACCGGCGCGTTCATCAGGCGCGTCGAGGTAACGCCGGATCCCCGGTGAACGCGGCCGGTTCCGGAAAGAAACAGCAAGACTCGGAGGCTCGCATGAAAATCAGCGTGACAAGGCCTGACGGGGCGGAAATCGCCAGGCGAAAAATCAAATCGTGGCCGATCTGGGAAAAGGAAGCATCCGAATTCGACTGGTACTATGACGACACGGAGGAGTG
>CAZKPR010000075.1:0-6488 GCA_964554685.1 uncultured Leptospirales bacterium | reverse complement strand
GTGCCTACTCCTCGAGGGACGGGTGGCCGTCACGTCGGAAGACGGCTCCAGGACGGAATTCGGTGCCGGAGACTTCGTCACCTTCCCGAAAGGGCTTCGCTGTACCTGGAAGATCACCGAGCCGGTGAGAAAACACTACAACTTCATTCAGGAGTAACCGCCATGAGCGCCATAGCAGAACTCTCGATCTTCCCCCTGGACAAGGGAGAAAGCGTCAGCTCCTACGTTGCCGAGGCGGTGTCGATCGTACGGTCGAGCGGCCTGGAGCACGAAATCGGCCCCATGGGCACCTGCTTCGAGGGTGAATGGGACGACGTCATGGCCGTGGTGAAGGAATGCATGGACGCGATGAACAATGAATGCAACAGGGTCTACATGGTCCTGAAGGTCGACTACCGCAAGGGACTCGACAACCGGATGAAGGGCAAGCTGGAATCGATCAAGAAGCTCATGGGAGCGGACTAACCTCGCCCCTTACCCGCCCTCGCCGCGTCGATACGGAGTGTCGCCGTGATCTCCCTCGCACGGCGCGCGAGGGAGGCGGCGAAGGGGTCCCCCTCGGCGATGCCGGCCTCCGCGCGGTCAAGTATCTCATGGTAGACGTCCCAGGCCTCTCGCTCGCGTCGGTAGATGCCTTCAACGGGATTTCCCCCCGAGGAGAGCCCTTCGAGGATGCCCGATAACCGCCGGACCCCCTCGTTGAAAAACAGCGTTCCAACCTCATCGTCCTCCCCGAAGAGCGCGGCGGCCCTCAGTGAGAAGCGCAGCAGGGCAACGGTTGCCGGTATCCGGGATATGAAGCAGCCCGTGAAGGGATCCACGGCGTCCTTTGTCACCTCCACGGGCCAGGGCAGGGCGCGGGCATAACAGGTAAAGAGCAGGACCCGGAGGATGTCACCAAGGATCTTTCCCTGCTTCGCCGCCATTGCCGCCGCGGCAAAGAGCTCCGAATCGTGGCGCATGATGAGCCCCGGCTGATGGACGTATCGGAGCAGGTCCTCGCCTTCGGGGCTCCGCAGGGCGGAAAGGAGGTAGGCCTGGTCCTCGGCTCGCCCGATGCAGGTGGGCGTGAAGGGACGGTACCGCTTCAGCGCCTCCACGAGGATGCCGTTCGTACCGCCGGTGACGTGAACGCGCTGGAGGGCCCCGGTGACGCCGTCGCGCTCCCGCCCCCCGCCGTAGCGCTCCATCATCTCAACCTCCGTGGAGAGCGCCTGGGGAACCGTGCTCCAGAACACGGTCTCGTCGGCAGCCGGGTCCCGTTCAGGATAGGCCACGTCGGGAGTGAAGAGTGACCTGCCGATGTCCCGGCGGTTCACCAGCGCGCCGGCGATCATTCCCAGGTAGACACTCTCGCCCCGGCTGTCGATCCCCCTGGCCCCCCAGAGGGGCGTGCGCAGGTGACCGAAGGCCGTTGCGCCGGTTTCGCTCACCAGCTCCTCCTGGGGAAACGCCTGGTCAAGGTCGATCTTGAAGGTGGCCCTGATTTCCGGTGACACGAAAACATGCCAGAAACGCGCGACTGCCTTTAAAAAACTGTAGTGCCGCCCGTACTCGCCGTCCACGCCGAAGACCTCCCTGAGGGAATCCTCGTCGAAATCACCGATCCAGCGCCTCCCGCCGGGTATTATGACCTCGTCCAGGAGAAGCTCGGTATCGTATTCGGTGAAGACATGGATATTGATCCCCTCCACGGCCGCCTTCCCGGACAGCTCCGAGCGGAGCCAGGGCCGAATCGCGCCGTGGAGACCCCGGTGGGTCACCGACACGGAAAGCGCGAAATCGATGTTTCTCCCCGGCTCCTTTTCCCCGGCGCGCTCCTCGGCCCGGAGGGCCATGGCGAGATGCGCGAGGCAGTGGAGGAGCTCGTTCTCATCTTCCTTCACCCCCACGGGTATGGGGTGGTCGTACCAGTACTTCTGGGGCTCGGCGGCCGCCGCCCTGACGACATCCAGGGTTTCGCGGTCAAGCCCCCGCAGGGCCGCCTCTTCACCGGGAGGCGGAACCGTGACCAGCACGTTCGAAGTAAAGAGAATCTCTCTGCCGGGACTCCTGACCGGGTTCCCGTTCAAACCCGATATGCGCAGGTCCCTTTTTTCACGGAGGGCCGCGCGGCGCGCATCGACCCCGCCCTCCATTACCCCTTCAGGGAAAAACAGGCGCCAGAAGGCGTCGCGCGTTTCCGCCGCGCTCCCCCGGGGGTCGCCATTGGCGACGCGGGCGTGGAGGGCATCGAAATCAGCGCGAAACGAGGCATCCGCCCTGTACCGTACCGTCATTTCGTCACGGATGAGTGCGGCGGCGGTAATGAGAAATCCCGCCGCGGGGCCCTCCGCTTCCTCGAGAAAACGCCTTGCCTCATGGTAGCGTTCCCTCTCCGGCCCCGCGAGAACCATGAGAAAGGCGGCGTTGAGGCTCCTGGCCCGCACCGCGGGATCAAGGTCCCCGGGAGTGAACTGCGCCGCCACGGGGACCCCTGCCGCGCCCTTCCCGCCGCCATCTCCCCCCACGAGAAAGCCCGCTATCTCGGCGAATTTCTTGTCAATCGTCATTGCCTTGAATCCCCGGCCGCCGACGCGCCGCTTTTCACCGGGCGGCGCGGCAAAATCCCAATAATCAACGGCCAATAAATCGCTTGTCAACAATAATTATCATCCGATATACTAGCATGCGGGGAACGTGAATGTCCCGCCTTCGCGCCCCGGCCCGGTCGCCAGTGGGGCCGTGAGCGGCGCCCTCGCTGAGAGCGAAAGATGACGAACGGAGAGACCATGATGACAAAGCCACGCGCGATCATCCCGTCAAAGGCCCTTCGTGCGATGACGACGGCCCTTCTGCTCCTTGCCATGGCGGCAGGGGACGCCTGGTCGGCGGAGGGGTCGGCATCGAATCTCCCGGGCGATCAGCCCGGGGCGACCCATGGCGCGAAGGCGAATTCTCCCTCCGCTCCCATGGAAGGCGAAAAGAAAAAGGCCGAATGGATCGAGCAGACCCTCGACTATGGCATACAGGACGAACGGATCGTCGCGATCGACAGAATTCCCCTCATCAAGGATGCCGCCCTTCGTTCGAAACTGGTGAAAAAATTGATCGGCATACTGGAAAAGGAGGATGACGCGGGTGTGCTGCTGAAGGGAATCACCGCCCTGAGCGAGATGAAGGAGAAGGGAGGCGCGCCCCTCATGGTGGCAAAGCTTGATCATCTCTCGGAGGATGTCCGTACAGGGTCCGTCTACGGTCTCAAGAACCTGAAGGCCCTCTCCGCGAAGGAACGCCTTGCCGACATGCTCGGGAAACAGGATATGACCAGGATATCGAACCTGACGGACGCGCTCATAGACACCCTTGGCGAGCTCGGCGCGAAGGAAGCCGCGCCCTTCGCCATGGAAAAAATCCGGGACAAGACCACACACCTCACGAACCGCCAGAACCTGACGCTCTTCCTCGGCAAGGTCGGGGCCTCGAACGCGAAGGAACTCCTCCTTGAAATCTACAGGGACGACGAGGAGAACGCCACGCTCAGGTCCTACGCGGTGAATTCCCTTTCCAAAATGGGGATACGGGAAACAGGCCCGGAAATCAACCGGGTCATCGAGCTGATCGACTCCTACGACGCGAAAAAGCGCGCCGGGTACAACAACCTCTACCTCTATTCCGTCGCGGCCCTCGCACGGCTGGGTGATCCCGAGGCGGTTCCGAAGCTGATCAACGCGCTCAGGAGCAACAACGCCCAGACCCGCCTCATGGCCATCGGCCTTATCAAGGATTTCAGGGAAAAAAGAACTATTGACATTTTAAAGTACAAAATGAAGTATGATCAGAACGCGAGGGTCAGGGCCGAGGCCACAAAGGCCCTCGAAGAGATGGGTGTCGACGTGAAGGAGGATGCCCGATAGGGCCCCCGGGACGCGCCCCCCCGCAATCATGGAAGAAAGCACTATGGACACACGGCACCCCTACGAGAAATCCCGGCTCAGGGACCGTTCAAGGGAAATACTCACCCTCGCCCTGTTCACCCTGGCCATTGCCCTTATCTCGACGCTCGTGATGAACATCCTCGTCTACCCGGTAACGCTTTTCGCGATACACCGCAAGGAGGCCTTTAACGTCATCATCACCCATCTCTCCCTCTACGGCCTCATCGGCGTCCTCGTCTTCATGCTCGCGAAGAAGATCTTCCGCCTCCACCGGGACGGGCTCTCGGCGTCGAAAATCCTTTCATACCTGGTACGAAGACCCGCGCACCACCTGGGGATTTTCATGGTATTCCTGGCGGTCTCAGCGGTGATCATCGCTTTTCTGTACTTCCTCTTCAGCTACAACTACTATTATCTTTTCAAGCTCACGAACATCTGACCGCCATGCCGATCAGCAGCTTCGATAGATATTTCCTTCACCTGCCTCCCCTCGATCGAAAGGCGGATTTCGACGCCTTCTGGGACAGGGCCATCGCCGAGGTGAAGAAGGTCGCCCTCGAGCCGGAACTGGCAAAGAACAACCGCAAGTCATCCCACCGCTTCACGGTCTACGACGCGTCATACAAGGGTTTCACCCGGGGAGCCGTCACGGGGGAACTCCTGATCCCCAGGAAAACCAGGAAGCCGCGGGTGATCATACACGTGCATGACTACAACAGCCCCGCGCGGTATCCCCAGCAGGTCCTGGACGAATCGGCGTCCTATCTCTTCCTGACCCTCCGGGGGCACCACGACCTCATCGTGCCGGTCGAAACAGGCGACGAGGAGAAAAAAACCCCGGGGTACATGATTGAAAACATACTGGACCGGGACACCTACTACCTCAAGGCGGTCTATCTCGATGTCTACCGCTCCATCGACATGCTTCGCCTCATGCCCGATGTCAGGTGCGACGCTGTCGGGATCATCGGCAAGGGCCTCGGGGCGGCGGCGGGCATTTTCACCGCTGCCCATTCAGACCGTATCGCCGCCCTGGTGATCGATACCCCGGCCTTCTGCCGCCTTCCCCTGAGCCAGAACATTTCAGACAGCGAGGCCACCCGCGAGATCAACGAATTCATCTCCGCCGGGAAGAACAGGAAAAAGCAGGTCAAGGAAAACCTGACCTATTTCGACGCCCTCAATTTCGCCGACCGGATCGGATGCCCCGTCCTGGCCACCGTGGGATTCAGGGACACGGCTTCCCCCCCGGAGTGCGTGTTCAGCCTCTTCAACCACATCCTGAGTGAAAAAACGATCGAGGTCTACCCCGACGAAGGGAACCGCGCCGGGGGCGGCGAGCAGTTCAGGAAATCGCTCGAGTGGCTCGTGGCGAGAATACAGAACTAGCCATGCGGGGACCTCGCGCGTTGTCCCCCGCGTTCACCTCCCCCCATCCTCCCAGTAGCCGTCAGGATCATCCGTTTCGCCGAACCATATGAAGGCCCAGTTCCCATGAATCCCCACGCCGAGGCATTTCCATCGGATCGAGGACCATGTACCCCGGTTGATGATGACCGCGTTGTGCGGGGGGCTGGATTTCCATCCACGGAGGGCGGATTCCGCCGTTGCCCCCGCGCTGCTCCAGTGTCCGCACTCGTAGCCGTTACCCGGATAATTCGTCAGCTCCTTCGGCTTGTCCCACATGCATCGGGCGCGCGCGTGATCTGAAGTATAGCAGCACGGGGTCCAGCCGCCCTTTTCGGACCAGCTATGTCCGTTGCAGGGAGCCGCAGGAGGGTTTTCCTGCGCATCACGTGCGTGAACCCGGGCCACGTGCGTCAGGGACTTTGACAGCGGCAGGGCGGGAAGGCCCTTCGCCGCCCGGTACTCGTTGACCAGGCGATGCAGGGTAACTTCATCCGCCGATGGCGGGACAAACTCGACCCGTTTCGCCGGTGCCGTGAGCGCCGTCACCGCGAGCATGGCAGCGGCGGCAAGGACGGCGAGAATTGTTGCGGTTGTGGTCCGCATGGCGCGCCTCCGTATCAAATTGCCCGGTACACCCCGGGTGCGGGACCCGGACGATGTGACCCGCACCGAACGATTCTCTTCCTTCAGTAAACCCAGGGCACAAGGCGCTTCGTTCTTCCCATGTACTCCCGGTAGTTTTCCCCGAAATGCTCCAGCAGCACCTTCTCCTCGACTGCGATCCGGTAATACGCCGCGACGAGGGTCGGGATACACAGCGCCAGGATCGATATCCAGTTCGAAAAGGCCACGCCGCACCCCAGGAATATCATGGCCTGGCCGAGATAGGCCGGGTGGCGAACGTGCCGGTATATGCCCGACGTCACGAGGCGATGATCATCGACGATCTTGACCGTATACGTGAAGTGCTCAGCAAGGCTCCGTATGGCGGCCAGGCGAATCATGAGGCCCGCGAAAACGATTGCGATGCCGATAAAGGATAGATAAGGGAAGAAGACTGTTATCCTTCCATAACCCGTAAAGGCCACCGGGATTCCCACTCCATACCCGAAAAAGATGGTGGCGTAGAATATAACGAGGCTGTTCCTGTCCCTGTCCCCG
>CAZKPR010000074.1:0-16748 GCA_964554685.1 uncultured Leptospirales bacterium | reverse complement strand
AACCGTATTAGAAACGGTTGACTGGCACATAACGGCAGTGGAACAGTGCGTGCTGCCGGTCAATGTGTCAAGTTTTTATCTCGGCCTTCAGTCATAGTGAGGCCGGGGAATCCACACCCTCCGTGATTTCCTATCACCGAAGGAAAAACGATAAGAAACAGTCGCGTACAATCCAGTGATGTGGTCGAGAGAGCCGTTAAGAACGTGCACTCCCCGGCGAGATGATTTCTGGAAGTAGCGGAGAAGGCGGTAATAGCCGGTCAATGAAAGGGTGGTATCGATCCGGGGAATGGTAAAGCGGATGGAAAGGTTTGTGTTCATGCCCAGGGCATAATACCTGGCCGTTGGTATGCGCTGCATCGCGATCTCGAGCTGTTTGAGACTGAAGGAATTTTGGTATTCGGACTTACTGGAGCCTGACTGAAAGGTTCCGGCGATGGAGGCGTTTATGCCGAATATGGGGGTGATCTGCAGGGCCGTTCGGAGGCCGATTTCAGGAGTAAAGTGAAGAGACCGTCCCTTCATCGTGGTCCTGAAGAAGCCATCGGGGGTCGTAATTTCAATGTGGGAATAGTCAACGGTGAAATCAATGATTTCGGCGCGCATTCCCGCGAAGGCCTTTATCCAGTCAAAGAAACGCATGGATATGCTTCCGTAAACATCGTAATTTTTTATTCTGAAGTCGAAATTGCGAAGGATCGGATTCGGCATAATGGCAGGGCCGTTGCCGCCTGTTGACATTATACCGTATCGGAAGGAGCTTGAAAATTCCCACCGGCGGAGAAATCGTACTGATAGATCGGGGCCATATGAGAAGAAGTCAATCGGGGAATAGCGGGGAACATGGTGATCCACCCATTTCAGCATATCCGGAGGATAGATCACGATTTTTCCGTTATTCCACGCCGGGTTCCATCGGTTGTATCCTCCCGAAAAGCCGATTTCCACTCCGTTCTCTGACGCGTGTGCATATGGGCCGATGGCGAGGAACAGGGCCAGGGCGGAATTTAGAATGGCGATCTTCTGCAGGGCATTGAACCTTGGAATCATAATGTAAGCATTCAGGCCTTTTATGTTAAATAATCAACCGGAAAATTATTTCACCATGCTTTTTTCCTCATCTGCCCGAACATCGGCATGAATCCTAACTGTCGTTTCCTTCGGACTTTTTCATCGAGAAATAGGAGCGCCGAATTATCGGATAGGTCAACGGTCGTGATATGAATCTTAATAAAAGGGATTGGAGCTTTCCCGAAATCCCGGGGGTCACCCGTGCTCTGCCGTTGAACATGGCGGCAATACCCGCCCTGGCGCAATCGGAGGATGAAATAAGTGTTTTCCTGATTAGTGGCGGGATGAAAACGCTGTTCGCCCTGAAAAAATTGGTGTCTATACCTCCCGGCGTCAGACACGTGACCGAGACATTTCTGTCTTTCCAGTCACAGTGGAGGGATTGGGAAAAGGCGAGGACGTATCGCTTCGTCGGACCGTAGGTGAGTGAGGCTGGATCGGGGAATTCAGAGGCGATGGAGGAAACATTCAGTATCCAGCCCCTTTTTCGTTCAAGCATCGATCGTCCAAAAATGAAACAAAGCTTTGTGAGGGTAAGAACATGGAGATTGATTATCGCTTGTATGGCGGTCAGGTCTTTCATTTCCCTCTCGATGGGAAGATATATCCCCGCACAGTTAATGAGTATGTCGACCCCGATACCCTTCCTGCTGCAGTAGCGGTTCAGGAGATCTGCGGAATCAGGACGGGAGAGATCGAGGGTATGAGTTATGACTTCTCCCTTTCCGTGGCTGAGGATCCTGTTTTTCACCCTTTCCAGCTCGCGATCGTTTTCACTGACGAGAACGCAGGTATGTCCCCTGGAGGAGAGTTCCCAGGCGATCGATTCGCCGAGTCCGGATGATGCACCCGTTACAAGGGCGGTTAGGCCCGCTGGTTCATGTTTCATGCCATCTCCTTGTTTGCAAGGATATCGTCAGCCCTGCGGCACGCCGTTCGATAATCGGATTCGTCGGTTATTTTTATATTAGAATAATCACCTTCGGTCATTTTTACTTTAAAGCCTGCTGCCAGCGCAAGTGACGCGTCATCCGTGATGGAGATGTCGTCCGGGAGGGAGGTATCATGGGCAGCCCTGATGATTGAATGGCGAAATGCCTGGGGGGTCTGGGCGTGATAGAGCGTGTTTCGGGCTGGCACCGAGCTTACATACCCGTCCCTGATTACGGCAAGGGTGTCGCGTAACGGAACGTATACCGCCGCCGCGCCATGGGTCCGCGCATCGTCAAGGCACCGTGACGCTATCGAGGCGCTCGTAAAGGGCCGCGCGGCGTCATGGAACATGAGAATGTCGTCGCCGTTATAGTGCAGCAGGTCAAGTGCGTTTCGCGCAGATCCCTGGCGGGTGGATCCGCCGGGGAGCACGGAGTAGAGCCGGTCGATTCCTGAACGGCGGGCAATGGATTCCGCCTCGGATGTGCGCTCGCCGGGAACCACGACCACGATCCGGTCGACTCCAGGCAGGGAATTGAACAATTCCATCGACCAGGCAATAACGGGCTTCCCGCCCAGGGGAAGAAACTGCTTGGGGATTTCGCCTCCGAGCCGGTGGCCCATACCTCCCCCGAGTATTATCGCGTAAACGCGCTCCATTCGCTTTTTCTCCCCCACGGATGATGCAACGGCGCGGTTGTGGCCGGGCGTACTGCCCCATCGCGGCATGCTCAATGGAGCGACAGTTGGGTCGAGTACGCAACCACCGACATAATGAAGTGGTGCGAGAAGGAGGAAATGTCAAGAAATATTAACGATCTCCTTACTGATCCACACGGGCAAGGGAGGAAAGGGAATCTAAAAGGCTTCTGGCGGACTTTTCCCAGGAGAATAGAGCGGCTCGCCGCATACCCTTCGAGGACATTGCATGTCTCAGGGATGCATCGCCGAGGATTCGCTCCATGGAATCGGAAAGGCCCGTTATGTCATCGGGATCGAGCATGAGCGCGGCGTCTCCCGCCACTTCTGGGATTGATGAGCTGTTTGATGTGATGACCGGGCACCCGCATTGCATTGCTTCAAGGACAGGAAGACCGAATCCCTCATAGAGCGAGGGGAAGGCGAACAGGTCTGCACCCGTGTAAATCGGGGCAAGCTCATCTGCCGCCACGTACCCCGTGACGAGGATATTCTCCATAACTCCGGATTTTTCAAGGTCGCGGAAAAAATCAGAACCGATCCATCCGGTCATGCCGACGAGCACGAGCTGGTAATCATGGCGCGACGGCATCGCGCAGTAGGCGGCGATGAGGGACTTCAGATTTTTTCTCGGTTCAAGGGTGCACACGGAAAGAATATACTTTTTCGATATTGCGTATTTTTTTCTGACGGCGGCAACGGACCGGGGGTCCGCCCGGTAGAAGATTTTCGGGTCAGCGGCAAGGGGGATCGCCTCGATGCGTGTGGGAATGCGCAGAAGATTCCGGGCATCGGTCTTCGTGTTTTCCGATATCGCGACAAGGAGATCCGCCTTTTTCATGTTCCTCAGGGTGAAGAGGACCATTCGCACTTTTGTGCCGAATTCCATCGTACCCGGGAAAAGTTTCCATACAAGATCGTAGAGTATGCCGGCCTGTTTGATGGAAGAACGAAAGAAATGGGGGTAATAGTAAGTCGACGTGGCGAGATATATATCCGCTTCTTCATGTTTCAGAGACGAAGCCAGCTTCCATGTGAACACGATCTCGTCGAGGAGCTCAAGGGCGATTTTTGCCACCCTGAGGAAAAGCATCACCGCCCTCATGAAAGGCACCTGCACCTCTCCTGACTTCACGGCGAGCCACCGCTGCCGTGTCATGATGCGTGCCCGCTTCAGCCCGTAATCGAAGCATATCTCCCTCCACCGGTCACCGGTGATGTCGATGTGTTTCAGGCCATCCATTGAATACACGAGGTAGAAATTGTAGGGGTCGATCTTTTTAAGCGCATTGAGATAATGGAGTATTACGTTACCCACGCCGGTTATCCGTTCCTGGCTCAGGGCATTGGCTTCGACGGCAATGATCATGATCTGTCTCCGTAATTCATCATAACGGCTGTTCCTCAGAAGGGCGTGTCAGCCATCGAGCTCGTTGAATAGTTCAAGTATTCCCCGCGCTGTTGACTCCCATGAATAGCGCCTGCAATTCTTTTTTCCCGCCTCGACGATTCTACGCCGAAGCGCGGCATCGGTAACGATACGGGTCATTGCGCGGGCAAGTTCCTCGTCATCGCGCGGATCCACGAATAGCGCGCCGTCGCCCGCCACTTCCGGGATGGACGTGGATTTCGCGGCGATGATGGGACAACCACAGGCCTGTGCCTCCAGTATGGGAAGGCCGAATCCTTCATAGAGCGAAGGATACAGATAGCAGTCGGCAAGGTTGTAGATCCTGACAAGGTCTTCGTCATCGATATAGCCGAGCTTGATGACGCGTTCCTCGAGATTATTCTTTTCTATAAACCGATGGATATCGCTGTCACGCCATGATTCGCCCCCGGTGACGTAGATGCGATGAGGGATCGAGTCACGTATCGAGACAAAGGCCCGGAGCACCGCGGCCATGTTTTTCCTGGGGCTCAGCGATCCGGCGTAAAAGAAAAATGGCCTGATGAGGCCGAACGTTTGTTCAGTTTCCGATAGAATGGATCTGTCAGTGATGATTCTGAAGCGGTCCTCAACACCTTCTTTTACGACGCGGATTTTTTCAGGCTGTATCCCGAGCAGTTCGCGCATGCGGGATGCGGTGAAATCGGAAACGGTCAGGTCCCGCCATGAACATTTCGATGCCACGGGGATCATGATCCTGTGATGCAGGTTATCGAAAAACCTGAATTCCCTGAAATCAAGGTCTTCGAAATAGACAATGTCATGATACACCGGTATTTTTTTTCCCCGCACGAGGGGGGAAAAGGTGTTTTTCGGGAAGAGGAATATATCGATCCTGTTGAGCCAGGAGAAAAGCGGAAGATATATATAGTCAAAAAAAAGTTTCGATCTCAGCGGGACAATTTTTATGGAGAAATTTTCCGGGAGGTCAAAGCCGAGCTCGATGGCATCATACAGGAGAATGATATAGCGGTTGTGCCGGTCTATCCTTGAGAGCTCACGGATCACGTTGAGGGTGTAACGCGCGGGTCCTCCCTGCCGTTCGTTCAGCACGCGGGCGTTTACTGCGATGATCATCGTGAAGCCTCCCGGGGCTTTCCAATAGCATTGAATGAATTGAGGTATTCTGAAGCCTGGGTGCGAAGGCTGAATTTTTTGGTTAGATCAAGGCCCCGCCGGCGGAATCCCTCGAGACGCGCGTCATCGGTCAGAAGGCCGATAATCTTATTGGAGATGTCTTCCGGTGAATAAGGATCGGCGTATTCGATGGCGTCGCCGTATATTTCAGGAATGGCGGTTACGGGAGAGGCCAGGGCGGGGGTACCCGAGGCAAGGGACTCCATGATCGGCAGGCAAAAGCCTTCGTGGAGCGAGGGGAGGGCGAAGAGAGTCGCCTCGCGGTAAAGCCTCACAAGGTCCGGCCCGGCGACGTACCCCATGAATTCTATCCTCTCGCGGATTTTCGGAGAAAGCCCGTCGATGAGGTCACCCAGGGGACTGTTTTTCCAGCCCGATGCCCCCACAACGACGAGGCGGTGGGGGATGGAGCCCGATGCCCGCTCAAAGGCGCGTATCAGGTTAACGAGGTTTTTCCGTGGCTGGAGAGTACCCACGAAAAGGATATAATCTTTTTTATTTATCGAACTGGAGGGGGAGAAGGCATCAAGATCAATCCCGTTGGGGATGACTGAAATCAGATCTTCCCTTATGCCGAGATAGCGTACCATTTCATCCCTTGAGTGACGGGAAACCGTGAAAAATCTGTCCGCACGTCGGATGAAAAGAGGAAAGAGAAGTCGATAAAAAAGCATGTTGGAAAACGAGATGGCCTTTGGTACCGCCCTGAACGCCACATCATGGATTGCAAGTGCCACGGTAATGGAACGAGGAAGGAGGAGTGGGAAGTACTCCGCCCCGGCGAAAAAAAGCTCCACGTCATCTTTTCGTATTGATTTTTTGAGCGACGGGCTCTGGAGCCAGAGGCGCCGGGACGTTCTGAAGATTCCAGGCACAACACGAAGGTGGAAGCGCATGTTGGCGAATATTTCAGCCGCGTATTTCTCCTGGTAAACGCCGGGTGTGTAGAGATAGTAGTCGTTTATGGCATCGATGCGGGAGAGCTCCTGCATGAGCCTGAGAATATAGGTGCCGAGTCCATCAATATGCTCCGCGCTAAGATAGTAGGCATCTACGCCGATTTTCATGGTCAGGTCTCCCCGACAAGTAAGCGATAAGACGCGGCGCAGAGTCAATGAAAAAATCGACCCTCATCGTCTGCTTATCTGAGGCGCACCACAAGGCGTCGCGCAAGGGCGTTGCTGCGAAGGACCTCGCACGGCGGGGTGAGATGATTCACGGTATCGGCGAAGCACGATTCGGGATACACGGCGTCACGGGGGGAATTCAGCATCTCAAGACCGAACTCCTCGCGAAGAAGGATTTCGAGATCGGAAATCTGCACATGGTTGAGCCGGTAATCAGGTGCCGGGAACGGTGGGAAGGCGAAGTAGACATGAATGCCCCTGCGTCGCGCCTGCTTGTTGAAGCTTTTCAGGTACCTGAGATTTTCTTCTATGGGTCCCCCGAATCGCGCGCCACCAGAATTCAGGGGACGCGTTACGCGGAAGGGTCTGATCCGATCGCCGAATTCGTTGTACTGAAGGGCGTAACGGTAATATCCCCCGGTGAAACGATGGCGAAAGTTTAGATCAAGGATGAGCGCGAGGTAGGTCTTTATCTTCAATTGATTCAACATGGTGATGTCCGACGCGGCATCCACCAGCTTCCTATCGGCGGGGAAGGCGGCAATGGCCGGGCAGGGAGACATCAGGAGAAAAAAACGCCTCGCCTCTTCGTTCGTGCGAATGTATCTGAAATAGCCGCGGTCAAGAAGCGTGGCGTATTCCTGTGATATCACCACGACATCTCCCGGTTTCAGGAGGGGAAAAATAGTGTCAAGATAACGCTCGATACTGAGCCCACCCCAGAGGCCCAGATTTATTACCGGGCGATTAAACCGGCTTTTGTGGTTAATGGCCTTTTCAATCTCCGGACTCCGCAGCGTGGCGAGACTGCTTCCCCCGATAAAGATGAGACGGGGAGCGTGACGTGATTCAAGCATAGCACGCTTGTTGACCAGGGCGGCCAGGTCGTGGAAATAGTCACCGGGGACGAACCACACGCACAGCGAGAGAATAGCTGTGAACAATGCGGCAAGAGAAAAAATGCCGAGAATGAAAATCGCCGCGCGCATGGGCTAAAACCTGAAATAGATGAATTGTTCCGCTGAAAACATCCCGAAGAACAGGATTGAGGCGATTACAAGACACACCAGGGGCCATCGAAGAGGGCCAGGTTTCATGAAATCGGGCCTCCGCGACCGGAGTATTCCCCCGATCCAGAGGGCCATGATCGAAAAAAGCGCGATAAGCATTTCCGGTCGGTACGATTCGCGCGCAAAACCGAGTATGGCGCCTTTCCTGGCGACATCTGCAATCGCCCGGAGCCCGTCAGTATCCCGGGTAACAAGCAGGATGAATAATTCATGAATACCGCCGAGAATGTTTCGCATGATCGAAACGGCGCCGGAGAGGGTTTCGGCCCTGAAAAATATCCAGGCCGCGCCTGCGAGGAAGGAGGTCGAGGCAACTCCGATGGCGTGCCGGATGATCGGTGCTCTCGAGAGCCCTGTAAGACGAAACAGCATTTCGCGGAATGGACGGGTCCATGACCCGGCAACCATCATGAGGCCATGGAGTGCGCCCCATACTATGAAGGAACCTCCCGCCCCGTGCCACATGCCACTCGCGAGAAAGGTGATAAAAACATTGAAATCCCTTCGACGCGGCGCAACGCGGTTGCCCCCCAGGGGAATGTAGAGGTAGTCCCTGAACCACGAGGTGAGGGTGATGTGCCACCGCCGCCAGAAATCCCTGAGGGACGACGCGCCGTAAGGGTGACGGAAATTGTCTGTGAGGCGTATGCCCACGAGTCGCGCCGATCCGAGGGCTATATCGGTGTAGCCGGAAAAATCAGTGTAAACCTGTATCGCGAAGAAAACCGTTGCAAGAAGAAGGTAAAGGCCATGGTAATGAGAAACGTTGCCGTAGATTTCATTTACCGGAATGGCCAGCCTGTCTGCGATGACCAGCTTCTTGAAGAAACCATAAGCCATGAGTTCAATTCCGGCTGAGATGTCTTCACGGTTGAAGGATCGAGGCTCGCGGAGCTGATGGATCAGGTCTGGCCGTTCTATGGGACCGGCGACGACGCGGGGGAAAAAAACGAGGTAGAGTAGGAGAACACCGAAGTTGCGCTCCGCCGGGGTATCCCCCCTTTTGACTTCGACAACATAGCTGATGGCCTGAAAAGAATAGTAGGAGATTCCGAGAGGGACAATGATCTCGATAATGAACCGTGGATAGTTCAGGCCCAGGGCCCGGGCAATCTGTTCGGCTGACTCTCCGAAAAAGGGAAGATACTTGAATGAAATGAGAAGGACAAGGGGCGTGGCAACGCCCACAAAGAATGAAATTTTTTCTCCGGCGGGGTCGCGGTTTCTGCATCGATCGATCATCAGGGCGGAGACGTAAATTCCCACGGCGGTCACCAGGAGGGGAAGAATGAACCAGGGAACCGAAGTGAGATAAAACAGGAGACTGGCCGATAAAAGCCATATCCACCGCCGGGACGGGGAAATCAGGTAACAGCCCGCGGAAACGAGGGGGATGAAGATCATGAATGCAATGGAGTTGAACTGCATCGCATTAACCGTGTCGACGGGCAAATGGCCCGTGCGCTGAAGGAGATTAGAGCGCCTCCCTGAGCATCCGTATCATTTCACGTGATCGTATCTGCTCACCCCTGTCATTCAGATGATAGACCGTGTCGGCGAAATACTCAAGAGGGTAAACAAAATCCTCGGGCCTGTTCAGGATCACGCAATTCAGTTTTTTCTTCATGAGGTCATGGTAGGCCCTGATATGACGTTCATTCTTATTATAGTAGGCTTCAGGGAAATGGGAAAAATAAAAGAAGACCCTTGCGCCCCGGCCTTTTGCGTATACGGTAAAATCGTTGATAAACGCGTGGTTCTTCCAGTCGGGATCATTAAAGGTGGAATTGGTGTCCACAATGGGGCGGATGGAGACGTAGGGATGGAGCCTGTCCCCGTTGGCGTTGAATTCCCCCCGGTAATTTGGGAATCCCACGTCGAACATTTGCCTGAAATTTAGAAGTACAAGGTTGCGGATGTAAGATTTCACCTTCATCTGGGCCAGGTCGTGAACGATGGAAAAAAGTTCGTAGTAGCGCCCTTCGGCGAGGTAGTCTGCGGCGTGCCGGCATGGCGACATGAGAAAAAAACATTTTTTGGATTCGTCATTGTTGTGAATGTACTTCACGAAACCCGCGTCGATCGCCGCAGCATATTCCATCGTGATTACCACCGCGTCTCCCTCGCGAAGGAGGGGTGCGATTTCCTCCAGGTGCTCCTTCGTCCCGAGGCCGCCCCACAGGCTCATGTTCGCTACATGGCGGTTCAACTCCTTCCCTATGAGGGGCGATTTCAGCGTAAGCTGGCTGCTCCCGCCGACGAAAATGATACGCGGCTGAGCCATGGACTCGAGCATTATCTTCTTGTTGACCATTGCCGCGAGATCATGGGGATGCGTGCCCGGCACGACCCAGACGATGACGAGTGACGCCGCCATCGCGAGGATCCAGAGGAGGATGTAACCGAATATCTTTTTCATCTGGTCATACGCCTAGTAAATAAAGTACAGGAACTGCTGATTGGAATACACCCCGAGATAAAAGATCGACAAAACAAGGCCCAGGTAAAGCGCCCACTGTACGTACCAGGGACGGCGCGCAATCATGTCCCTCATGCGCTCGTTCTTGACCTCCTGAATCACGTGAATGACGAGCATCACGAGAATGGAAAGCGCAAGGGTGATCATTTCAGGGAGAAACGCGGGTTTGGAAAACCCGAGAAACGTCGTCTTGTTGGGCACCACGAGGAACGATTTAAAACGGACATAGTCCATCGCCATGAATGCCCGCAGGAGATCATCGAAGCCCGTGAAGAAATGGGCGATGATGTAGAAGGCGTCGGCGGTTGAGTTGGCGCGGAAGAATATCGCCGCGAACCAGAACAGCAGAAACACGCTGATGATTTTCAGGATTCTGTGCGCCATGGGAATCCTTGTAAGGCCGATGGCACTGGTAATCGTTAAACGAATTTTTTCGGTCCAGATCGAGAAAAGAATGTAAAAGCCATTAAGGGCCGCCCAGGTGATGTAGGTCCAGTTGGCCCCGTGCCAGATCCCGCTGAGGATAAAGGTTACGAAGACGTTGTACTGCCAGCGCCAGCGGGATACGCGCTTGCCTCCCATCGGGATATACACGTAATCGCGGAGCCAGGCAATGAGGGTGATATGCCAGCGACGCCACAGTTCTGCAATGTACGAGGAGAAATATGGCCGCCTGAAATGGATCTAGAGCCTGATGCCGAATACCTGGGCCGTTCCGATGGCGATATCGGAATACCCTGAAAAATCGCAGAAGACCTGGAATACGAAACAGAAGGAGCCAATGATCAGGTAGACTCCCCAGTAATCCTGGGGATGGTTGAACACCTCGTTTACCACTATGGCCGCACGGTCAGCGATAACGAGTTTCTGGAAAAAACCCCATGCCATAAGCTTGAGACCGTCCATGACCTGGGCGTAGTTAAACGGCCGTTCCTCGCGAAATTGCGGTATCAGCCGCCCGGCGCGCTCGATGGGGCCCGCCACCATCTTCGCAAAAAAGAGCATATAGAGTGTAAATAACCCGAAGTGGCGCTCGGCGGGATGTTTACCGCGGTGGATATCAACGAGATAGCTTATGCTGTGGAACGTGTAATATGAAATTCCAAGGGGAATGATGACCTGGAGGACTTTCATTGGATAATGAAGGCTGAGAAACTGGGAGATCTGGTCTATGGTCTGATTCAGGAAATTCAGATATTTGAAGAAGAGCAGGAGGAGAAGAGGAAACACGATCCCGACGGCAATAGCGATTTTGGCTTTTTTCGGGTTGGTTTCACGGTGCTTTTCGATGAAGATGCCCAGATAGTAGTCGAGAATCACCACAGAGGCCACGGAGGCGATTATGGCGACGATGTTCAGGGCATAGCGCGCGTGGGTCATTCTCGCGGGATTGTAGACCGAGTAACAGAAAAACCCAAAAAAGACGATACTCGCGGCGAGAAGCCAGGCCCAGCGCCAGCGATGTCGCATGGAGTAATACAGCACCGCGACGACGGGCAGAAAAATCATGAATTCGATCGAGTTAAACTGCATATATCGTACTCAATTTCAGGGAGTGGTGACCATCGGTTTTTCGTCTGAGCACCGGCCGTTCCCGCGTGGTGCTGTTCCCTTGCGGGCGGCGCCTCTGCGCCGATTCCTCTGCCGGCTGACGGTGCCGGTGTGACCGGAACGGGTATCTCGTACATCGCGTCGGCTTGACACATAGTAATGATTTTGTTTTTGAGTCAAGACAAAAATCGTGCCGTGAAAGACCTCGTTTTGGACGGTGAACAATGCGGTGTTCACAGCGGGAATCAGGACAGCATCCATGAAAGGGTATCGCGAATGGTGTACTTTGGTCGCCATCCGCAGAATCCGGTAAGGGCCGCGCTGTCGCCGATCGACACGGAAATCTCATTTTTTCTCATGAGCGTTCCGGCGTGCCTGATCTCAAGTGAGACACCGGAAAGCTCCTGCATCAACTCCATCAGCTCATCGAGGCGGTAACCGGTACCGCCCGCGACATTGAAGGTTTTTCCTTCGGGGAAATTCCCCATGAGGGCGATATACGCATCGATCACGTCTCGTACATCCATGATATCACGAATAACCGAGGTGTTCCCCACTTCGATGGACCGCTTTCCTTCACGTATTGCGGCAACGACCTTGGGCACGAAAAAATGAGGGTCCTGGCCGCGGCCGGTGTGGTTAAACGGCCTGACGATGGCCACGGGGAGGCCCTGCTCATGGTAAAAGGAGAGGGCGGCATGCTCGGTCGCTGCCTTGCTGGCGCCGTAGTGGTTGACCGGGTTGACCGGCTGGGACTCGGTAACGGGCTGCCGCGCCGGGTCGACGATTCCGTAGACCTGGGACGAGCTTGCCAGCAGTACCCGTGGATGACGTGGAATCGAGGCCGCGGCGGTCAGGATGTTGACGGTTCCGGAGACGTTAACGGCGTAGAGAAACGAGGGATCGTTGAAGTCGACGCGGGACACCGCGGCGAGGTGAAAAATGAAGTCCGGGGCGATCTCCCGGATCGACGCCGTGACTGACCCGGGGTCGGTTATGTCCACAGCGCGGAACCGCTCTCCCGTTCCCGCCACGTCGATGCCGTGCACCTCGTGGCCCTCCTTCAGGTGGGCCACGTCAAGGGCAGCGCCCACAAATCCCTTTATGCCGGTGATGAGTACCTTCATGAGCAGGCTGCCGTGCAGGTGGCGCTTTCAGCAATGGCGATCGACACGTTCGAGATCACGCTCCACCATGATGGCGACAAGCTCCTTGAATCGGACACCGGGTTCCCAGCCGAGGTCCTTTTTCGCCAGGGAATAGTCTCCGAGAAGCTGGTCAACCTCGCCCGGGCGGAAAAAACGGGGGTTGATCCGCACCAGGGTTTTGCCTGATTTCGCGTCTGTGCCCGTCTCGTCGACGCCGGCGCCCTTCCAGACGAGGTCGATGCCGACATGGGAGAAGGCGAGCTCGATGAACTCGCGGACGGTGTGATTCTCATTCGTCGCCAGGACGTAATCCTTCGGATCCGGGCGCTGCATCATCATCCACATTCCCTTGACATACTCCTTCGCGTATCCCCAATCGCGCTTCGCGTCCATGTTGCCGATTTCAAAGTAGTCCTGGAGACCGCGGGCAACGCGGGCAACGGAATCGCTGACCTTGCGGGTGACAAACTCGATGCCGCGGAGAGGCGATTCATGATTGAAGAGGATACCCGAGCAGCCGTAAATGCCGTAGGATTCCCGGTAATTGATGGTGAGCCAGTGGCCGTAGAGCTTCGCCGTGGCGTAGGGGCTCCGCGGGTAGAAGGGGGTGGTCTCCTTCTGGGGAATCTCCTGGACCAGGCCGAACATCTCCGAACTCGAGGCCTGGTAGAAGCGTATCTTCGGGTTCACGATACGAATCGCCTCGAGCACGCGGGTAACGCCGATGGCGGTGATCTCCCCGGTGAGGACCGGCTTTTCAAAGGAAACGGCTACGAAACTCTGTGCCGCCAGGTTATACACCTCGTCGGGTTTGGTCTTTTCAAAAGTGCGGATCAGGTTCCCCGTGTCGAGGATGTCGACCTCGAGGAGCTCCGTGCGGTCGAGGACGCCCAGTTCCTCGAGCCTCCAGAAATTCGGCGTGCTGGTCCGCCGGTACCCCCCGACGACGCGGTATCCCTTCGAGAGAAGGAGCTCGGCGAGGTAGGCGCCGTCCTGACCGGTGATGCCCGTTATGAAGGCGGTTTTTGCCATGTCGATTCACCTGGCTTGAATAATGGATGTCCGCCGGCGGGGGCGGAGTGGCACACACTATGGAACACGCGGGGTGTTTGTCAATGATCATTTTATATGCCGTATTTAACTCTAGGTGTTGCGGTAATTGCACGTGCATAGAGAGCGACCGGTCAGCTTATAACCCGTGGTCTGCGGTCATAGCCGCTAGTATTACCCTGTCTTGGAAGCTCACATGGACGCGGTTGAGTACAAAAAGGAGTTGCATATTTGCCGTTAGTACATTTCCTGAGCCGGCCTTTTTCTGGTATTGCCACATTATAGAATTTGATGTGGATAGTAGGTTTAAAAAATGGTATCGCTTCAATGAAGGCCACTACCATTTTTGTATTTTCAATTCTTTAATTCCGGATATTGGAATAACATGACGAAAAATGATCCGAAAATAATCGTCCAGAAGGGACACTTCTCAGCGATCCAGAAAGTGGCGTTCAGGCCGCAGGGTGACCTGCTTGTCTCCGGACCATTCATGGGTTCCCTTGGGTTCTGGGACAGCAGAGGTCTCTGCGTGAATCAGCTCGCCGTCGGCGGCCAGTCATTGCAGGACCTGGCATGGCATCCCTCGGGGGAGCGTTTTGCCGTCGCGGGAAATGTTTCCGTAGCCGTGTGGACGGCGGAGGGAGAGAAGAGGATGGTTCTCGACCATCCCGAGCTGATCTCCGCACTGTGTTATACTCCCGATGGGGAAAGACTGGTCGTTGCCATGAACTCGGCCATTTGGATATGGAGCGACGGGGGCGAGCGGATCGGGTCAGCGGCAATCGATGACGACGGCTTTTCATGCCTGGCGGTCACCGCGGCGGGGCGGATCGCCGCGGGAACCTACAACTCGGGCATCATGATCTATGACGGGAAAGGGGAATTGTTGTCGGCCCTGGAAGTCCCCGGCGCCGCGGTGAAGCGCGTCGATTACGGGAAAGATGACGCGCTGCTGGTCGGTACGAACGAAGGGCTGCTGAGCTGCCGAGCTGGCGGGCTTCACGCGATCCTGGAAACAAGCGACGAGGTGACCTGCCTCTCGATCGACCGCGGGGGGACCCGTTTCGCCGCGGGACTTTCCAGCGGAGCGGTGTATATCGGCGATACCCGGAAGGGTATGGCTGTGAAATTACTGGAAGCTCTTGACTGGGTTCATGATCTCGCCTGGCACCCTTCGGGGGACCGCATAGCCGTGGCCCGCAGTCAGGCGCCCCTGCAGGTCATCGAAACCGGGGGTTCGATCGTCATGGAGGTGGGGGAAGACCTGACGCGTTTTCGCGCGGTCCGGTTCGATGATGTTCGCGGCCTCGCGCCGATAGCAGATGAGAACGAGATCTATGAGCTGTTCGATATAGACCATGACACGAGGGATTTCATCAAAAAACAGAAAGCGCTGATCGGGGCCGGGGGCATTATCAACGATCTCGACCTGGCGCCGGGCGGGATGATGCTTGTGGCGGTGGACAACGGTGTCCAGGTCAGGGAGCCTGACGGCGAGGTAAAGTGCTCGTTTTCCGGGCACCGGGAGCAGGTTAACTGCGTCGCAATGAATCCCGCGGGGGACCTTGTCGCATCGGGCTCCACGGACGGGAATGTCATGATATGGACCCTCGGGGGTGAAACAAGGGGTGCACATCAGTTCAAGGACCTGGTGCCGGTAAATATCTCGTGGAAACCGGATGGGACAATGATGGCGATCAGGTTCAGCATCGCAAATACGATCGCCCTCCTTGACGGGAAAGGGAAGCTTATTGCCGAGCTGGATTCCGGGGACAGGGAGAGTGGGTTCAACGACCATCGATGGAGCAGGAACGGTAATCGCCTCATCGCCTCTTCGGGCAGTGGATGGATAAAGGTCTGGGATTCGAGGGGAACGCTTCTCGAAACCATGGAAGAACCGGATTTACTGTCGATAAACGCGGTTGCCTTTGACCGCGACGGGAACATACTGGCAGGTAACTCGGCGGGATGCATACTCACCTGGCAAAACGGAAAGATCGTCAGAAGAATTGAGCCGGAAGAGGGAATCTGGGCCGCAGTCATGGCGCTGGCCGTGAGCGAATCAGGGGATATCATCTGCATTGAATCGCGGGATGAGGGGAATATCCTGGTTATGCGGGGTGTCGATGGGAGGCGTATCGCGAAAGTGCTGCTTCCCGAGGGGATATTCACGCTGCGCATCGTTCCGGATGATAGGAACAATGCCGTGGTGTGCGCTGCCGGCAACCGGATCCTCATGTATTCACTGGAGGGTTCTTACCTGGGCGAGATCAAGGTGTCATCCGGAAGGCTGTCGGCCATGGATTTCATTGCCGGGACGAGGGGGGTGACGGTAGCCGCTGGGTACGAGGACGGCACGGTGGAACTCATGGACGGTGAGGGCCGGGTGCTTGCACAGGAACGCCCCCATGGGAAACCGGTGAACTGCATTGCCTTCAGCCCCCGGGAGGACCGTTTTGTCTCGGCTTCCGGCGACGGGTCGCTCATGCTCTGGAGCAGGGACGGAAGTATCGTGCGCTCGATATCCCTTCAATCCGATCCGACAGTTGTCGTCTACGACGCGAGGGGAGAGCGGTTCATGGTGGGTTTCATGGACGGTTGCGTGCGCATGTGGAATGCGGAGGGCGAGTTTCTGGCGGAGGCGCGGGGAGAAGAGAGCGGGGGAATGCCGGACATGCCCGCAACCCTCGCGTTTAACCCCGACAAACCGCTTTTTGCCGTAGGTTTTACAGGCGGTGAAAAGGGTTATGTGCGGGTCTTTTCAGAGAACGCCGAGGCCCTTGACACTTTCGACGGATTTTTAAATTTTATCGGACAGCTCCTGGCCTACCACTCGTCGGGAGAATATATCGTCTTCACCGGGATCGATTACGAACTACTCGTGTACCGGCTGCAAGACAGAGCCCATGTCTGCACAGTGGTGCCGGTACGGGGGGGATTCGTGGCCCACACGCCCGATGGCAGGTTTGACTGCTCCTCCCCGGATCTGCTGGGGTACGTAAGCGTATCACTCGGAGGCCGTGTCCAGCGATA
>CAZKPR010000073.1:0-16762 GCA_964554685.1 uncultured Leptospirales bacterium | reverse complement strand
CATGCGGAGGGACACTGACAAAGAGCGAGATACACGGTGAAATAGACGGCAAAAAATGCGAAGCCAGGGCGGGCCAGACAATCGTCGAGGCCGCCCGCGACAACGGTGTGTACATCCCTGTTCTCTGCTGGTACAAGGGCATGAAGCCCGCCGGTGTGTGCAGAATCTGCTCCGTGAAGACAGGGGGACGCACCGTCGCGGCGTGCACCACCCCCGTCACCGAGGGGATGATGATAGAAAACGCCACACCGGAGCTCGAGGACATGAGGAAGTCGATCGTGGAGATGCTTTTCGTCGAGGGGAACCATATGTGCCCCACCTGCGAGAAGAGCGGAAACTGCGAACTCCAGGCCCTCGGGTACCGCTACGGCGTGCTGGCGCCGCGGTTCCCCTATCTTTTCCCGCTGCGATCGATCGACGCGTCATATTCGAAGATAATGATAGACGCGGACCGGTGCATCCAGTGCCGGCGGTGCGTTCGCGGGATCATGACGAAGAAGGGACAGCCCGTGTTCGTCATGACCGGACGTTCCATTGGATCAACGATTGTCGCTGACAAAGAGCGCGAGGCCGCCTTGAGCGACCAGGACGCCAGAAAGGCGATGGATCAGTGCCCCGTGGGGGCCATTTTGAGGAAAGGGGTGGGGTTCGAGGTACCCATCGGAAAGCGCAAGTACGATACCACGCCCATCGGCAGCGATATCGCCGGAAAGTAGAAGGGGAGGATTACCATGAGCAAACCAATCGTGGCCACGGCATCCCTGGCCGGTTGTTTCGGATGCCACATGTCCATTCTGGATATTGACGATAGGATTTTACAGCTCATCGACCTGGTGGAATTCAACAAGTCCCCGATCGATGACATCAAGAAATTCACCAAGCAGTGCGATATCGGGATAATAGAAGGCGGATGCTGCAACAGCGAAAACGTCGAAAACCTCCTGGAGTTCCGCAAGCACTGCAAGATACTGATATCGTGCGGCGAGTGCGCCATCATGGGAGGTCTTCCCGCGATGAGGAACGGCATACCCATGCGGGAATGCCTTGAAGAGGCGTATCTCAACTGCGTCACGGTGGACGACAAGATCATACCCAACGACGAGGAGATCCCGATGATCCTCGACAGGGTGTATCCCCTGAGCGAGATCGTCAAGATAGACTATCACCTCCCCGGATGTCCGCCCCGGGCGGACCTGATATGGGAGGCCCTGACGGCACTGCTGGGGGGCAAGCCCCTTGATCTGCCGTATGAAGTAGTTAAGTACGACTAGGGAGAAGACCACGACATGGCACGAAAAATTACGATAGAACCGGTAACCAGGGTCGAAGGACACGGTAAAGTTACCATACATCTCGACGACAGCAACAATGTTGCGCAGTCGCGCCTTCATATCGTCGAGTTTCGCGGCTTCGAAAGATTCGTCCAGGGCCGTCCCTACTGGGAGGCCCCGGTCCTCGTGCAGCGCCTCTGCGGGATATGCCCCGTAAGCCACCACCTGGCGGCGGCCAAGGCCATGGACGTCATCGTCGGGGCCGGGACGGGGGACGGGCTCACGCCCGCGGGTGAGAAGATGCGGCGTCTCATGCATTACGGGCAGATGTTCCAGTCCCACACGCTCCACTTTTTTCACCTTGCGTCCCCGGACCTCCTTTTCGGCGTCGATGCGGATCCGGCGATACGGAACGTGATCGGCGTGGTGCTGGAGCACAAGGACCTCGCGGTCCAGGCGGTGCTGATGCGCAAGTTCGGACAGGAGATCATCAGGGCCACGGCGGGGAAAAAGATCCATGGCACGGGGGCGATACCCGGCGGAATCAACAAGAACCTGAGCCCCGAGGAAAGGGACGAATTCCTCAAGGGACCCGACCCCCTCAACGCGGATAAGATGGTCGAATGGGCCCAGGCGGCGGTGGACCTGTTCAAGGATTACCATTCAAAGAACAAGGACCTGATCGACAACTTCGCGGTATTCCCCTCCAACCACCTTTCACTGGTTCGGAAGGACGGCGCCATGGATCTCTATCACGGCGTGCTGCGGGCGGTGGATCCGGAGGGAAAGAAGATCCTGAATGATGTCGACTACCAGGATTATTACAACTACATCGGCGAAGAGGTGAAGAACTGGAGCTACATGAAGTTCCCCTACCTCAAATCGATCGGCAAGAAGGACGGCTGGTATACCGTGGGACCCCTGGCGCGACTCAATACCTGCGATTTCATTCCCACGCCGCTCGCGCAGAAGGAGTTCGAGCAGTTCAGGGCCTATACCAAGGGCAAGCCCAACAACATGTCGATGCACATGCACTGGGCGCGGCTCATCGAGAACCTCCACGCGGCGGAGATGATCAAGGAGCTTCTTCTTGACAAGGACCTGCAGAGCACGAAACTGGTGAAGAAGGGATCCAGGAAGCCGGAGGGAGTCGGACTTATCGAGGCGCCGCGCGGAACCCTTTTCCATCACTACCGGGTGAACGACGACGACCAGATCGTCATGGCAAACCTCATCGTTTCCACGACAAACAACAACGAGCCGATGAATCGCGCGGTCAATCACGTTGCCAGGAGCGTCTTCACCGGAAAATCGGAAATCACCGAGGGTATGATGAACAGCGTGGAAGTGGCGATACGGGCCTACGATCCCTGCCTCTCCTGCGCGACGCACGCCCTGGGGCAAATGCCCCTTGAGGTTTCTCTCTATGATTCCGAAGAGAACCTCGTCGCCGTGGCGAGGAAATAGCGGGGCGATGAAGAGAATTCTCGTGTACGGGTACGGGAACCCGGGAAGGCAGGACGACGGCCTGGGCCCGGCCCTGGTGGAATTGCTGGAGGAAGAAGGGATCCCCGGCGTGGAGACCGACTGCAACTACCAGCTCCAGATCGAGGACGCCGAGGCGGTTTCGCGCTGTGACGCCGTGGTGTTCGTGGACGCGTCGATCGATGGCAAGGAGCCCTTCTCCTTCGAGGGGCTTGAGCCGTCGGCCGAAATCGCCTTCACGACGCATGCCATGTCCCCGGCGTCGGTACTTGCCCTCAGCCACGAGCTCTACCCCAGGCCGGTTCCCGCTTTTCTCCTCGGCATCAGGGGATACCACTGGGAGCCCCTCGAGGGCCTTTCGGAGCCTGCACGGGAAAACCTTGAAGCGGCATTCAGATTTTTGCGATCGAGGCTGGCTGAGATGACGGAGGCCGTGAAGGCCGGCGGGAGAGAATCCCGCTGAAAATGCGGGGCAGCTTCCTGTATTCCGTTTTCCCCGGTCCCGTTTATTATCGAAGAGAACATTGGAAAGGAGCAATCAGATGGCGGATACGAAAAGAGTGCTGGTGATAGACGACGACCCCGACATTACCGATTCGATCACCGCGGTCCTCAGGGGAAACGGGTTCGAAGCCATGGCGGCGGGAAGCGGTGATGAGGGCCTTGCGGCGATCGAGAGCTTCAAGCCCCACCTGGTCCTCTGCGACATGATGATGGAGCGGATAGATGCCGGGTCCCGGGTGGCGGCGGAAATACGGAAAAGGGACAGCGCGCTTCCCCTGTATCTCCTGAGCAGCATCGGGAATGCCACGGCCCAGAATGTCGATCCCGGAAGCCTCGGCTTCAGCGGGGTGTTCCAGAAGCCGGTGTCTCCGGACCAGTTGATAAGGACGATCAAGAAGGCCCTCGGAATGGAATAACGGGGGCCGATACTACAGACGGTTGAGTGTACGTGGTCTTGAATTTTTTGTACACATGATACAGCATGGGGCGTGAGAACGCCTCATTTTTTTATCCACCGGGCTCCGACGGTGACGGGGCATTCCTTCAGCAAATCATCCTTGACCGGGGAAGCTCAAGGGCATAGAGTGTTCAGGCCCGCATCCGGCTGAGATGCACTTCCGTGACGTCGTATCAGGCGGAGTCGCGGGTCCGGGACGGTGACGCGATGATCAGGAGAATCCTCGACAGGATCGGATTTCACCTCCACTTCGAGGGAAGGCGCGAGGAGTATCCCGACACGTTCCGGAAGGAATTGAGCTACCAGTGCGGCCGCGTCCTCACCTTCGCCTGCCTGGTCACTTTCTCCTTCCTTGCCTATATTCCCCTGGATCGGGAGCTCCACCCCGGCGAGCCGGGGATTCTCATCCTGCGCGTGCTCTTCCCTCTCCTCGGAATCACGATCCTGATCCTGCGCCTGCTCGATTACTTCAGGGAGCGTAGCCTTGCCCTTCTCACCGTGTACGGGGCATACCTGATGGTCTCAACGGCGGTGCTGACGGGACTCACCGGGGGCGACCCGGCCTACATGGGAGGGTTCACGTTCCTCCTCACGCTCACCGCCGTGGCCCCGATTCATAGAAGACACGCCTATTTCATCCTCTTCACGGCCCTTGCCTTGCCGTGTTTTTCGCCGTGGGCTGGGCAAAGGGGATCCGTTTCGACACTCCCCGGGCGCGTTACAGCCTGAACGACCTCATGGCGGCAACCCTTGTGATTTCCTGCTTCATCTTCTTAATGGACGGGATCCGCTACTGGAGATGGAAGAAATCGAAGACGATCGAGCAGGGAAGGGAGATGATCACCAGGCAGAAAGACCAGCTTGAGGAGCAGATCAGCATGGCCGGGGAGCTACAGAAAAAGCTTCTCCCGGAGAAGCTCCCCGGCGTAAGGAACGCTTCGATCGTGTTTTCCTACCTTCCCATGATGGGGGTCGGTGGCGATTTCGTGGACATCAATTACTCGCAGGACAGGCGGGGTCTCGGCCTTTTCATCTGCGACGTCTCGGGCCACGGCGTGGCCGCGGCTTTCATCTCCTCAATGGTGAAGATGTCCCTGGGGTCGTGGAGGGAGCACCTTGAGCGTCCCTCGGAGATGCTCCGCGTGCTCCATGATTCCCTGAAGGGGAAGATGGGGGCCCAGTTCGTGACCGCAGCGATATGCTACCTCGACCTGGAAACGGGGCTTCTCCGCCTGGCCGGCGCGGGTCATCCACCCGTTATCGTGGTGCGGGCCCGGGGGGGTGTCGAGCTTTTCAAGCCGCCGGGAAGGCTCATCAATGACCTGTTCCCGATGAACTTCGCCGACGTGGAGACCGTCCTGGAAAAGAACGACAAGATCGTCCTTTACACTGACGGCGTCACGGAGTGCTTCAATGCCGATGGGGCCATGTTCGGCGACGAGGCCCTTCACGACATGGTGATGGTTAACCGCGGCCTCTCCCCGGCGGACCTCTGCGCCGAGGTGATGCGGGGTCTCACGCGGTTCGCCGGGGAGGGCGCCTTCGAAGATGACATCACAATACTCGTGACGGAGTATCTGAAGGGAGAGGCGTGACGGGTGCGGAGGAACGGCCGCGACGCCAGGCAACCAACAAAAGCCCGGGAGAACCCGGGCTTTTGTGTTACTCATCGAAAATGGAATGGACCGTTATTGGGTCACGACCTCGAACTTCGCGGCGCTTGTCGCGGTGATGTCGTTACCGGATCCGTCGATGATCCGTATCTCCGCGTAGGTTCTCCTGAACGAGTAGTCGATCTCCCCGTCAATGGAGGCGTCGATTTCGTCAACCCATATCCAGCCGCACCAGATCCAATCGTAGTCTTTGACCGGCTCTCCCGAATCGTGCCATCTCTGGTAGAAAACCAGGTCAGAGTACGCGGGCACGTCGTAGACTCCGTAGAAGTTCAGGTAGACCTTCGCGCCCGCTTCGACATCGATGAGGCGGATTTTAAAGCGGGGCGGGAATTCCCAGCCGAAGATCGAGCTGCCGTTAACAAGGGCGTCGACGACGGGATAGATGCCCGACTCGCTGTAAACCGACACGTCGGCGAACATCGATTCCGGAAGGTCCGTGTCGTCCACGGCGATGATGACCGTCGCGGTGTAGACCGCATCACCCACGGTGACGGTAATCGTGTAGAGATTATTGACGTCCAGGGGTTCGTCGGGTATGAATGAAAGGTTCCCGGTTACCGGGTCCACGATCACGGCACCCGTCACGGTCGTACCGGTCTGGTCCTTCAGGGAAATGGTGACGCCCGGGGCCAGGACCCAGATGCCGTCATCAAGGACCGTAAGGATAACGTTTTCTCCGGAGATGGCAAGGGCGCCGTTCTCCACATTCACCAGGATCTTTCCGTTGACCACGGTGATGTTCTCATTATCAGATATACCCTCGACTTCACCTGAATCTCCTCCAGTATTCCCACCCGTGTCATTGACGATCATATTTTTTGCCAGTCCGAGCAGGAGAAGCGCATTGTCCGAATCATCATTATCACAGGCGGTAAACAGGAAGGTGAACGCGATGATCAGGGCCGCCAGGGGAATAAACTTCTGCATGCGATACATTGAATGCCTCCACTACTAATAGTACGATAATTTTTACGAAATATAAGTTGGACACTGATTAATGTCAAGTAAAAAAACCCATACGTGCGGAATTTTTATAACAAATATATTAATGAACATTATTATTTAATTGTATATAATTAAAGTAAAATTGAAAAAAATATAAATTGTCTCAAATGCGGCGCTTATTCGAAAACGGCCGCTCGTGAATAACACGGGCGGCCGCTGGATACGCAAAGTATGTATGTTGGATGGCCTCAGTAGGTCACCACCCTGGGGAGCTTTTTCGCCTGGGCGATCCATCCCTTTATCTGCTTCATGCCGGGCATCTGCCGCACCAGTTTTTTCCTGCTGTTGGCATGGGCCATGGCAGTATGCAGGGCCTCGGGATTCCTCTTGGCCAGTTCCACCACGGTATCGACACCAGCCTCCTCGAGAAGGTCGGCGTACTCCTCGCCGACTCCGGTAATGCGGAAGAGGTCGGCGTGGTTCACCCACTCGAGGATCAGCTTCCCGGTGATCCCCGCATCGGCGGCAATTTTCTTCCTGCCCTGGGGCGAGGCGCCTTTTTTCAGCAGGTCGCCCGTTGATGTCACCCCCGCCTTCCTGAGAAGCTGGGCGTACTTAGGACCGATACCTTCAACCGTTTCAAGTTTTGCCATGCGTTAACTCCTTCTGACGCTTTTTCCATCCCCGATGTAAAAAAGAAATCGTTGCCCTGATCGACTCGCCATTGCCGGGCGCAATGTTATCTTTTGTACCGGGACGGGTACATACTGTGATTAAATGGTTGCATAATAATTCGCGGAATCAGAATCCGCGAAGAACATGAGTCATTATTTGCCGAGAGCTTTCTTGATGAGCCCGACGATGATCATGAGAACGGCGCCGCCAACGCCACCTCCAGCCACGCTTCCCGCGACACCGGCCGCGTCCATCCCGCCTCCGGCGGCAACGCCAATGAGACCGAGGAGCTGACCGCCGAGTCCGCCTCCCACGATCCCGGCAACGGCGTTCCAAAGAGTTCCCAGGGACTGCTTCTTCAGCGCGGCGCCCGCTCCTATTCCCCCTGCGGCTCCGCTAATAAGTTGGATAATAATCGGCAACCAGGTTTCCATCATGAATCCTCCTCAGCTGGATTTAAAGCAGCGGTATCCCTCCGCAATGAGTGAGGCATGTACGGAGAACAACTGCCAAGAATGTATCGCTATCAGAATGAAATAGCAAGTATTTTTTTATCAGGTTGTTCCCTTCATAGAAGCGGAAACCCATGATTCGACAGTATCAGGAGCATTTCATCCAAAGGGCCCTCGTGCTGATGTCGCATGCTATGCTTCCGGTCAAGGTTGGTTTTCTTGCCATAGGATTATCATTGCAATTTTAGCGGCAATTGCGGTATAATCCCATCGTAGAGGACGGATCCACCGGTATTGTGAAATGAGGCCACCATGATCATCGATACCATCAGAGTAGTAATCGCCTGCTTGTTCCTGTCCCTTCTCATCCTTGATCCCGTCCATGCCCAGGTCCGGGAGGTGAGAATCGGCATATACCAGAACCCCCCCAAGGTTTTTATACGGCATGACGGCACGCCGGCGGGGTTCATCGTTGAGATCATGAATGAAATCGCCGCGGCGGAGAAATGGGATGCCGTGTATGTATTCGGCACCTGGGAGGAGAACCTGCTTCGTCTCAGGCGCGGTGACCTTGACCTGCTCCTTGATGTGACCCATACCGCTGATCGTTCCAGGTTTTTTGATTTCAATTCAGTTCCCGTGATAGAATCATGGCTACAGGTTTTCACAACGAAAAATAAAAAAATCGAATCGATGAAAGACCTTGAGGGCCTCAGGATCGCGGTTCTCAGAAGCTCGCATCAGCACAGGTATTTTGATTCGGGGGCGGGGAAGCGATATGGAATCCGGTATACCCTCGTCGATTGTCCCGATTACCAGGGGACCGTCGATGCCCTGCGGTCCGGCGAGGCCGACGTGATCGTCGCGGACAGGTTTTTTTATTTTTCCCCGCAGAGGGGCGATGATATCGTGCCGGCCCCCGTGATAATTGATCCGCTGAATATCCTGTTCGCGTTTCCGATGGGAGGCGACCGGGGGCTCGTCGCCGCGGTGGACAGGCGCCTTTCCTCCATGAAGAACGATCCCGAGTCGGCATATTACCGTATTTTACAGAAAAGCCTCTCCATGAAGCTCCCACCGGTGATTCCGCGCTATATTTTCATCGTGATCGGAATTATCGTAGCGATGGCACTCTTCCTGGGCGTCGCGGCTTCATTCCTGAGAATGAGAGTCGCGAAAAAAACGAGAGAACTTCTCCTCCAGAATGTCGAGCTCGAAGAGACCAGGGTGAGTCTTGAATCCGCCCTTGGCGAAGCGGAAAACGCCGGCAATGCCCTGCGCCTTGCGCTGAAACAGAAAGAAGTTCTTCTCAGCGAGCTTTTTCATCGGACGAAAAACAACATGCAGGTGATCAGTTCCCTGCTCACCCTCCAGGCCGAGGGATCCGGTGACCCCGTCCTCAGGGGAGGCATTCTCGATGCCGTGAACAGGATTCGCGCCATGTCGATGGTTCATGAAAGGCTCGATCAGGTGAAGGACCTCTCGCGTATCGACCTGGGGGGCTACCTTCATGACCTCGCCGTTCATTTGCGAAGCAGTCTCGGATTCACGGATGCCGAAGCAGTTTTCGAGTTCGACATGGAACCCGTGACGGTACTCATCGATTACGCGATTCCATGCGGGCTGATCATCAACGAGCTCCTGACGAATTCCTTCAAGCACGCCTTCCCTGGAAAAGCCCCCGGGGGAATCATCTCCCTCTCCCTTGGTGTCCAGGATGATTCGGTCCTGCGCATTGTGTACAGGGACAACGGAATCGGGTTCAAGGATGCCGGGACGGTTGAAGCCACTGATTCGATAGGTATGAAGATCGTACGCGGGATAACGGAGCACCAGCTCAATGGATCAGTACTGCTCTCCGGTGAGAACGGATTCACCTGCACAATATCATTCAGAATGACGGGGTACCGGGAGAGGGTATAGGCAGATGGTCTCCGGCGCTGCGGGAGGTTGATCACAGCTCGTCGGCGCTGAAGGTACCACCGTCTTTCATGGTGCCCGATCTGAATCCCTTGGAAAACCACCTCGTCCTCTGCTCGGAGGTGCCGTGCGTGAAGCTGTCGGGCACCACGTATCCCCGGGCACGCTGCTGAATGCGGTCGTCTCCGACTGCGCTGGCGGCGTTGAGAGCTTCCCCGATGTCACCTTCTTCGAGGAGCTTCATGCGTTCCGCGTGGTGTGCCCACACCCCGGCATAGTAGTCCGCCTGAAGCTCCAGGCGGACCAGATAGGGGTTGAATTCCCGTTCGCCGAGCCGCGAGCGAAGACGCATCACCCTGTCCATTGTTCCCGTCAGGTTCTGGACATGGTGACCCACCTCGTGTGCGATGACGTAGGCCATTGCGAAATCTCCCGAGGCCCCGAATCTGTGCTGAAGGTCATCGTAGAAACTCAGGTCGATGTACACGCTTTCGTCAGCCGGGCAGTAGAAGGGGCCCGTGGATTTGCCGGCCCTCCCGCATGCCGAATCAACGGTTCCCGAAAAGATTACAAGCTTCGGCATGCGGTAGTGTTTTCCTTCCCTGCTGAAAATGTCTCTCCACACGTCCTCGGTGTCGGCAAGGACCACGGAGACGAATTCCGCGAGTTCCTTTTCCTTCGACGTTTCCTGGTAGTGTGAAGTTTCACCTGGGGTGGTGTGCTGCACGCTGTCGAGGACCACCGTGGGGTCGCCGCCCAATAGATAGATCGCCAGAACAAGGACCAGGGTCCCGATCCCTCCGGCAGCCACCCCTTTCGCGGGCACGCGCCTCCGGTCTTCAACATTGTCGCTGCGCCTTCTTCCCTTCCAGATCATGGGGATACCTCCCTCCCGGGTTTGTGAGAATTTCGGTTTTCTCACATGAAGAAAACTGGGAACGCACCGTTTGTGCGGTGACGGTGAGAATCGTATAGCATGATGCCGTGAAATCAAGCCTTAATTCATGATGATAAAAAGGAGAGGGCGACATGTCTGGAAGGAAAAGGAGCCCCCGGTTTCCCGGGGGCTCCTGCGCGTCTGGCAGGAGTCGAACCTGCGACCTACGGATTCGTAGTCCGGCGCTCTATCCAACTGAGCTACAGACGCATGGGTGAACGATAGGATTCCCGATTAAAGAATCAAGGATTTTTTCAAGCGGTCTTTCCACGCCTTCCCTTTATACGGGCACCTTTTCGGCGAAGCGGGCCACGGGGGAAAAATTCCACTCCGAGCCTCGCTTGAGATGCGTGAAACCCCAGGCGCAGAGACCGAAATAGACCGCGTGAGAACAGTAGATAATCACGGCGATTACCAGCGACGCGACGCGAAAAGAAATGGGTACGAAGACGGAGAGGAAGGTCAGCGCCACTGGCAGGGCAGTGAAAAAAACCGCCATGACGAAGGCCCGCTTTCCGTGGTCCATGGCGAAGGCGTCGTCCTTCATTGCCACGAAGGGATACAGCCACCCTATGAACGGGAAATAAGTGAGCCATGCGAGGGGCAGGCTGTAGTCAACCCCTATCTGTTCGATCCGTATCCTGAGCGTGTTTTTCATGCCGTACCGCGTCTTCGGAGAAGGGGGGATTCGAACCCCCGGAACCGTTACCAGTTCAACGGTTTAGCAAACCGTCCCCTTCGGCCTCTCGGGCACCTCTCCATCTCTTCTGCTCGGAGAGTGAGGGATTCGAACCCCCGGTGCCTTGCGGCACAACGGTTTTCAAGACCGCCTCCATCGACCACTCGGACAACTCTCCGGAAGCACACTTATTGATTCAATGATAGTTGTCAAATAAAAAAATGGCTTCCCGAAGACCCTGAAAATCCGCTGCGTTTCGCACGCGCGCGGCGCCCTGTGCACACGCCACTTCCTGCCACGCCTTGCTCCGGCGCGTGACGCCGCGTTCCGAGTTGCGGACCCCTCAGATATAGAACCGGGATCCGCCGGAGATGAGGACGCCGCGGCTGAAATCGATCTTTCTGGGGGTGATGGCCGCTCCGCCCCCGAATTCCACAAAAAAGGAGTGGTGCTTCTGTGCCCAGAACTCGACGCCGCCGAATCCCTCGACGTGGGGCAGCACCGGTGTGTCCCTGTTGACATACACGATGCCCCCGGTGAAACCCCCGTAAACCCTGAGATTGTGAAAGAGTGGACTTCGGCCGATAAGGCTCACCGAGGGGTAGAGCACGGGCCTTGCCATGCGCGTGTTTTCAAGACCCTTCCATGTAAGCTCATTGCGCCGATAAAAGTCGATGAGACAGGTCGCGTTCATCCGGATGACCAGGGTATCAAGTACCGGGTAGGCGAACTCGAGGCCCACGTGCATGTCCTCGTTGTAGAGGCCAAGGGGCAGGCCGATGGAAAAAGATTGCCCCCGGTCCCTTTCACCCTCCTGGGCCCTGAGTTCGCCCGCGAAAACGAAAGCAAGGACAATGGCGATGCATGGAATAATTCCTGTGGCGTACTGCTTCATGTCGATCCTCCTGGAATGATATTCATTGGCTGCCCTGTGCGCGTGCTGATGGCATATGAATAATTGACAGGAGACCTGTTGATCTGGTTCGCGTTTTTTGTAGGGACAGGGAAGGTTTTCACCATCCCTACACGACAATTTCCGTGCCGATACCCGCCTGGGTAAAGATCTCGAGGAGAACGGCGTGCTCCACCCGGCCGTCGATGATATGTGCCTTGCCCACGCCTCCGGACACGGCGTCGCGGCAACAGCGCACCTTGGGAATCATCCCTCCGGTGATAACGCCTTTCTCGATCAGGGTGGGAACGTCCCCCGCGGTGATGCTCGGCGCCAGGACGCCGTCGATGATGACGCCCTCCACGTCGGTGAGGAGTATGAACTTCTCCGCCTTCAGGGACTCGGCGATCTTCCCGGCGGCGAGGTCGGCGTTGATGTTATAGGTGAGGCCTTCCCTGTCGACGCCGACGGGGGCGATGACGGGAATAAAGCGCTCGCGGTCAAGGGTCTCGAGGAGGAGCGGGTTGACCGACTCCACGGTCCCGACCTGGCCGATGTCGACCCTCGTGTTGTCCGACGTGGTGTGGTACATTTTACTGGCCGTGATGAGCCGCCCGTCCTTTCCTGAGAGACCCACGGCCCTGCCCCCGTTCTGGTTGATGTTGTTCACGATGTCCTTGTTGATCTTCCCCACGAGGACCATTTCCACGACGTCCATGGTCTCGATGTCTGTGACCCGCATCCCGTCTACGAACTCGCTTGTTTTGCCGATCTGCTCCAGGAGACGGTTGATCTGCGGCCCCCCTCCGTGAACGATGACAGGGTTGATTCCCACGAGCTTCAGGAGCACCATGTCACGGGCGAAGGATTTCTGGAGTTCCTCGGCGACCATGGCATGCCCGCCGTACTTGATCACGACGGTCTTGCCGCTGAATTCGCGTATGTAGGGAAGGGATTCAAGCAGCGTGTTGACGGTGTTGATGTGCTTCTTCATGGCAGTCAACTCTCTTGTCCGGTTATACCCCGACTCCGGGGATCGTTGCTCACAAACCGGTGCGCCGCAGCGGTACGTCAATACTATTTTTTGGCACCGGCCGTTTATTTGATTGATAAAATCGGGTCGATGAAAAAGGGTATCGTAACACTGAATTTTTATCAATAGAAAAAAAGATGAAATCTACAGCCCCGGAAAAAAATTCAGGAGTCGATTCCCGTTCACGCTGGCACGCCCTGCTCGTGGGGGCGGGAATACTCCTCAGCCGCCTCGCGGGGCTCGTGCGCGACAGGGTATTCGCCCATTATTTCGGCAGCAGCGATGCGGCTGATGCCTTCAAGGCCGCTTTTCGGATTCCCAATTTCCTCCAGAACCTCTTTGGAGAGGGGGTCCTCTCCGCCTCATTCATACCCGTGTACGCAAAGCTCCTGGGGGGCGGGGAAGAGGAGGAGGCGCGAAGGGTCGCGGGGGCCGTGGCGGGGCTCCTGATGCTGGTCACGTCGGTCCTGGTGGCCGCCGGCGTGGCCGCGGCGCCCTACCTTATTGACGGCATCGCACCGGGCTTCGAAGGCGAGAAACGGGAGCTGAGCATCACCCTCGTGCGAATACTCTTCCCCGGGGCGGGGCTCATGGTCTGGTCGGCCTGGTGCCTTGGCGTGCTCAACAGCCATGGAAAATTTTTTCTTTCCTACGCCGCCCCGGTGGTATGGAACCTGGTAATCATCGCCTCTCTTCTGTTTTTTGGTGAAGGCGGCGCGGCGCAGTTCCCCCTGGCCGAATGGGCGGCCTGGGGCTCCGTGGCGGGAAGCGCCGCGCAGATCCTGATCCAGCTTCCCACGGTACTGCGCCTCCTCGCGGGGCTGCGCCTGAGCCTCTCGGCGCGGATAGGGGGAGTGGCCACGGTGGTACGGAATTTCGTCCCGGTATTCTTCAGCCGCGGCGTGGTCCAGATCAGCGCCTACGTGGATTCCATACTGGCGAGCCTCCTGCCCACGGGGGCCGTGGCGGCCCTTGCCTACGCCCAGACGCTCTATACCCTCCCCGTGAGCCTTTTCGGCATGTCGGTTTCCGCGGCGGAGCTGCCCGCCATGGCGCGGGACACGGGGAGCGGCGACGCCGCGGAGAGGATGCGGGCACGGCTGAACGACGGGCTGAGAAGGATCGCGTTTTTCATCGTCCCGTCAGCCGCGGGATTTCTCGCCCTCGGGGACGTCATCGCGGCGGCCATTTACCAGACCGGGGCTTTCACCCGGTGGGACTCGATCTACGTCTGGGGAGTACTGGCCGGCTCAAGCGTGGGCCTTCTGGCCAACACCATGGGGCGCCTCTACTCGTCAGCCTTTTACGCGCTTCATGACACGAGGACGCCGCTTCGCTTCGCACTGCTGAGAGTATCGCTCGCCACGGCACTGGGATACCTTGCCTCGCAGCACCTCCCCGCATTGATCGGTATCGATACCCGGTGGGGCGTGGCGGGGATCACCGCGGCTTCGGGATTCTGCGCCTGGGTCGAGTTCGCCCTCCTGCGCAGAACATTAAACGGCCGGATAGGCGTCACGGGGCCGGGATTGTCATTCATCCTCCGACTCTGGAGCGCCGCCATCATGGCCGCCGCCGTGGCGTGGGGCATGAGACTCATCGCCGGAGGGCTCCATCCCATGCTCCGCGCCCTCCTGGTTCTAGGACCCTACGGTCTCGTCTATTTCGCCGCGGCCTGGATCCTGGGAATCAAAGAGGTGAGGGCAATCGGGAGGTTCATACCCTTCATGAAAAAGTGATCCCCGGGAGATCAAGGCCGGGGGGAGTCCATCAAGACGAAACAGGTAAATGGGTTGGGTCTATGCCACCGAAGATAGATCATATAAACAGGTATGTGTCGGACGTGGAGCGTCATGTTGATTTTTATTGCGGCGTCCTCGGGTACCTGCTTCTTGACCGCGGCAGGAAACACGATGGAAGCGATTACGCAATTCTTCAGGGCGATGGACATGAGCTTTTCATTTCTGAAAATGCGAATCGCCTGCCCGGGAATTCGGTGCGCCATGTCGGGTACCTGGTCGCGAACATCGATGAGACGCTCCGGTTGTTGAAAGAGAGGGGTCTTGTCGGGGAAGACGCCGGGATTATCGTGAAACAGTACTCGCGGCAGCTCTATGTAGAGGATCCCGACGGGCTTGAGATAGATTTGATCCAGTGGACGGACAAGAAAAGGTTTTATCATGACGCCGCGGAGAGATGTAAAAAACGCGGCTGACCCACACGCGTAACCGGTGATGAAAAGAATGGAATCAGGAAAGCGTATTGAGGGTGGGATGGCCGATGTGCGTAACCGTATACGCCGGGAACTGATGAATCGTGCAGACAGGAAAGTGAAGGAATCGGGGGAGAGGTTTTTCAAAGAGCCGGTAATGTTTTTTGGTGTGCGGACTGCCGAGGTGAACGCCATCGCGAAAAGGCATTATTCAGAAATCAAGGATAAGAAAAAAGAGGAGATATTCCGCATCTGTGAGGATCTCTGGCTGTCGGGCTACATGGAGGAGTCGATCATCGCCTGCCGCTGGTCATATGCCATGCGGAAACGGTTCGAACCGAAGGATTTTCGCGTCCTTCAACGATGGGTGATGCGTTTTGTAAGCAACTGGGCCTCCTGCGACACCCTCTGCAACCACACGGTGGGCGCCTTCCTGGAGCATTACCCGGATCATATTCCAACATTGAAAAAATGGGCGCGGTCGAAGAACCGGTGGGCGCGCCGCGCCGCCGCGGTCTCGCTCATCGTTCCCGCGCGCAGGGGAGGCTATCTCATTGAGTCTATCGAGATTGCCGACATTCTCCTTGAGGACGCGGATGACCTGGTGCAGAAGGGATACGGCTGGCTCCTCAAGTCGGCAAGCAGGCACCACGAGAAGGAAATCTTTGAGTATGTGATGAGCCGGAGGGGCGTGATGCCTCGGACGGCCCTGCGCTACGCGATAGAAACAATGCCGGGTAACCTGAAGGCGAGGGCCATGGGTAAAGCGTGAAATGATGACCATCAGGACCATAGTGGCATGCGCGCGGTTCCATCGACGCCCCCTCTGCGGGCGCGGCTTGCCGGCAGGGTCGCGAGTCGGCATGAAAAAAGGCGGTGATACATCATGACCGCCGTCCTCATTACGATTCTCACCGCATGGCTCTATGCCTCACCCTACACCTTCCATGACGCGGTGCGAGACATTGTTCCGGGCGGAAAGGGATGTCCCGCCCTGAAAGAAATCGCGCGGCTTCTCGAAAAAACCTCTCTCGGTGTCACCCACTCCGCTGAAACCGAAAAATTTTACCGTTTCGTGCGCTCCACCCTTGAGCGCTTTGATTTCATGAAACTCTGGAAGAGCCCGTATTTCACCGACGCGGGGGATGGATTCCGCGGTGTCACGATCGAAGGTCGCAACAGGGAAGACGGCTATGCCGTTGACCTCGTTACTCCGGGCGAGGGGCGTGACGGGCCCTCGCGACTGTGGGACTATGACACGGTCTATGCACTGAAAAAGAACGATCGCTCCCTTGCCGGGGGCCGCTCCTTCGTTGTTTCAGTTCGCTCGCGAACCGCCACGGGAAGCTATTCCCACAGGAACGGCATGGCCTTTGTCTGCGGGCTTCTCAGGGTCATCGATCCCCGAAATATCGGGCGGCTCAACGCCCGGGAATGCGGACTTTTCAAGAACCTGGAGGGGGAATCACGGAGGGTGGTGAATGAATTCCACCGCTCCTTTCCGCGCGTCTCGCGCTTCTTCGACCGCTACACGGTCATGCGATCCCTTGTCTCGGTTCACGCGCATGAGGGCGTTCCCTACACGCGCTGTGAGATGCGCTACGGATACAGGATGAATGTTCTC